>DJMI01000008.1 GCA_002435335.1 Nitrosomonas sp. UBA6494
GTTCACGGTAAAACATCCGTCGTATCTTTGCATACATAACCATGGTAATCACCTCTTAAATTCTCCTGCCTAAAATTTAAGCAGGATACGGAAATTACCTGGTCAATTTTCAACCGTTACAACTAGCCTTTTCTGGTCAATTTTCGACCGGTGTCAACACCTTGAACCAAAAAAACCTTTGCTTCTTGTGGTCGATGACGTACCCGAGAACATTCACGTCCTCGCTACCATCCTGCGCGAAGCGCATCGAATCAAAACCGCGACCAACGGCGAAGCAGCGCTCAGGCTGGCTGGACAAGACGAGCGCCCCGATCTGATTCTGCTCGATGTGATGATGCCCGGCATGAGCGGCATCGATGTAATGCGGCGCCTGCGCGAAGCGCAGGATACACGCGACATCCCCGTCATCTTCATCAGCGCGGATTCTTCCGAGCA
The DNA here is from genome assembly GCA_002435335.1 of Nitrosomonas sp. UBA6494. Taxonomy (GTDB): domain Bacteria; phylum Pseudomonadota; class Gammaproteobacteria; order Burkholderiales; family Nitrosomonadaceae; genus Nitrosomonas. The sequence goes on from DJMI01000008.1 coordinate 436, forward strand.
ATCCCAGCTCGACGGCTTGAATCTCGGCGCCGACGATTATCTTATCAAGCCTGTGAACGGCAGTGTGCTGAAGATACGAGTGCGCAATTTGCTTGAGCGCAAATACGCCGAGAAGCGATTACGCTTAGCAGCGCATGTCTTCGAGCACAGTAACGAAGCAATCATGATCAACGACAAAAACAACTGCATTATCGAGGTCAACCACGCCTTCACGGAGCTGACTGGCTACGCACTGGAGGAAATCAAAGGCAAGAATCCCAGGATACTGTCCGCTGGCCAAACGCCCGTCGGGGTCTATCGCGAGATGTGGCGGGAAATCGTTGAGCACGGCAGCTGGCAGGGTGAGTTGACCGACCGTGGTAAGGACGGACGTATCTACCCGAAATGGCTGAGCATCTCGGTAGTACGTAACGCCTACGGCGACATCGAGTTCTACATTGGTAGCTTCACCGACATCACTGAACGCAAAGCAGCGGAGCAGCACATCCGCCATCTGGTCAACCACGATTCCCTGACCGGATTGCTCAACCGTTTCGGCCTGCAGAGCCGTATGGAACAAGCCCTCGTGACAGCAAAGCGTCATGAAAACAAGCTTGCCGCGATGCTGCTCGACATGGATCGCTTCAAGCAAATCAACGACACTCTCGGTCATGCCGCTGGAGATGCTTTGCTAGTGGAAGTTAGCCGCCGCTTGAATAAATGTGTTCGCGAGAGTGATATCATCGCCCGTCTCGGAGGCGACGAATTCGTGATCATCCTGACCGATATTAAAAATATCTCGTGCGCCACTCATGTGGTCGAAAAAATAATCGCCATGCTCAGACAATCCTTTATGTTTGAAAATCACGAAATGTATTCGACACCGAGCATCGGACTCGCGCTATTCCCTGATGACGGCAAAAACTGCGATATTCTGATGAAACATGCCGACACCGCGATGTACCGCGCCAAGGAAAGCGGACGCAACAACGCCCAGTGGTTCAGCCCGGATATGGCCCAAGCAGCCACCGAGCGCAGTCGCCTGGAACACGAGCTGCGCGCTGCCATAGAAACGTGCCAGTTTGAACTCCACTACCAGCCGAAGCTCCAGGCCACCACAGGAAAGCTGATAGGGTTCGAGACCCTGGTTCGATGGCGGCATCCGGTGCAAGGCATGATCCTACCTGGAAAATTCATTGCTCTGGCCGAGGAAACCGGTTTAATCGAACCGCTTGGCGCCTGGGTACTGGACGAAGCCTGCCGTCAACTACGTACCTGGCGTGATCTGGGACATGAAAGTTTTTCGATGGCGATCAACCTATCGATGCGCCAGCTACACTCGCCTCGGCTTCTGACCGACATTGTACTCACTCTCGAGAAACACGGATTAAAAGGAACTGATCTCGAGCTGGAAATAACCGAATCGGTAGCAATGCACGATCCAGAGAGCAGTATCGGCAAATTGCAGGCCTTGCGCATCATGGGCATACGACTCGCCATCGACGACTTTGGTACGGGTTATTCCTCACTGAGTTATCTAAAACTCCTGCCCATTCACACCATCAAGCTCGATCGAACTTTTGTAATTGATATCAATAACAATACGAGCGATGCCTCGATCTGCGCATCAACCATCGCTCTGGCACACAATCTGGGCCTAACGGTGGTGGCGGAAGGCGTCGAGAATCACTCCCAATGTACGTTGCTGACTTCACAAGGCTGTGACATCATTCAAGGCTATCTTTTCAGCAAACCGCTTCCCGCTGCTGCTGCATTGGCTTTCATTGAATCCAGCGTCTGTGCATAGACGCAACTTAGGACAGCTATTGATCCGATGCTCTGAAATCACCCCACTTTCCCATCCACCCTTGCCCGCCAATAAATCGGCGAGAACTTAATCGCCCACAGTCCGAAACAAACCAGCCAAATCAATGCCGCTGCGGCATAAAACATCGGCGCAACTGCAGGGATGATGTCAGCCAGAATCCTGATCGCTGCGGTGGCCTGGAAAGCCAAGAACAGCAGCCAGGTGAAACGATCCAATTGCAACGGTCGTCCGGAATGCCCTAGTGTGACGCGTGATGCCATCGCCAGGATCATGCCGGAGAAGAAGCCGATTGCTATAGCGTGCAGCGGTGCAAGCCCCAGTATTAGACTTCCCGAAGTGAAATAGACTAGGCTTTGTACGGCATACAGCAGCATCGCCAAGCTTAGCCAGGCAAACGATATGTGCAGCACGGCCAGCAGGCTAACCTGAAAGCTGCGCATGAAACCCCAACGGTACGACAGATAAAGCGCGCAACCGGCCAGCGGAAAATCGACTATCCAGACAAATGCAAACATTCCCAGCCAATGCAAAACACCATGCACAACCATGCAGGCAAGCATCAGCCACAGCATCCAGAACGGCCGTACCATTTCGTAGTTATCCAATACCCTGCTGGAAAAGAATGGAATCATGCGGTGCGAAACGGTCAGCACAATGGGTAGCAGAAACAACCAAATACCGGCGTAGCGCGCAAAATCGAGCGCCGCCGGAATGTCCGTTACCAGCCATACCAGATACGCCGCCACACCCAGCCAGCCCATCAGCAACGCAACGCTGGTCACTCGCGCGTGACGCTTGTCTTGCGCCGGCGTCGTCAGCAGGATACGAAACAGCACATAAACCGCAATACCCCAACCGGTCAGCATCAGCTCGATGCCAACGATGCTGAGCACTTTATGCGTTGCCATTCCGACATAAAACAGCATCACGCCGGATATCATCAACGCACAGGTGGCGACATATTGTTGCGGCTTGACCTTGTCGCCGTTCATCCAGTTAGGGTAAGTGGTAAAAAGAAAACCGAAAATGAAGAACGGGAAAAAACCGTAAACCATCAAAAAAGCGTGCGCCCACGTCGGCGCGATTTCCCAGCCGGTAATCGACCCGGCGATACCGTAACGCCCGGTTAAATCGAACAGCCACCACAGCACGGTCAGCACGCCTTGCACGGCTCCTGCCAAAAACAAGCTCCGATGCGGCGCGGCGGCAAGATGGCTGTCGTAAATCGACGGGATATTCATAACCCCTTCCTACCAGATACGGCGGTATATCTATTTTTATCCATGATTCAATAATCTCTTTTACGATCCAATACAATAATTTCTCTTCAATCGGGTTATTTGCTATGATGCGTGTCCCGCTTGGCGCAACGAATTTTCATGCTCAATATTGATTTACACTGTCATTCTTCTATTTCCGACGGCGTGCTGGCGCCCGCTCAATTGGTCGAACGCGCCGCTCAGCGCGGTGTTGAAACGCTTGCATTAACCGATCATGACGATATCGCCGGACTCACTGAGGCTCGGCAAGCCGCTGCAGCGAAAAGTATCACATTTATAAACGGCGTGGAAATATCTGTGAGTTGGCGCGGACGCACCTTGCACATTGTCGGATTGGATATCGATCCGGATTATGCGCCACTGGTTGAAGGTTTGGCAAAAGTACGCGCCGGACGCGCGCAGCGCGCCCGCAATATCGCTGCCGAACTGGAAAAAATCGGTATCCACGGCAGCCTGGAAGGCGCTTACACTTTCGTCGGCATACGCAGTTTAATCGGGCGCACGCACTTTGCCCGTTTTTTGGTCGAACAAGGTTACGCCAAAGACGTCAAATCGGTATTTAAAAAATATCTGGTTAAGGGAAAACCCGGTTACACCCCGCACGAATGGGCTTCGCTCAGCGATGCGATCGATTGGATTCGCGGCAGCGGCGGCCACGCCATCATCGCGCATCCGGGGCGCTACGATATGGGTAAAAACGTTCTGAACGATTTATTCGATGAGTTCAGCGCATTGGGCGGCTCCGGCATCGAAGTGGTGACTTCAAGCCATACCCCGGACCAAATTCAGCATTTTGGCCGACATGCGCAAGAACGGAATTTTTTGGTTTCATGCGGCTCGGATTTTCATGGCCCCGGCGAAAGTCACTTCGATCTGGGGCAATTGCCCGAATTCCCGTACGGATGCACACCGATTTGGCAGCACTGGAAAAACACCGCAAGTGCCGAATTGATAGAATAACGCTTTGATTTAAATCCTTTTGCTGTGGCGCAATTCTTCTCCATCCACCCTGACAACCCGCATTTACGCCTGATCAAACAAGCCGTAACGATTGTGCGTAACGGCGGTATCATCGTGTATCCGACCGATTCCAGCTATGCCCTCGGCTGCCATCTCGGCGATAAAGATGCGATGGCGCGCATCCGCACCATCCGGCAAGTGGACGAAAGCCATCATTTCACGTTGGTGTGCCGTAATCTGGCGGAAATCGCCACTTATGCCAAGGTCGATAACAGCCAATACCGCTTGTTGAAGGCAACGACACCCGGGAGCTACACCTTTATTTTGCAAGCAACCCGTGAGGTACCGCGCCGAATGCAACATCCGAAGCGTAACACCATAGGACTGCGCGTCCCTGATCATCCGGTAGTGCTGGCGCTGCTGCAAGAACTGGACGAACCGCTGCTCAGCTCCACCTTGATTTTGCCCGGCGACGACTATCCGCTCAACGACGCGGAAGAAATTCGCGAACGCTTGGAGCATCAAGTCGAATTGATCCTGGATGCCGGTTCATGCGGTATCGACATGACCACCGTCATCGACTTGACCACCGACCTACCCGCATTGGTGCGGCAAGGCAAAGGCAGCATCGAACCGTTTGGAATCGAGCATGAATGAAATCATCCAAGGCATAGCCATTTATGCATTGCCGGTTATTTTTGCCATCACCATGCATGAAGCGGCACACGGTTATGTCGCAAAACAATTCGGCGATCTGACCGCCCATAACGCAGGTCGCATCAGCCTTAATCCGATACGGCATATCGATTTGGTCGGCACCATCCTGGTACCGTTGTCGTTATTTGTATTAAGCAAACTGACGGTGGGTGCAGGTTTTTTATTCGGTTGGGCGAAACCGGTACCGGTTAATTTCACCCGATTACGCCATCCTAAGCGCGATATGCTGTGGGTAGCCGCAGCCGGTCCAGGAGCAAATTTATTGATGGCATTGTTCTGGGCATCGATGATCAAGCTGGCGCTTGCCATGCCGGAAAGCAGCTTCGCCAAACCGCTGGCGTTAATGGGCATCGCCGGAATCGAAATCAATGTCATCCTGATGGTGCTCAATCTGCTGCCGCTGCCGCCGCTGGATGGCGGGCGGATGCTGGTTAGCTTGCTGCCCAACCGTATTGCGCTGCCGTTTGCACGCATCGAACCTTACGGCTTTATGATTTTACTGGTATTGTTATTCAGCGGCATTTTAAGCGTCATCATAGGTCCTGCTATTTTGTGGGTTAAAATTTTTATCGTATCCTTTTTCGATTTGTATATCTAACCAACGTTTTAGGAAGTTATCATGTTTGCTGATCGCGTTTTATCAGGTATGCGCCCAACCGGCAGCCTGCATTTAGGACATTATCACGGTGTTTTGAAAAATTGGGTCAAGCTGCAACAGCAATACGAGTGCCTGTTTTTTGTCGCCGATTGGCATGCATTGACCACTCACTACGACTCGCCTGAAATCATCGAACAAAACGTCTGGGATATGGTGATCGATTGGCTGGCGGCAGGCGTGGATCCGGCGCAGGCGATTTTATTCATTCAATCCAAAGTACCCGCGCACGCCGAATTGTATTTGCTGTTGTCGATGATGACGCCGCTCGGTTGGCTGGAGCGAGTTCCCACCTATAAAGACCAGCAGGAAAAATTATCGGAAAAAGATCTCAGCACTTACGGTTTTTTGGGTTATCCGTTGTTGCAAAGCGCGGATATACTGATTTACCGTGCCAATCTGGTACCGGTCGGCGAAGATCAAGCACCGCATCTGGAATTCACTCGTGAGATTTCACGCCGTTTCAATCACATTTACGGCAAAGAACCCGGTTTTGAAGAAAAAGCGGAAGCGGCAATCAAGAAGCTCGGCTCAAAAAAATCGAAGCTGTACACCGAACTGCGCACCTTGTATCAAGAGCAAGGCGACGAGCATGCATTGGAAGAAGCACGGTCTTTATTGAACGAACAGCAAAACTTAAGCCTGGGAGACCGCGAACGATTATTCGGTTACTTGGAAGGCGGCGGCAAAATGATTTTGGCAGAACCGGAGACACTGCTGACCGAAGCATCGCGCATGCCGGGATTGGATGGACAGAAAATGTCCAAGTCGTACAACAACACCATCAGCTTACGCGAAGATCCGGAGACCATCCGCAAAAAAGTACGCACCATGCCGACCGACCCGGCGCGCGTGCGCCGCAGTGATCCGGGTGATCCTGCCAGATGCCCGGTATGGCAATTTCATCAGGTTTATTCCGACGACAAAACCCGCGAATGGGTACAGCAAGGCTGCAAAAACGCCGAAATCGGTTGTTTGGACTGCAAATCGCCGATCATCGACAAAATCCTGGCCGAACAAGCGCCAATGTATGAACGCATCAAGAAATACGAAGAAGATCCGACGCTGGTGCGCAACATCATTGCCGACGGTTGTGAAAAAGCCAATAAACTGGCGGAAGAAACCATGCGCGACATCCGTGAGGCGATGGGGCTCAGCTATTCATAACTTTCCAGTGGTACGCGATTGATTTTATCGATCAATGAGTGAAAATCAGGTAATCGATCCGGTTGCGGCACAACCCGTTGCCAGAATCTGCGGCGAACCTTTGCTGGAAATCCCTCAGGATTTATACATCCCGCCGGATGCATTGGAAGTTTTTCTCGATACCTTTCAAGGTCCGCTCGATCTACTGCTGTATTTGATCCGCAAGCACAATTTGAATATCCTCGATATTCCAATGGCCGAACTAACGCAACAATACATGACCTACGTCGAAATGATGCGTGTCGATCAACTGGAGTTGGCGGCGGAATATTTATTGATGACCGCACTGCTGATCGAAATCAAATCGCGCATGCTGCTGCCCGTCAATCCCAAAGCGGAAACCGAGGACGAACGCGATCCACGCGCCGAATTGGTGCGGCGCTTGCTCGAGTACGAGCAAATCAAAAAAGCGGCGGAACGATTGAATGAGTTACCGCAAGCCGAACGCGACTTCAGTGTGATTCAAATTTTGATCGAACAAAAAGCCGCCGCATTGCTACCCGATGTCAATCCGGACGATTTGCGCAATGCGTGGTCGGCCATCTTAGCGCGCGCGAAAGCAAACCGGCATCATCAAATCAAACGCGAAGCCCTTTCGGTGCGAGTTTATATGAGTCAGGTGCTGCGCGATTTGCGTGGACATACGCAAATCGAGTTTTTTCAGTTATTTCCTGCATCGGCTACGGTTGCCGAAGTGGTGGTCATCTTTTTAGCGATCCTGGAATTGGCCAAAGAACTGTTATTAACCGTTTCGCAAGCACAGGATTCCGGAGTTATTTTCATTCACGCCGCCAATGCCAGTCAATCCGCATAACGAAGCGACAGCGCTGTCCCCAGCAAGAACGCTGCAAGTTCTCGAAACCGCATTACTGACAACGCAAGAACCGCTTTCTGTAACGGAATTGCGCAAATTGTTCGATAACGCATTGAGTACCGCCGCCATTGTCAAGCACTTGGAAGAATTGCGGCAAAAATGGCGAGACAGCGGTATCGAATTGGTGTCTGTCGCCAGCGGTTGGCGCTTCCAAACCAAAGCCGAAATGCAACCGTACCTGGAAAAATTGTCACCGCAAAAAGCACCGCGGTATTCACGTGCCGTCATGGAAACACTCGCCATCATCGCTTACCACCAACCGGTAACGCGCGGTGATATCGAAGAGATTCGCGGTGTCAGCGTTTCCGGATCAATTCTAAAAACCCTCGTAGCACGCGGTTGGATCGACGAAGTCGGGCACCGCAACGTGCCTGGAAAACCTGCATTGTTCGCTACCACGCAGCATTTCCTCGACGATCTGAATTTGCGCTCATTGCAGGAATTACCGCCGTTGGAAGAAATGAAAGCCCTGATAGAATCGGACAACAAACAATTGGAATTGCCGTTGAGCGAGCCCGATACATCTGAACCACCGACCTGCTAGCGGAATTTGCTGACTCGCCGAAAGAAATAGTGCTTGGCAAATTCGGATGCCAATATGTACAACCCGGTAATCACCAGAATAGCGCCAAGCACCGGCCACGGTAGTGGAACAAAATCGAACATGGCTCCGATGGACAAATAAGGCAATGCCAGTGCGACAACGGCAATTCCGATGATGCTTGTCATCAGAAACTTGCCAGGCAGGCTGCGATAGAACGGTTTGTACGAGCGAATCACTAGCAATATCAGCAACTCGGTCAACAAGGACTCGACAAACCAGCCGGTGCGAAAAATTTCCTCGACCTCACCGGCAAAGTAGAGCAATACCCCGAAAGTCAACAAATCGAACACGACGCTGATCAAACCGAAAACGATCATAAAGTTTCTGATCAATTTGATGTTCCAGCGATGCGGCGTACGTTCCCAATCTCGATCCACGTTATCGCCTGCAATACCGATTGCGGGGATATCCGATAGGAAATTATTCAACAGAATCTGCTTCGCCAGCAGCGGTAGAAACGGCAAAAACAACGATGCGACGGCCATGCTGATCATATTGCCGAAATTGGCGCTGGTGGTGATAAAAATATATTTCAGCGTATTGGCGAAAGTGTGCCGCCCTTCTTCGATTCCCTGGCGCAGAACCGCCAGATTATGCTCCAGCAACACCAGATCCGCGGCTTCTTTGGCCACATCGGCGGCATTGTCTACCGAAATACCGACATCGGCTGCGTGCAAAGCTGGCGCATCGTTGATGCCGTCGCCCAAATACCCCACTACATGTCCCATTTTTTGCAGCGCGGTAATAATCCTTTCCTTTTGATTGGGGTCAACCTCGGCAAATAGCGCAACACTGGGCGCCAAATGCCACAGGGCTTCGTCTTTCATATCCTCCAGCTCAGCACCGGTAATGATGCGCTGCGCATCGATACCGACCATTTCCGCGACATGACGGGCAACGTATTGATTATCTCCGGTAATGATTTTGAGCTGCACACCCAGTTTTTTGAATGCAAGCAATGTATCGTTCACTCCTGCTTCCGGCGGATCGAAAAATAACAAAAATCCGGTAAAAATCATGCCTTGCTCTTCATCGCGGCCATATTCCGAAGCGGACGCCACTGATTTCTGAGCAACGCCCAGAACCCGATACCCTTGCATGCTCCAGGCAGTAAATTGCTGTTGAATCAACTGAGCGTGCTGCTCGGTCAGTGATTGAGTGCCATCATTTGTTTGGACGCGATCGCAAATCGCCAGAATCTGCTGCAAAGCACCTTTGCTGATCATCAGCGCGGAAGTATCGGAATCTTGTTGCACCACAATGCTAAGGCGTTTGCGAATGAAGTCGTATGGAATTTCATCCAGTTTGCGGTACGATGATAATGCAGTCAGGCCGTTGCGTGCTCCGGTTGCAATAATGGCGTCATCAAGTATATTGGACAAGCCGGTTTGATAATGCGAATTCAGATACGCAAGACGCAACACATGCTCACTAGGCTGACCGGTAAAATCCAGTGCTTTGTCCAATTGCACCACTCCTTCGGTCAGGGTTCCGGTCTTATCGGTGCAAAGCACATCCATGCTGCCAAGATTCTCGATTGCATTCAGACGCTTGACAATGACGCCATGGCTTGCCATCGCCTTTGCGCCATGGGCTAGTGTAATGGAAAGTATGGCGGGCAATAATTCCGGCGACAATCCCACCGCTAACGCTAAGGCAAAGAGTACAGTTTCGATGGTGGGATGCTGAAGTACGATATTGATGATCAGCACCGCTATCACCATAACGATCATGATTCGAACCAATAGCACACCAAACTGACGCAATCCACGCTCAAATTCGGTTTCCGGGGGACGTAATGACAGTCTTTCGGCAATCCGGCCATATTGCGTTTCATGCCCGGTTTGCACAATGAGCGCTTTCGCAACACCGCTACGCACCGAAGTGCCCATAAAAACGCAATTGCTACGCTCAACTAAACTGGCATGATTTGCCGAGACGCCCGGATCTTTTTGCACGGGATAAGTCTCGCCGGTCAGCAATGACTGAGATACGTAAAAATCTTTGGCCTCCAGCAAAATACCATCCGCCGGAATCAGATTACCCGCGGAAAGCAAGACAATATCGCCGGGAACAACCTCGGTCGCCGGAATGATTTGCTGTTGACCGCCACGAATCACTGTCGTTTTGATCGAAATTTTTTGCCGCAACTGCTCTACGGCATACGTGGCGCGATATTCCTGAGCAAAGCCGAGCAGCGCACTAATCAACACGATGGCCAGCACAATCGATGCATCCAGCCAATCGTGCATTAAAATGGCCACGATCGCTGCAAATACCAAAATCAATACCAATGGACTGCGGAATTGGTTCAGCAGCAAACGCAAAGTTTGTGCGCGCTCATGATCGGCAGCCAACGAATTGTGGCCATATTGACCTAAACGATCGGATGCTTGTAATTGTGTAAGTCCACTGTGGTTGCTGCCTAACAATGCAAATATTGCATCGGATGGCAGGCTCCAGTAATTGGTTAAATTACGATCCGCTTCCATACGAATCCCGCTATGCCGTCAAAAACGTTGATGAGTGGATTCCTTGTCAAAACCTGTTGTTGCACGAACAAATCCATTCATTCAGCAACGATCGTGCCGCCAAAACAACCTCGGATGCGACCATCCCCAAAGGCCCGTGATTTTGCAGCAACAAACGATCCGCCGCCGCGCCATGCAAATAAACCGCCAGCAACAACGCATTGCCGGGATTCAATCCTTGCGCAATCAATGCGCCGATCATACCCGCCAACACATCGCCGGTTCCGGCGGAACTCAAACCGGGATTGCCGCTGGTATTGATGTAACGCTCCCCGTCCGGAAAGCAACAAATGCTGCCCGCACCTTTAAGCACGGCATAACAATTGAACCGGCTTGACAGTCGATGCGCTGCCGCCATGCGATTATTTTGTATCTCGGCGGTATCGGTATTCAACAGCCGTGCAGCTTCTGCGGGGTGCGGGGTCAGAATGGATGCCGCTTTCCGTTGACTGAGCACGCTGCCAAGCCTTGGCTGTTGTGCGATCAGATTTAGCGCATCGGCATCCAGCACCAATGTCGAATCGGAACTCAGCGCGTTTTCCAGCCATGTCATCGCTTGCGGCGAAGTGCCGAGTCCCGGACCGACAATCAAGCAGCTCAACGAGGCTAACGCAAATAATTCATTGGGTGCACGCAACATCAGTTCCGGTTGCCCATAATCGACCGGTGGCGCAGTATCGCTTAGCATGCCGAGATACACACGACCGGCACCTAAATGTAACGCCGACCTGCCGGCCAGCAATGCCGCACCGATCATGCCGGTGGCCCCTCCCAAGATAGCCACATTACCAAATGAACCTTTATGACTGTTACGTGAACGTTGCGGTGGCAGTAAAGTATTGGCGAGATTTTGCTCCAGCAACCAGATATGCGGCAGCGGCGGTGTTGGCACTTGAATACCTAAATCGTTGAGCACTACGATACCGCAGTACTCGGGTCCGAAGTTGGTGTAGAGACCGGATTTAAGCCCGATAAAAGTCACAGTTAGCGTGGCGCGAATCGCAGTACCATATATACACCCGTCATCACCGCCCAATCCGGAAGGAACATCCAGTGCAACAATCGGAACGCTCAGAAGATTGACAGTTTGAATCCACTGCGCATATTTTCCTTCGATGCACCGTTTTTGCGATTGATCGAGCCCGATGCCGAACAAACCGTCGACAATCACATCCCACGTTAAATCGCCATCAGGTATATCGGATCGAATTTGACCGCCGATGTCCAGCCAGGCTTGCATCGCTTGCTTTGCATCCGATGGAACAGTGTTTAGGTTATTGAGGCAAACCACGACAACGGAATTACCCCATTGCTGCAGATAGCGCGCAACGACAAACGCATCACCGCCGTTATTGCCTGGCCCTGCAAGTACCAATACATGACAGCAACTTCTTTGCAATAACCGATCACGGATGATTTGCGCCGCCGCCAATCCTGCCTTTTCCATCAACTTGGGTGGCTCCGGCAGCATCAACGCTTGGCTTTCCATGTCACGAATTTCCGAAGTTGAATAGATGGGTGTGATCATAAGATTACGAATACGAATAAGCACTAACGATGCGATGATCGTAAAAACGAATCAAGATTGCCAAAGAATCACTGCTCAAACTCAATCGCGGTTAGGCAATTTTATCCAACCGGGATTGAGCAAGGATCTCTTTGTGCGACTCGTTGCGAAGTAACTCAGAAATATTTTCTGCACTGATTGGTTTACTCATCAAATAGCCTTGCACGATTTTACATCCGAGGCTTTTTAGCATATCCAGTTGCGCGTGTGTTTCAACACCTTCGGCGATGATGCCATAACCCAGCTTAAGACCCATCTTCACCATGGAACCGACTAAAGTGAGCGTTTTATCATCCGACAGCATATCGTCAATGAAATATTTGTCTATTTTCAGATAATCCGCCATTAAGTGCTTTAACGATGCAAACGATGAATAACCGCTTCCAAAATCATCAATGGACAGCGACACCCCCAAGTTCTTTAGCTGCTGAAAAACGGCCAGATTACGCGGATCGGTCTGCACGATGCCTTCAGTAACCTCGAGCTCCAATTCGGCAGGAGCGATTCCCACTTCATTGATAATACTTTTAACCAGCAGTACAAACTCTTTATCCAGAAAAAGACTGGGGGAAACATTAACTGCCATGCGTAATCCTTGGAAGCCTTCCTTTTTCCAAGCAACCAATTGATTACAGGCTGTACGCAATACCCATTCGGTTAGTGTTTTACTCATACCGATTCTTTCCGCAACGGCAATGAAGTCGCTTGGCGGCACCTGGCCTAGCTGGGGATGGAACCACCGGGATAATGCTTCGATGCCGAAGATTTCACCGGTAACGATATTGATTTGCGGTTGATACACCAAAGACAGCTCTTGCTTTTCAATTGCTTCCCGAAGGTTTTGTTCGATTTGGAAGCGATACTCTGCTTTATGAGTCAATTCGGCACGATAGAAGGCATAATGATTTTTGCCGTTTTCTTTAGCCGAATATAACGAAACATCCGCTGCTTTCAATAATGTGGACAGGTCTCTTCCATCATCGGGGAAATAGGCTATGCCAATACTACAGGCGGGTGTGATTTTTCTGGAATAAATCTCGATTGGTTGAGCAACTGCGGCAAGGCAACGTTTGGCCACATTGGCGGCATAATCTTCCTCTACTTCTTCAATCAGAATACAGAATTCATCGCCACCCAATCGTGCAATAAAATCCATTTCACGACAACTTGATACCAAACGCTGCGCTACGATTTGTAGCAGCAAGTCGCCAGCGTCGTGTCCAAGATTGTCATTAATTCGTTTAAAGTCATCCAGATCAATATACAGCAATCCAAAACGACGCTCATGCCGGCTATATGTTTTGGTGATTTCTTTGGCATGATGTTTGAAAGCAGCACGGCTAGCAAGCCCAGTCAACTCATCGTTATACGCGAGCGTGCGAATGCGCTTTTGCGCTTGGTCCCGCTCCATGACGATCCCTGCCAGCCTGGCAGCAGCCACCAAATCTTTTAATTCATGCTCATTAGGCAATGCCGGATGATTATAGTACATGCCAAACGCGCCTAAAACTTTCCCGCTGGAATTCTTGATCGGTTCCGACCAGCAACAGCGCATGCCGTGCGGTAATGCAAAATGCTTGATTTTTGCCCATTTGGGGTCTGTGTCAATGTTTTCCACCAGCACTCGCTGCCCGGTGAAAGTCGATGTACCGCAGGAACCCACACTCGGTCCGTTTTCCAAACCATGTACTACTTCGCAATATTCCTTCGGCAAACTCGGTGCACCACCGTGCATAAGCTTATTGCCGTCCAGTTCCAACATCGAACATCGCATGCCGGGATGAAGCGCTTCGTACATCAGTGCGATCGCATTATAGATAGCCGAAGCAGACCGTCCGACTGCGATCATCTCGAGTATTTCGGCCTGTTGATTGTCGTATACTTCCGCTTTTTTACGCTCGGTAATATCGACATGCGTTCCTGCAAGACGAATCGGCTTGCCGTCGAATTCTCTGAGAGCAAGAAATGCACGAGATAACACAAAAACATCATGACCGTCTTTATGTCGCATACGCATTTCCACTTCGTATGTATCGGTTCGGCCTGAAACATAATCGTTCACCTTTTTCAATACAAACGCTTTATCTTCCGGATGAACCAGACTTGCCCAGGTGTTGAAATGATTCATCAGTTCATTTTCTTCATAACCCAGCATACTTTTCCAGCGTGGTGAGTAATAGACCTCATCCGTTTCCAAATTCCAATCCCACAGCCCATCATTAGCACCACGCATTGCCAAAGAGAACCGTTCTTCACTGACATACAATTCATGCGTGCGTTTCTCTGTTATCGATTTAACAGTTGCCAATTCAAAACGCAGTTGCTTAATTTCTTCTAGAAGTTGATTTTTTGTTCGTTTGGCGTCATCCATTGCTAATTTAATAATTAATTAGGATAAAAGACGATGTATTGAAAAATTATGAATCATTGATCGAGCCAAATGAAACTACTTGGCAAGATAAATTTTTGAGCCACATTTGAAAATATAGCTGTTCATACTTACAGAGACCTTTGCACCTTATTCTCGCGCCGCTCATGACGCCGTGCTAAGGTCTCGTACAGACAATTGGCAGTGCTTCCGTCAAATGCCAGAACCGATTACAACCAATTGTCTGTGATGGAACTTCGTTTATTTTGCGACTTCCTCGTCAGTTTTGGGTTGCTCTCTTTTAGCTTTTATTTCAGCATCCCGAGATTCTTTCCCAGCTTCACGCTCTTCCCGTCTAGCCTCTCTCTCGGCCCTGCGCTGCTCACGCTTCGCTTCTTTCTCTGCCTTGCGAGCTTCCCTATCAGCTTTACGGCTTTCGCCTTGCTGTTTTCGCTCAGCACGGCGATCGGATCCATCACTTTCTGCCACCATGATGGATGTGGCACTGATAGATGCTGGTACAAATCCAACCATCATCACAGTTAATCCTATCACTACTGCTTTTTGGAATTTACGCATTGCTCATTCCTCCTACCAAAATATAGATTATATAGATTAGAAAAACACTCATTGCGCATTCTCGGCAACTCACCCCCTCTAATCGGGTGTACTACAAAGGGCTTTTACTGACAACGCATCAGCCAATTCTTACATACCTCACCACCCTCATCATATTAGTGCTTTCGATGTTGCAAGTCTATAGTTGCCATCACTGTCGATTGTATTTTCCCATTGCAAACATACCAGAACAGATAACGAATTATAAATATTGATAAAATGTAAAACATTACTTCAAATTAAATTGTATTCAGCAAACGACATAGTAGTATCATTGCCGACGATAAAATGATCCAATACTCTGACATCGATCAGCGCCAGCGCCTGTTTTAGCGATTGCGTCAATAGTTTATCCGCATGACTCGGCTCCGCAACGCCGGAAGGATGGTTATGCGCAAAAATGATCGCTGCCGCATTGTGATGCAATGCGCGTTTGACAACTTCACGTGGATACACGCTGGCTTGTGTCAGGGTCCCGCTGAATAGTTCTTCGCTCGCAATCGTGCGATGCTGTGCGTCGAGAAAGATACCGATGAATACTTCGTGCGGCTTATTGGCCAAACATAAACGCAAGAAATTTCTTACTAATTCAGGCGAATTTAACGCATTCCCGGTCTTTAATTCTTCATTCAACGCACGTCGCGCCATTTCGAGTACCGCCTGGAGTTGCGCATACTTTGCTGCTCCCATACCGGGAATTTGACAGAAACTGGTTTGGCTGGCCACAAAAATACCGGTTAAGCTGCCGTAATGCGAAAGCAATTCACGAGCGAGATCAACCGCACTCTTACCGGTGATTCCGGTGCGCAAAAAGATTGCCAGCAACTCGGTATCCGATAATGCCGAAACACCTTTTTGCAATAATTTTTCTCGCGGTCGTTCCGCTACAGGCCAGTTTGTAATTGCCATGTGCGACACTCAACTAAAAAGCTATGGTGCAGATAGCGGCATGCACTTCGCTCAGATTGAGTAAAATATCCACAATTTTTCCCTTTCAATAGCGGATATTTATTTATGGCCGAAAATAAACGCTTGCTACTTGGTGTAACCGGTGGTGTCGCCGCATATAAAGCTGCAGAAGCGGCACGGCTGTTAACGCAGCAAGGAATCGACGTCACTACGGTCATGACGGAATCGGCATGTCATTTTGTCGGTCCTGCCACATTTCAATCGTTAACCGGCAATCCGGTTTATACCGACTTGTGGGAAACCAATGCAATGCAAAATATGGCGCACATCAATCTGTCGCGCACGACAGAACTGATTCTGATCGCACCTGCCAGCGCTGATTTTATCGCCAAGCTTGCCAATGGATTGGCCGATGATTTGTT
This sequence comes from Nitrosomonas sp. UBA6494, assembly GCA_002435335.1. Lineage (GTDB taxonomy): Bacteria > Pseudomonadota > Gammaproteobacteria > Burkholderiales > Nitrosomonadaceae > Nitrosomonas. The sequence continues at coordinate 16,954 of DJMI01000008.1, forward strand.
GACCACATTATGCTTGGCACGCAATTGCTCATTAATGATCGCCCCCGCCATGAATCAGCAAATGTGGAAAAATCCTGCCACACAACGAAATGTATCGATGCTGCGGCAAGACGGTGCAATCGTCATCGGTCCGGCAGACGGGTTGCAAGCTTGCGGCGAAACGGGAATGGGACGCATGCTGGAAGCGTCTGAGTTGGCCGAAGCCGTGCACTCATTCTTTCATATGGAAAAGTTGTTCGATGGCAAACGGGTTTTGATCACTGCAGGGCCGACATTCGAGGCGATTGATGCAGTTCGCGGCATAACCAACAAAAGCTCCGGAAAAATGGGCTATGCCGTTGCTCAAGCAGCAACTGAAGCTGGCGCCTCGGTGACACTGATTTCGGGTGCGACGTGTTTAGCGCCGCCACCAGTGGACAAATTGGTTTCAGTGACAAGCGCCAATGAAATGCTGCAGGCTGTGCTGACTGAAATACCGCAAACCGATATTTTTATCAGTGTTGCTGCGGTTGCCGATTATCGCGCGGCTAAAATCAACCCGCAGAAAATCAAAAAAACGGATCAGCATTTGACCATTGATTTGGTCGCAAATCCCGACATTTTGCTCACCGTAACCGACCTACCCAATCCCCCTTTTTGTGTCGGGTTTGCCGCAGAAACTGAAAATCTCGAGCAAAACGCCCAGACTAAACGGAAAAAAAAGAATTTGCCTTTGCTGATTGCCAACCAGGCGCAAGATGCGATCGGTGCCGATGAGAGCGAATTGACTCTGTTTGACGATGCCGGCAAGCATAGTCTGACCAAAGCAGCAAAAATCGAGCAAGCAAGGCGCTTAATTCAGCATATCCACGCACTTTATTCACAATCAAAACCAACAAGCCATGAAAAAAATTGATATCAAGATTCTCGACCAACGCTTAAACGAACAACCTCCTGCTTATGCAACACCGGGCTCTGCCGGATTGGATTTGCGTGCCTGCATCGATCAACCGGTCATAATAAATCCGGGGGAAACTTGTCTGATTCCAACCGGAATCGCTATACATTTGGCTGATACCGGATTAGCTGCTCTGATCTTGCCACGTTCTGGCTTGGGACATAAACATGGCATCGTATTAGGAAATCTGGTCGGATTGATTGACTCCGATTATCAAGGACAAATTCTTGTTTCTTGCTGGAATCGAGGGCAAACAGCTTTTACGCTCAATCCATTGGAACGTATCGCACAGCTTGTCGTGGTCCCGATAATTCAGGTCGAATTCAATCAGGTAGATAGCTTCGATGAAAGTCATCGCGGTGAAGGCGGTTTCGGCAGTACAGGAAAGCACTGACATAGGGAAATGCCGATTATCCTCACCGTATGACACGCACAAATATTTGCCATTCTTCCAACTCGGAACATTTGCTGCATCGGTTGCATGCAATCCAGCAGCAGTACCGGCATATTCCATCGCAAGCCATGCAGCAAGTGGCTGCTGAATATCGCTTGCCGGTTAGTCAAATAAAGTCGGTCGTGGCATTTTATGCTTTTTTCTCCACGCAGCCGTGCGGCCGCTACCATATTCTGTTCAGTAACTGCACCAGTTGCGGTTATTGGTCGAATGGACATAATTTGCTGCAATCGCTTTGTCAGTTACTTCAAGTTACTCCAGGACAACCCCGCGCAGACGGTTTGGTCAGCATCGATGAAACCTCGTGTATCGGAATGTGTGATCACGGCGCATCCATGCTAGTAAATGGCATCCCGATCATTGGCTTGAACCCAGAAAAAATCGCGCACATTGCGCAACAAATCAACAGTGAAGTACCGATTCAACATTGGTCGGCAACATGGCTCGAAGTGCCCGATAGGGTGCGACGCCGCGATTTGCTACTATCCGAGGCATGGATTCCGGGCAGCGCGTTGCAACAAGCGCTGAAACAAGGTGCCGACGATACATTGGCAAACATTCAGCGATCCGGGTTGCGCGGCCGCGGCGGTGCAGGGTTCGATACCGGTCAGAAATGGCGTTTGTGTCGCGAAGCGTCGGCTGACACGCGCTACGTTATTTGCAATGCCGATGAAGGCGAACCGGGCACGTTCAAAGATCGGTATTTGCTGCTCGAATACGCGGATGCGATGCTTGAAGGTATGACGGTATGCGCATTTGTAATTGGCGCATCGCAAGGTTTTGTCTATTTGCGCGGCGAGTATCGATATTTGCTGCCATCATTGCAAGCTGCGTTGGATCGGCGACGTACGCAGGGATTATTGGGTTCATGCATTCTCGATCGAGAAGGTTTTGATTTCGATATCAGTATCGTCATCGGAGCCGGCGCGTATATTTGCGGCGAGGAATCGGCGTTGATCGAATCGCTCGAAGGTAAGCCCGGCATTCCTCGCATTCGCCCGCCATTTCCAGTGACACACGGTTATTTGGGGCAACCGACCGTGGTTAATAACGTGGAAACCTTCATCGCCGCTGCCCAAATTACTGTGCATGGCGCCGATTGGTTCAAAGCCGTCGGCACTTCGACATCGGCAGGCAGCAAAGTATTCAGTATCAGTGGCGATTGTGAGAAACCGGGCATTTATGAATACCCGTTCGGTATAACCATCAGGCAAGTATTGGATGATTGCGATGCCGTCGATGTGCAAGCGGTACAAATCGGCGGTCCCGCCGGTGTTTTGCTCAGTGCTAGGGATTTTAACCGCACCATTGCTTTCGAAGATGTATCCACCGGCGGATCGTTTCTGGTATTCGGAAAACAGCGCGATTTACTGGCGATTCACCGCAATTTTGCGCAATTCTTTGCACACGAGAGTTGCGGTTTTTGCGCACCGTGTCGAGTCGGAACCCAATTGTTGAAAATTACGCTGGATAACATCGCTGCGGGTCGCGGCTCGACTGGCGACCTCGAAGAATTACAGCAACTCAGCCAGATCGTACAGCATCAATCGCACTGCGGGCTGGGTCATAGCGCCGCCAATCATGTGCTAAACGGTCTGCGGCAATTCCCGCACACTTTCACTCAAGCTCTGAAACCGCATTTCACCGCCCGTTTCGATCTCGATCGGTCTCTGGCCAGCGCACGGCAAATCACGCAGCGTGACGACGCGGCTGCACATTTGGACAATCGCTAATGACCGACGACGGCACAAATACCATCCGTATCGACGAGCAAGAAATCCCGTTTACGGCCGGGCAAACCATCATGGATGCAGCGCTGGCCGCTGGCATCTATATTCCGCATTTGTGCCATTATCCCGGTTTATCCCCGAGCGGCAATTGCCGCTTGTGCGTGGTGGAAACCGGCAATCGCAGCGTCGCTGCGTGTACTACACCGGCTGCAGCAGGGCAGCAAATACGCAGCGACACGCCTGAAATGAATGCCGCACGCAAAGCGATCACGCAAATGCTGTTCGTCGAAGGCAACCACATTTGTCCGTCATGCGAAAAAACCGGCAACTGCAAATTACAAGCGATGGCTTATCATCTGGGCATGCTCGATGATCACTTTCCACAATTTTATCAACGCCGCGAAATAGACGCATCGCACCCGGAGATCTTGCTCGACCGCTGTCGCTGCATTCTGTGCGATTTATGCGTGCGCGCCAGCCGCGATATCGACAAAAAAAATGTATTCGCCATCGCCGGACGCGGCACTAATGCGCAACTGATCGTCAATACACCCAGCGGCAAGCTCGCCGATGCATCGATCGCCGTTACCGACTTGGCGGCGAATATCTGCCCGGTAGGTGCGATCCTGATCAAGGAACAAGGCTATCAAGTACCGATCGGTAAGCGAATTTTTGATCAGAGCACGATTAAAGAAATTGCCTTACAAGAGCATAGCGCTCAGCAAGAAACCGACAGGGATTCGTAGGAGTTATTGTGCAAATGATACAAGAGTTTTCCAATTTGTCACCGATGCGTTGTAGGCACCGGTGACAAATTGGTTACTTCGATAGCGGACCGAAAATCCAGACTGGAGCGCCTCCGACCCGAATGGTTACTTCTGCACCGTCGGTCAATGCATTGAATTCATCGGCGTTCAACGTGAAAATCAGCCTATCTGTAGTATTTTCAGCGAAGCGTGACAGAGAAAATCGAGCCGATCCGATTCTCAGTTCTGGCAGTGCGCCGCCAACCGGAAATGGCCGTGTTGATGCAACCTCGATCTCGACTTGGGGTTCTGCGTCGCCAGTACTCTTACTTGAGGTTGTCAGCCAGCGAATGGCCACGATGCGATTCTCGTCAGAAGTCGTCATGTTTGCTTCGGCTGCAAAATCAGCTTTGCCAGAAGATTCCTGTTGCGCTAAAACAGTGAGACCGCCTGGGCCGGCTTTTTTGCGAGCCAAGCGAATATTGCCTAACTGGATAGTGCGTGACGATGTTTGATCGAATATGAATCGGACACCCTGGAATTGTGTCAAATCGGCTCCTGTAAAAGCAGTCAATGGTACCCGTACGGTCTGAAACAAGACATTGGTGGTGAATGACCCGACTGGGCGTCGAACTTCGGCCACCGATTTGAGCGTAATCGGCACCGACAAAGTTTGATCGCTGTTCATCAGGGCAATAGAGAAATCAACATCGCCAGTCGGATCGGGACTGGCGCTGCAAAGCGTTCCTGTGCATTGCAGCGCAACGCGAAATTCCAATGCCGAATAAGATGAAACGTTAAGCGGAACTCCTGCCGACGATGCATTGGTTTGCAGGAATTTTGTGTTGCTGCTCGTGCTCCATCCGACTGTGGCAGCACGCTGCGTCGAATCATGACTGAATCCAGCCGAACCGTGACTATACTGAGTCAAACCGGAAAACTCGTTAGCTACGTTCTTACTTGAAATTCCGGTTACTTTATCGAAGTTATCGATGATGAAATTTTGCGAACTTCTCGGAGTTGCGGTAAATCCCCGCGCATAATCGGTTATCGACGTAAGTGATGCCGTCAATGGATAACTTGGATCGAATCGATTCGCCAGACCTGTAAGTTTGTTCGGTCCAACGCTTGCTTGCATGAAAGGAATCAACGTACCGACTGCCGTCGTGCGTTGCTTCGGTGATCCGCCTACCGAAGGAAAAAGCGGTGTTTGGCCGGTACAGCTGCTAGCATCGGATTGTTGCCATTCGGTGTTATAGAAGTTGTGATTGGCACCGTAAACCTCGAAGGTCGATTTACGTAACAAAGTTGTTTCGGTTGTGATGGCCAGCATGCGATCGAACGGCTTGACACCCTGCAAATCATAGACGTCGCCATCGCAACCTGGGAGTAATACATTCCATGTAAGACCAACTGCATTGAGTATCCGACTGGTCTGGCCATCGACGGGTCCGATTTCAAAAAGAGCTTCGAATACAACCGGGCCGATGCGTGCTGGCCATGGGCTGCCTGCTTCTCTATATTGATCGATAGCCGCACGCATGCCTTCACCCCCTCTGGAGTGACCCATCAATCCAATATGAGAGAAATCCAATAATCCAAGCAACGGAAAACCCAGTGAAGCTGGAGCGCTATCCGTACCCGTATTCCATTTGGCCAACTCTTCAAGATGGCGCAACACCAATCTACCGCGACGCAAATTTAAGCCGCTGTCGCCCAATTCACCGGGTGCGGCATTAATACCGCGATTGGCATTGATCGATACGACCACATAGCCTTTGATCTGGCGAGATAATGGTAGCCCAAATGGCTTGGCGCCACGACGTAGTTGGGTGGGCAAGTGCCGCTGAATGTATAGTCGTTCCGATCATCCACCCGTACTCCGAGAGTCGCATCGAAGCGACCGCAAGTACTGTGATTACCATGCAGAAACACCACCAGCGGGTACGGACCACCGCTATCAGGACGATAAACCTGCGCCCATAGTTCGGTTGCGAGACTAGTGGCAACTTTTGGATCAACCGAAGCCGGTAATTTATATTCGCCTTCGATGACGGTCAGCGCAACGGCTGTTCCGCAGAAGCTGATCGATAGAGCGATGCCAAGAAATGCAGAATAAATCGCGCGTAGAAAACTAGTCATAGAACCCTCGCAAATGATATAAAAATCTCGGACACGATGCATCAGCAAAACACACGAAATTTTTCCGATGAATATGCGCTCTTTTCAGAAGCTCTCGGTTACAAGTTGATAGAACAATTTCATTGTCCGCATAACCAATTAGCGTGTCAAATGAATAAAAATGAAAAAAACGAAGATTGACTCAAGATGATTCAGAGTGAATCCGAAAACCGATGTGCCGCCGTGAACCGGAATCAAATCACTTTGCGTGACAGCGAAGTTCGTTGATGTGAACAGGAAAGTATTTTCTGACGTTACCGCCTGCCGTCATAGCAAATCGGCAGTTTCTTTTTGTTCTGCAGTGTCTTGCGTGGGCTGAACATGACACTGCCGCAACCGACGTAGCGATCGCTTTCAATCGTTTGCAGAATAAGAGATTGCCTTAAAAGAACGTATCACCCAGCAAGAAACTGACGGAGATTTGTGAGTATCAATGCGCTTTAACCAGAACCTTGAATCAAACACCCAGTGCGACCTTAAAACCGATACATAATCCTGCCGTATACACTGCGTGGGATTTGCGAGCTAAAAATATCCAATGCAGTAAATTCTTGGTGCTGTTTGTTCAGAATGTTTTGTCCGACGATCGCCAGTTCCAATTTTGGTGACGGTACCCACGCCAACCTCAGATCCAATCGTCCTTGTACAGGAACGTGCAGATCTCTTGATTGAATATGGTCTGTAAAATAGAACATGGTATTGAATTCCAGATGATGCGGTAATTTCAAGTCGGATCGTACCGAGAATTGGTGGCGCGGCGATGATTTCTCGAGGTTGGCAATATCAGCCGGGTTGCCGACAAATCCATTTTGAAAACAGTATAGCTGGAAGCCAATTGCCAGTAATCGACCGGTTGCCACTTTGCTTGCATATCGGCGCCGTAAGCGGTTGCTGCCTGATTGTTACTAACTAGATTGCTAATCAGTAAATGCGGTGGAAATGGAGCAGATTCGAATCCAACGCTGGGGCGACTACCGATCAAGTCATCGTAGTAATTGAAAAAACCGGCAGTATCGAACGATAAGGTGTTGGTTAACAATGTACGGTAACCGATTTCGGCAGCATAAATCTTTTCCGTTACCAAGCTTCTATTACCAAAAAGACTGAATAGCGCGGGAGGGGAAAACTGATCCCTGCCAGGAGTTGCCAGGAAATTGATACGGAAGTCATTTTCCGATCGGGTCGGCACCCTCACCGCGCGAGATACTGCTACCCAAACGCTGTTTCTGTCGTTGATTTCGAACAGTGCTCTGGCATTGGGTTGAAATTCAAAGCCGGTATAGCTGTTGTGTTCCATCTTTGAACCGACGGTAAATTTCAATCTGTTGGTTAATTGAATCTCGTCCTGGATGAACGCGCTGAACGTGCGTGTATAACGATGATTCGGATTGAATGCTACGATAAAGTTAGAATCCAGATCGTCGACAACCGCACGATAGCCTACGCCCCAAACAAATTCATGCTTTTGCAGCGCGGCGAATTTTAATTGGTTTTGAATATCCAGATCGACGGTATGTATACGGTTGGTAGCGTGGAGCGCTTGGCGGCCGAAGAAATCGTAATAGCTTTGTACACGCCAGCGATTGTTTTCTGAAAATTGTTTATCCCAACGGAATTGAACATTACCGCTCTGATAATTGACATTGTCCGCTAACGGCAACGTGGACGGCGGAATTAACGAAGTCGCAGTAGTAAGCTGATTCGCGTGCCCAACGTTGTAACCGCCTTGCAATGTCCATCTGCTGGTTGCGTCCATGTTGCCGTCGACACGAAAACCGGACGACAAGTCACGCCAATGATCGTTAGCTGGATGCTGTGGTGTATCGTTGAATTCCTGCACGCGCTTACCGCGGGTAAAAAGCCGGTAACTGATCTGATCGTTCATCATGCCGCCATAGCGAGCACTGAAGAGACCTTCTTGCGATCCACCGAGCAGCGTGAATTGCGCGCCTTGTGTATCCCTGGCATTTTTGGTAATGATGTTGATCACGCCGTTGACCGCATTGGCGCCCCAAACGGTACCACCGGGACCACGCACCACTTCGATGCGCTCAATATCCTCGAGCAAGGTTTCGTGCATGTTCCAGTACACGCCGCCGAACAATGGGTTATAAATACTGCGGCCGTCGATCATCACCAATAACGAATTGCTAAAGCGGTCGTTTAACCCGCGGATACTGATTGCCCAATTGTTCGAATCGATTTGCGCGATATGCAACCCAGGAACGCCACGCAATACTTCAGGCAACGAAGTAGCGCCCATGCGACGGATATCGTCTTGTGTGATCACATGTATCGCGGAAGCGGTCTTGATCAGCGATTCCGATTTGCGGCTGACGGTTTCCACGCGGATGTTCATCAGTTGCTCGAGCTCAATGTCAAACACATCTTTCTTGATGCCGGCAGACGCGTAAGAAGAGTAAGTGGCAATTATAAAGAGTGAAGTGAGCTGCCTGAGAATTAATCGCATTCGAAGAGAAATTTTTAATCGACCTTCCTTGTTTCTAGGAGTCTGTCGGACTTAAGCAATCGTAGCGAGCCAAGTGGGAGAACGAGTGCAGATTTTCTTGATTTTGAGGCGCATAGTTAATCTATGCAACGAAAAATTGAGGAAATATGAACCGTTATCCCATTGGCGCAGTAGATTAGCCTTAAGTCCGACAGACTCCTAGCTGCTGATTCTAATTAATTTTTCATTCTGTGGCAAAAATTTAAAGATATGCAAGACTGTTTAGTGATCATGTATTCATGGCGATAAAAAGTTGAAAGTGATATGGTTCGTTGTTTTGTATAGTTAGCTAACATTACTGTCCTATCGGTTGTTGTCTCAAGAAACTTGTAATGAGAACGCGTAAAAGAACTCTAGCGATTCTGCTGCATTTGTGCTCAATGTTCCATGCTTCGTTGGCATATTGCGATGTATTACCGGAATATCGCTTGAAGGCGGTTTTTCTGTATAACTTTATCGTATTTACCGAGTGGCCAGATTTATCCGATACGACCATCAATTTGTGTTTTGACCATAATCACCCATTCGGATCAGGAATTGATGAGCTAAATGACCGTAAGGTACATCAGCGAAGCATTCGTGTTTTAGTAAAATCAAAAGGCGAACATTTGCGCGATTGTCAGGCGATTTTTATCTCAAATACTGAAATCGGTCGCTTAAGTGAGATTCTTGCGTTGTTGAGAGATCAGTCAATATTGACGATCGCCGATAGTAAAGATTCAGCAGAACAGGGGGTTATGTTGAATATGCAAGTAGAGAACGAAAAAATAACTTTCGAAGCTAATTTAATTGCTGTGCGCCAAGCTGGTTTAATACTGAGTTCGCGACTGTTACGGTTAGCTACCAAGGTAATTCAATAGCGATCAAAGCGGAGAAGATAAAAGTAGTTCGTTTTATTCATCTTGTCACAGCGAAATCGGAATCAAACCAGTTCGTGTGAAAGCGAAGTTCGTGATGCGCTCAGAAAAGTATTTTCTGACGTTATCGCCTGCCGTCATACCAAATCGGCAGTTTCTTTTTGTTTTGCAGTGTCTTGCGCGGACTGAACATGACGCTGAATATTTGCTGGGTAATTTCTCGAGCGGTATAGAGCTTGATCTTACGCGGCGATGTAACGAGCGGATGCCGTGTCAAGATGGTAAATTTCAAGTTACGCTTGCGTCCCCATTTTTTCAGCAATTCACTGAGATCGATTTCGTCGGCGGCGAACAATTCCTGATTAAAACCGCCCACCTCGCGAAATGCATCGGTTCGACATACGACCAGAGCGCCGGAAGCCCAACGGAACGTAACAGAAAACAGCGTCCATAATTTCATGGCAGCACTTCCCCACCAAGGAAGGTCAGGCATGAACATGACGCTGCCGCAACCGACGTAGCGATCGCTTGCGATCATTTGCAAAATATCGGCAACCATGCCCGGGTTTAGCAAGCTGTCGGCATCGACAAACAACAACCAATCGCCGGTAGCAACTGCTGCACCGGCATTGCGTGCACGCCCGATTTGGTTAATGGGTTCGAATACCACTCGCGCGCCTGCTTGGGTTGCCAGTTCGCTTGTTTTGTCGGTCGAATTGTTATCGACGACTATGACTTCATGAGTAAACCCGGTTTTTTCATTGGCGTTGATCGAATCCCGGATGGAATTAAGGCAATCCAGGATCAATTGTTCTTCATTAAATGCGGGAATGACAATCGATAGATGCATGAAACAACGTTACAAAATGTACACAAAAAAGAATGGAGAGCGGTTATATTCCCCCTCTCCACTCGGCAATTAAGGCTTTCTTAGAATTCGCCTGATTTGATGTAAGGTTGCGACCAAAGTATTACTTGCATCAGCACTGATTTACGCCATGCGTCTTGCATACGATCCACGTCATCACGCGAATGGCCGCCTTTTTCCAGGAATGGGCGCAGCGTGGTGGTAATCGGAATCAGCAATGCAAAAATGTAATGCACATGAATGATCGGCACCGATTTGACATTATCTGTCTTATTTTTCTTCGAGCTATGATGACGCAATCCGATTTCGTGTTGATAATTAAGCCAATCTTGGTTGTAATCGGCTTTTGCGGTATCCAGAATCCATTGCCCAAAACGTTTGCGCACGCCGCCCAGATAATCCATATTGGGGCTGCCGTCGGCAGCATTGGTGAAATAGTGCAACAGAAATGGGGTTGATCCAACGAAACCGTACCAAACATCAAGGATTTGCTCGACTTGATCTTTCAATACATCGTGCGACATTTTCAAGTAACGCACATCGTCATCACCGAATAATGTAGCTTGTTTCAATTTTGCAAAGTCGTCCATGGAAACAGGAGATGCTGCCACGGCAGCAGTGCCGTAGGTATAGCCGGGTATGTTGCTTGTCATATGTCTATTTTCCTTAATTGAAATGTTAAAGGGCATAGATAACGAAGGCGTTTTCTATGCTTTGGATATCATGCAATTATGCACTGAAGCTCTTTTTATACATCGATTGATGTTTGCGCTGCGAATTTTACAGGATTGATTATTGGCTCGGTTAGCTTTTTTGTGTGATATTGCTGGCGAGCATATCGTCGAGCCAAGCTTTCCAGTTTCGATATTTTTCAATCAGCACGTTATTGGGTTTTTGAATGGTAATTTGCTGTGTGTGGCGGGAAATGATGATTTTGAATCCGGACGCGAGAATGGCAGCCCCTTGTAAGCTGGTTTCCTTTTGCGACAAATAAAAAACCGGTAAACCGGTGCATTGTGCAATGCCTTGCTGCAGGCAAATTAACTCGGATAAACCGCCGGACAAATAGATTCCGGTCAACGGTGCATGCCGATGAAACTCCTCCAAAATACGCGTAACACGAAAAATGATCGCTTCAAGCAGTAACGCAGCGATTTGTTGCCGAGACAGACCGGTTATCGGATGAGAATAATGTATGCCCCAATCGGTGCGGAAATAAGGCGCGCCCAAACCGCTGGGTTCCGCGAGGCAAAAAATCCGGTTCTCAGCCAAATTTTCCAAACGGCAGTCGCCAACCGGATAATCGGCCAGTGCGGGAGCAATGGAATTGAGGGTGCCTTCAATAGCAAATTGCGCTGATTGCTCCTTGATTCGATATACTAAGGTTTGCAAATAACCGTTATGCGCCGAATCATTGAATGCCAACGTGCGAATAACAAAACCGCCCGTACCTAAATTCACTAAAGCTTCATTTGAATTGTGAGGCAAGCTAGCAATCAGCGCAGCCGATTGGTCACCGACACTTGCGTTAAGCGTCAATCCGTTGGTTAGTTTGAGACTTAAACCGATCGACGAAACAATACGCGGCAATACGCTGCGAGGAATATCAAACAACTGACATAGCTCATCTGACCATTGCAGTGCATGAATATCCAATAACAGCGTTCGCGCTGCCATCGAGGCATCGGTAACGAAGTATTGTTTGTTGCTCCAGCGCCAAATCAGAAATGTATCAAGCGTTCCGACCAGCCAATCGTGGTCGAGTATTTTTTCTCGCCAGGATGGATTTTCTCTTAACAGAGCGCTGAGTTTCGGTGCGAAATAATAAGGCGTTAGTTGTAGCCCGGTTAATGCATGAATAGTGTTTGCGGCTTGGTGCAGACGTGTGCAACTACTTGCGCCACGGTCGTCTTGCCATGAAATCAGTGGCGTCAACGGTATGCCGGTCGCTTTGTTCCAGATCAGGAAAGACGAACGCTGACAGCACAATCCCAGTGG
>DJMI01000099.1 GCA_002435335.1 Nitrosomonas sp. UBA6494
CTGCGGCAAGCGTGTGTGTCTCATTTACTGCGTCGACCAATGGGGGTGTAGGCACTGCCATGATCTCCCCTACCCATGCCAGGGCGAGAAAGCCGAAGATCGGTATACCCGGCAGGTGAACAAGATCAGGGAAAAGCTAGGGTGGGANNAACTATTCAAGCCTACCGGGAGACCGAGTATCACGTACATGGCGACATCCCCGCTTGCATGAAGGTTGACTTCCATTCACCAGAATTGGCCGAAATACACCGGGCGTACCAAACAGACTGCAGTCTATTTATTACTGCCTTCAACCCCTTCGGTAAAATTTAAGATGAAGCGACTAACATTGCACGGCAGCAAGATCTTGCAAATGAGTTAAAGCGAAGAAGTTTGATCTTCATTGAGGGTATTGGACAACATCCTTCCAATCAACACCCCGGTGAGCCTAGCTTCTTGGTGCTAGGAATTAAATTGGAGGCAGCCAAAAAGTTGGGGGTCAAGTATCGACAGAATGCAATCATCTGGAGCGGATCCGATGCAGTGCCTCGGTTGATTTTATTGCGGTGAAGTTTCAATAAATCTTTCATTTAGAAATACTGCTTTATTCAAGCCATCAATCGGCGCATTTTCATTTTCACAAATAGTGACTCACAAATTTGAAGGGATTGATATGGTTAGCAAGTATCAATATTTTGGTAAATGAAGAGGATATTTTCTCTACTCTAAATCCATTGCCCGTCCTGATACGAAGGGCAGAGGCGTATTTCCATTCGATCTGACAAGCTTTTCATTAATCACTCAATCCTGATTCCTTGCGTAAACTAATGCCATGACTCAGCGACAACTATATCTGGCAGCTTACGATATTTCTTGCAACCGGCGGCTACGCAAAGCGCTGCATGTTCTTCGTGGTTATGCATCGGGTGGACAGAAATCGGTATTTGAATGTTATCTGACGCACGCCGAGAAATCCTGTTTGCTAAAAGATATCTGCGCAATCATAGATCCAGAAGAAGATCGATTCATTTTGCTAAAGTTAAGCGGAAGAGAATATATCTATACGCTTGGAATAGCTGTACTTCCCCAAGATGGTTCCTTTTATTACATCGGGTAATTAATGAATTGCTTGTACCTTGACCAGAAAAATCTCGAAATAAAATTAGATGGTGAAACCCTGGTTTTATATGAGGATAGTGTCCGAAAAGGATCAGTACCTTTGCATTTGCTCGAACGCATTGTCATGCGCGGTAATGTGTCGATGGAAAGCCGGGTACTGGGAGTGTTATCAGCACGAAATATCGGCATGTTAGTGTTATCTGGGCGCAATAGCGATGCTGTTGCAACACTAACGGGTAGGACGCATAACGAAAGCTCTAGGCGATTGGGTCAATATCGCGTGAGCTTAGATGATGGATTGCGCATTCCGCTAGCACGCTGGCTGGTGCTGGTGAAAATTCGCGCACAAAAACGCCTGTTGCGTGAAGTATTATCGTTGCGCTCGGATTTGCGGCACGCTTTGACCGGGGCTATGCAGACATTGGATGGCATCATGAATCAGTTGTGTGCAGATTCCGAAGCGCTGACACTGTCAAGTTTGCGTGGCTTCGAAGGCGCCGCGGCATCTGCCTATTTCAGTGGTTTTACTCAATTATTTGCTCCATCTTTGAAATTTTCAGGACGAAAAAAACACCCCTCACCTGATCCAGTAAACGCATGTTTATCATTGGGCTATACGCTTTTACTACATGATGCCGCACATACTTGCCATATCACCGGCTTGGATACGATGCTGGGCTTTTACCATGACATCAGTTTCGGCAGGGAATCATTGGCTTGTGACTTGATGGAACCCCTGCGACCACTGATCGACCACTGGGTTTGGCAGATGTTTCGTGATCGCACTTTGCGGATAGAACATTTCAGCGATGATAACGGCCGATGTATGCTGAATAAATCTGGGCGTAAATATTTTTATGGGTTTTATGAATCGCATAGTGGTTCTGCGCGGCGTTTACTCAGACGCTACGGGTACTTGCTAGCGAGAAGATATCAACAGATATACAGCGGCGTGTGATGAAACCGCTGTATATCAATGGCACTCCAGGTTGCCGGGTGATATTGGATGATCCCGCTTTACGGATAACCACGCCAGATCGGGCAGATCAATTGTTTCCCTTATCGCGTATCTCACGAGTGGTTTGCCAGGGCAACGTGGAATGGTCAACGCGAGCTTTACTGGCTTGCGCCGATATGGGTATTCAATTGTTATTTTTGAGAAAAAACGGCGAAATTCGAGCACGCTGGTTGGGTCAAAGCGGTGAGCGTCAAAAGTTGACCCAGAGATTGGTAGATTTATTGTCGCGCGCCGATGGTCTTGCGCTATATACAAACTGGCTGCTATCGATGGAAAAATTAGCTGCACGCACTTTTGCTCGACAGACGGGGCTGACCGATTGGCGTGAACGGGTAATCCCCCCATTATTAACCGAAGTTAAAAGTAGAGGTTACCGCCCTAATTGAGCGAGCTTTTGTTTTGGTGTTATTCCCCCAATGGTGTCAATCAACATTCAAAAATTACCAGGCATCAACATCCAACATCTGTTGTTTAAAATAATTAACTAATTATAATTTAGTGCGTTAATGAATTGAATGAAAATTATTCAATGTTGATTACAGCTTTTCCCTGGTAAATTTTGCATGTTGATTTACATTCTTTGGCAACCTCAAGCAGGAACGTTGCCAATGGCGGCATTACCAAACCCGCTACGAAGCACAGCAGGATATTTTGCAGTATATTGCCTTGTTTTA
>DJMI01000059.1 GCA_002435335.1 Nitrosomonas sp. UBA6494
ATGCTGAATGTCTAAACTTGAGTACCTTTACTCTTCCGGCGGGATCGGGCGGAGGTGGTGGTGCAAGCGTCATATCCGGTTTTGATTGGTCGGGGCCAAATGTTGTTTTCTCAAGCTTTTCTTTTGACGATGTTACTACGTCAACGAATATAGCAAGTGGAACATTTTCTCCATTCTTTGCAGATGCTTTGGTTTTCTTGGGTCCATTGAATACGGCTGATACTTATTCATTGACAGTAACGGGTAGTCTAATGCCTTTCCATCACAGTGGCTCTTATTCTGGAAATTTCCATATTTCTCCAATACCTGAACCTGAAACGTATGCCATGTTATTAACCGGTTTGGGTTTGATCGGCGTATCATTAAGAAGACGCCGCGCGAAGTAACTTAAGCGAACAACGGTATTAGCGGCCACAAGGTGCAAGCCTTGTGGCTTTTCTTTTTTGCATCACTAAATCGGTGCTTCGAAGTTCATCTGCTCGCTTCCAGTTTATCCGTGTACAATTTAAAGCTTGATCCGTCGAATTTATACTTTAGAAGGAAGCAAGCATCATGATGAAAGGTTTCTTTACCGCTCTTTTTTTCTCTTGCGCCGTATTGCTGTCGGGTTGTGCCGCTTCATCAGAAAATCGTTCGAGTACTTACATTTCACCGTCTCAATTTAAAACTTACAGTTGCGACGAGCTTTTGCGCGAAATCGATCGAATTCAAAACAGAGTCAGTGAATTGATCGGTAAGCCCACCGATGCAGCACCCTCGAAGGATAAGTGGGTATTGGGTGCGGATTTGTCGCTTTCCTGGGCGGCATTGTTTGCTTTGGGCGGTACTAAGGAGCAGGAAGCCGAATATATGCAACTGAAAAGCGAATACGATGCGATTCAACACTGGGCAGTTATCAAGCAGTGTCCCGGAGTCATTCCGCCGGCAGAGAAACCACCTGAATTTGATCCGGATTTGGTTGAGACGAACAGGTCTGAAGCAATTGCCGGTCAACGGTAACGCAGATCGTATTTAGTCGTTTGATATTACCTCGTTTTATTGAATTCGAGACGACGGTGCTGTGCTAGGTATCTCGGTGTCCAGGCATGGGGAACTTTATGAACGAAATGGTAGCGTGCCACATGATAGCTTGGATCGAAGCCGTAGAAATTCAACTGCATACGACGTAATTCCGCATCACGATAAGCTTGCAACGGTTTCTGCCGCTCGTCTGCAAGACGGCGTTCTGCTTTTTGTCGTATGCGAGCAGCAAAGTCGGAGGATCCGGCAAGTTTCTCGGCGATAGCGGTGATTTCTCTGTCGAAATGCGTCGTATCCAGCGCAAAATATGCATCGATCAATCCTAAGGTTTGCGCTTCCGGAGCACCGATAGGCAAACGATTGTCCATGAGCGATGCTATTTTGTCGGCTCTAACACGGCGCGGTAATAAATAAGTCCAATATTCGGAACCGTAGAGATTACCCATGCTTTTATAATGCGGATTCAGGATGATGCTTTCGCGTGCATAAATGAAATCGGCGGCAAGCGACAAAAAAACACCCCCAGCGCCGGCATTGCCTCGCAATGCTGCAATCGTGAGTTGCCGATCGGTGGTTATGATGGCTTGTACTAAATCATTCATGGCATTGATGTTGCGCCAGGATTCATCGGCCGGGCTTTCGGCATACTCGATGTGATTGAGGTGAATGCCGTTGCTCCAAAATTCCGTTCCGCCCATCAGCACAATTACCCGTACGTTACTCGCAGCGATTTCTAAGTATGCATCGCGCAATCGCTTACACTGCTTGCTGTCCATAGCACCGTTATAAAAAGCGAAGTGCAGATAGCCGACCCCATTCTTTTGCTGATACCAAATGTCGCGGTAGGTTGTTGCAGATGCTGTGGCTCGCGGAACTATTGATGCTTCGGGCGTTTCCATCAGTCGCTGTTGCAAAGCGACAGTGGCCGCCAATTTGAGACTGGGCTGCGATTCGTTATGCGGTTTTAAATGTCCTAGCCACACGGCGCCGTCAACCGTGGCACGGCAAATTGCATTATTGCGTTTGGCGATGATGGTACCGGGCTTGCCGGTTAATTGAGATTCGCTGCATGCATCGAATAAATAATAGGATTGATCAAACAGGGTATCCAGTACGCCGGGAAATCCGTCCGCCGCATGAATCTTCGTCAAGATCGTACATGTGTCGTCTTTTAGCCAGTCGATGCGACGGTCAGCCTGGCGCATCGGGGCATGCGGGCGGCCATGCACATCGGACTGTGAATAATCTAGCGGCACCGGTTTGAATGAACCGGATTGAAATCGGTGCAAGGCAGTCAATACCGCTGCTGTTGCCGCTTCGACCACTTCATGGCGGTACAGGTCGCTTTTTCGGGTAAATCGCATTGGGAATGTTTCCGCGGCCCATATATCGCCGGCATCCATTTCTGCATTGGCTTGAAGTACCGTCACTCCCCATTCGCGATAGTCGTTCATGATGGCCCAATCCAGTGCGGAAGGACCACGGTCGCCGATGATGCCGGGGTGGACGACCAGGCAGGTGTAACGGCGCCAGACTGCTTCCGGAATGGCGCGTTTCAAAAACGGTGCCAAAATCAAATCGGGTTGAAATAGTGCAACTGCTTCGATGGTCATGGTATCGTTGATATCGAACTCAACCGTAAGTTCGTGTCCGCATCGAGTCAGTTGAATCCAGAGGCGTTGCGCTAGGCAATTGAAGCTGTGTGTGAGAAATAGAATTTTCAATGGATCAACAAATCCGAGGCAATTGCTCGCCACTGAGCCAATCGACAATACGATTGCCACCGAAAAGGGTTTGCATTTGTACAAAGCAATGCGCATCTTCAATGATCTCTCCGATGATTGTCGCATTTGTGCCGAGCGGGTGTGTACGCATTACCTGCAATAACGTTTCGGCGTGTTCGGGTGCACAAATTGCAACGAGCTTACCTTCATTGGCGACATACAGCGGATCCAATCCGAGAAATTCACATGCTGCCCGGACTGTTTCGCAAATTGGGATTTCTCGTTCATACAGCATCATGCCGATCGACGATTGTTGCGCGATTTCATTCAGTGCCGCGGCGAGTCCGCCACGCGTGGGATCTCGCAGTACATGAATGTTTGGGGTCGTTGCAATCATGCAAGCGACTAATTCGTGTAATGCTGCGGTATCCGACACGACATCGGCATGAAATGTCAGGTTTTCGCGCATAGACATAACAGCAATGCCGTGATCCCCGATAGTACCGGAAAGCAGTATTTTGTCGCCCGGTTGCGCCTGATCAGCAGAAATGAGAACACCATCGGGCACCATGCCGACCCCGGTTGTTGTAATGAATACTCCGTCGCCGCTGCCTTTTTCCACTACTTTGGTGTCGCCGGTGATGATCGGGATTTTTATTTCCCGTGAAGTTTGTGCCATCGAATCGACGATACGCTTCAAATCCGCAAGTGGTAGACCCTCTTCCAGAATAAAACTGGCAGCTAGGTAGTATGGTTTGGCGCCTGACATGGCGATGTCGTTGACAGTGCCGTGTACCGACAAACTACCGATGTCTCCGCCGGGGAAGAATAACGGTGTGATGACATGACTATCGGTTGATATCACCATGCGCCCGGCTGTGCATGAGAAGCAGGCTTGATCGTTCATTGGGCGCAGAAACGCATTGTCGAATGCAGGTAAAAACAATTGCTGAATCAATTGCGACATAGCGCGTCCACCGGCACCATGTGACATTTCGATGCAGCCATGTTTCAAGTCCAGTGTGCGGGTATAGCCGGGTTTAATATTTCCTTGCATAAAGTCACTCCAGCATCGCGACGCAATCCCGACGCAAACGACCATAACGGTAATGCGCCGCACATGCACCTTCCGATGAAACCATACACGAACCGATCGGGTTGTCGGGAGTGCAAACGGTGCCAAAAATTTTGCAATCTTGCGGTTGTTTGATGCCGCGTAAAATGGCACCGCATTCACAGGCTTTGTTATCGGCAATGGATGGTGTGACAATTTGAAAACGTTGTTCAGCATCAAAATCCGCAAATTGCGATTTGATTTTTAATGCACTGTAAGGCACAACACCTAAACCGCGCCATTCAAATGTACGATGCAGTTCGAATACTTCGGCGACGAGTGATTGTGCTTTAGTATTTCCTTGAGGCAGTACGGCGCGAGTATATTCATTTTCTACCGTAGCGCGTTTTGTATTAACCTGACGGATGAGCATCAAAATGGCCTGCATCACATCAAGTGGCTCAAATCCCGCAATTACCACAGGTTTTTGGAATTCCTCCGCAAAATATTCATAAGGCTGACTGCCGATGACTACCGATACATGCGCCGGTCCGATAAATCCGTCGATAGCGACAGATCCCAGTTGACGAATTTCGGGTGATTGTAAAATATGCGAAATAGCCGACGGTGTCAGCACATGATTACAAAATACGCTGAAATTTTTTAATCCGAGATGCTGCGCTTGTTTGACCGCGATTGCGGTGGGCGGTGTCGTTGTTTCAAAGCCGATAGCGAAAAATACCACTTGTCGCTGCGGATTTTGTTGCGCAATTTCGATGGCATTCTGACTGGAGTAAATCATGCGGACATCGGCGCCTTGTGCTTTTGCTTTTGACAAGCTCATGCCGTTTTGTGTCGGTATGCGCAATACATCGGCGTAACAGCAGAGTATCAATTGTGGTAGCTGTGCCAGTTGAATTGCATTGGCCATGCGTCCGATAGGTAAAACGCATACCGGACAGCCGGGGCCGTGAATCATGCGAACGTTATCGGGGAGCAAGTCGGTAATTCCGAAGCGGGCGATGGCATGGGTATGTCCGCCGCAAAATTCCATGAAACGGTAATTACGGTTCGGGTCGATTGCGACAATGATTTTGTCCGCGATTTTTTGCGCTATTTCACCGGTACGAAACTCATCGATGTACTTCACGACAACGACTCATTTACTGTATGTATCGTTGTATGTCGCCAGGTCGGCAAACATATCCAGAGTGCGCTTTGCTTCCTGCTGATCCAATTTCTGTAGCGCAAAACCAACATGTACGATGACATAATCTCCGGGTGCGACATCTTCAACCAAAACCAAAGAAATTTCTTTGCGTACGCCACTTAAGTTAACAATTGCGCGATTATCTGCTGTCAATTGTTCGACACAAGCTGGAATAGCAAGGCACATATGTGATTAAAGCAGATTTTCTAAAGTGGAAATTATGACATAATTAATTATCGTTATTATGATCCCATTGCAGAGAATGAGCAGAAACCACTTTTTTATTCGTACGATAATTGTTTTTTCACTTGGATTATTAACGCTCCTTATATCTCCCGTTCCCGCCAGAGCGGATAAAAGTATCTGGATCGATGTTGATACCACCGAGCAAATTTTACGGGTGATGCAAGGCGATACGGTTCAGGAAGAATACAAGAATGTAGCGATAGGGCGGTATGGTACGACATGGTCCAAGGTAACACTCGACGATAAAACCCCGTTGGGTAAATTCAGGATCGGCTGGATCAATGAAAAAAGCCGTTACCATCGATTCTTCGGCTTGGATTACCCGAATCGCGATACTGCAGAGCGAGCATTGAGCGAAAAAAGGATAGATGTCGACACGTGGTATTCCATTATGAAGGCGGATGTTATGGGAAGAACGCCGCCGCAAAATACTACTTTAGGCGGTTACATCGGTATCCATGGCATCGGTAGGGGAGATAAGGACGTTCATCACTATTACAATTGGACTAACGGTTGTATCGCACTTACCAATGAACAAATTGATCAGCTAGGACGATGGCTTAAACCCGGTGTGATGGTCAATATCCGTTAATCAAAAATTTTCTGAAATTGCATGTATGCTTGATTGTGTCATGTAATGTATTGAAGATAAGTAATAAATGGATTTTTTGCTAAGTGAGTTAGCGTCAACGTGTTGTTTTTATGTTACCGCTTTCTGCAAATATGTCCTGATATCCATTTATTTTGCAGCGAAAATCGGATAAGATTCCAACGCGTTGTTGATATCTTTATATCAATAGCAAAGAAAGTGGTGGATGATAGTGCATATTGAATAGAATAAACAACTGAGGAGATCAGAGAATGAAAGGAAAAATCCAGCATCCAGTTCGTAAATTAACGGTGGCAGTTATTGCAGGTGCATTTATCGGATTAACAGGTTGCGCAACAACAGGTCAATTGCAAGAGCTGGAAGATAGACTGAAAGGTGATATCGCTGCTGCAAAGGCTGATGCTGCTGCTGCCAAAGCTGATGCGGCTGCTGCAAGAGCCGATGCTGCTGCTGCAAATAATACAGCAAATCAAGCATTAGGCGCAGCTAATGATGCAAACTCAAAAATTGATCGTATGTTTAAGAAAGCAATGCATAAGTAATAATCGTTTTTATTGCTAAAAAACCCCTCTTTAGAGGGGTTTTTTATTTTGCTCACTAAATTCTTCAAATCCCTTCCTATCGAACATTCGGTAGCGCTAATATAGCTTGTCTTTTACTTGGTTGGCAGCATAGTTGTTTCTTAACCGCCCGCTAAACGAAGTTATCTCTACTACCGTATGCGCAATCGCCTAAGTATCGTTTTCTATTTGTTGATCGCACTGACTACAACAAGTGTGATTAGTGCTTACGCGCTTCGTAATTTGCTGCTGGAAACACTGATTCGCATTCAATTGATTAAACACAATCTTCCATTGCAATCGGTTTCAGGGCTTGATATTTCGTTTGATGAACTCCGGGTACGGGATTTGGTTGCAGGTAAATACAAGGAATTTCACATTCATGAAGCGCATGTAGTCTGGAATTTGCGTAATTTTTTTACGACGGATCCTATTTCAGTTGTAATTAACGAACTGACCATGGATATGGAAATCCCTACTGAACAAGCGTTATTTACTCAGGTATCATCGGGTAAATCTGCTTTTGATATGCGTGAATTCAGTTTGCCATGGTTGCCTATTGTCGCACTGAAAGGCTCAACCGTAAATTATCGTTCGGCCCAAGGTAATGGCACTATGACCCTTTCGGGCGAAATTGCTGCGGCAGAATCGGGTGGCCGGGTACTTGATTTGAATGTGATTTTTTCAGGCAATTTGATACAAAGCAGCATCATGTTAGCCGCGGCATTGGATTCAAGAGGGAATATGCAAGGAAAGATTGCATTTATGAACGGCAGCTTGCATATACCACAGATGAGCATCACGCACTTTAAAGGCAATACAACTTTTAAGTTCGCTGCCATGCAGTTGCAAAATATGCAAACCGAATTTGAGTTTTCCGATATTTTGTTGAATCCAAGAGTGTCGATGGATTCGAAAGCTGAAATGGTAATCGGTCAAGTACTGGTTAGCGGAGATGTGGTCGGGTTGCCTGATTTCTTGACCGGCAATTTCGACGTTCATATCAAAAATGGCCAATGGTTGTTTGAATCAATGCAGTTGCAGCAACTAGAAGCTAGTTTGCCGCTGCAAATCGACGTCGGTAAAAAAAATTATCATATTGGGTTGCGTAATCCATCAACGGTAATGATTGGTAAGGTTAAATCGATTCATCCGGTACGCATGCGCAAAAAAATCGAATTTTCGATTACTCAAGCGGATTTTGAATTGACTAAACATGACGACGATTGGAGTTTGCAGCATAGTGTGGCGGTGGCATCGAATAATCTTGCATTAGTGGTTGAGCGCGCAGATGTTGGGGTGATGGATGTGCAAATTCATCCCGGACCAATGACTTTGACCGGAAAAATCGATAAGAAGAAGCAATATCAAGGCCAAATAACCATTGGCGATACTGCGTTAATGTTGTCGCAATTGCAATTGAAAACGAGCGGTATTTCGGTTATCGCTAATTGGAATGACGCAAATTTAGGTAATGACGTCGATTTCTCCATCGAGCAAATACGAATTTTGCTGCCGCAATCATTGCTGGCACCTATATCGATTTCCGGGAGTATTCGATCCATTGCGCCGGAATCGTCCGAGCATGTGCTGAATTTGAATGGCGGCATACCGGGCTTGCATTTTATACATGTTAAGGCAAATCATGCCATGGGCAACGGCAAGGGTAAATTGTCGGCTGAATTGGGGCCGCTTACGTTTTCCTCAATGGCTTTGCAACCCGGAGCATTATTTCCTTGGCTCGATCAATGGAAGAATGTTTCCGGTCAGATTTATGGAAACGCACAACTGTATTGGTCGGCATCAGGAATTTCGAGCAGCAGTGGTTCATTAGATATACATGATTTTTCGTTCGAAAACGGCTCCATCATATTGAATGACCTGAATCTGTCATTGCAATTGGAGAATCTGCCTGCTCCCCGCAGTCCGCCTCATCAAGCAATAACCATTCGGCGCATCGACCTGGGAGCTCCCATAGAAAATTTGCTGGTTTATTATCAACTCAAGCATTTTGATCCATTTCACCTTAACATTGAAAAGGCACAATTTTCTTTTATGGATGGCATGGTCTCGATTGCGCCTGACAGCATCATTGCTGAGGATGGCGCGGATCTCTTGGTGCATGTTAGTAATTTTGACTTGAAAACATTATTTGATTTGATGCAAATCGACGGTCTTAGTGGAAATGGTCATCTTGACGGACAAATACCGATTACCCTGTCAGAAAATCAAATTGTAATTAAGGACGGTTATTTAACTGCAAAAACGCCAGGTGTGTTGCATTTTAAATCCGAGAAAGCTGCGCAATACTTGGTTTCCGGTGGAGAGGAAATGAATTTGTTGTTGCGCACCCTGCAAAACTTTTATTATACCGAGTTGACATTAACACTCGATAAATCCGCTGACCATAACTTGTTAATCAAACTTTCATTGCTGGGCAACAATCCACAGGTTAAAGGTGGACAGAATTTTCGTTTGAATTTTAAACTAGAAACGGAATTCGATAAGCTGTTGCTAGCAATTAAAGAAAGCTACGGCATAACGCAAGAAATTCTGGGCGGTTCATTCAGATTCCATTAAGTGAAGTAGCGCTAAATTGAAACTGTAAAGCAGGAATGCTTAATAAACGGATTCCAGGTTGAGAGACAGCTGGAGTTATTTGAATAAAAGGGGGCGATCATGAGAAAAATTGATCTTAACAGAGCGGTCAGAAAAATATTTTTATTCCTTACCTGTATTGCATTGATTGCTGCATGCGCTCCAACTGTCAAAGTGGAAACGCCACAGGAACCCATTACGATTAACCTCAATATCAAACTGGATGCTGATATTCGGGTTAAGCTTGAAGATGAGGCAAAAAAGGATATTGCAGCCAACCCAGGCATTTTCTAATTGCGAATAAATCAGGAGAAAATTATGCGAGATATCCAAAAAATAAAAATTGATAAACCGATGCCAGGTATTGCAAGTATTGTTTTCCTGGCATTAGTGCTTAATACAGCGCAAGTATCGGCGGATAGCCTGGAGAATTTGCGTGCCTCGGGTGCAATCGGTGAGAGCTATGACGGCTATGTGGTCGCCAAAGAACCGAGCGCACAAGCAGAAGCAAATGAAATCAATGCTAAACGGCGAACAATTTACCAGGAAAAAGCAGCCGCACAAGGCGTTCCTGTTGAACAAGTTGGGAAAGTTTACGCTGCGGAAATAATAAAAAAAGTGCCGCCAGGAACCTGGATCCAACTAAACGGACAATGGAAGCAAAAAGAATAGCTTGTGTATACTGAACACGACATCTCAAAATCCCTTAACAAGTATCCAATTTTTTTCAATTATGGAGAACTTGGGTTACTTATTGTCAATCTTATGAACAGGCCATGATTCCGTAAGAGGCTCATTCTCGTGGTGCCGGCACAAGGATTCATAAAATTGACTGGGACCGTCATGCGGGAACGTCGTTAGAATTTCAGAGAAGCCGTGTTTGGCTTTGTACCACTGTTGGGATTGGTAAGCCGTTAATGCACGTGCGAAACTTTCGCATAACCATTTTTGCTGTTGACTTCCTGCTTGCCGTTGCGCTATGAGTTCGAACAATTGCACAGATTTTGTTCTGCCGGGTAGTAAGAAACTACCCAATGCACGTATTAAGAAATCATCCATATCCTCAGTTACTTCTCCCGATAACAAAATTCGTGTTTTTAGGATTTTATTGGCGTTTTGAATGCGATTGGCGGTATTGACGACATCGCCAGCCACTGAGTAATTGCCGTTTCCCCGACGCAAAGCCATCTCACCAAAATGTAACCCGATCCGTGTAGGTAATCGTGATCGGTTATCTGGTTGGGATTGATTAAAACGTTCAACCGCTGCCGCCAAATTCAACGCTGCACCGCAAGCAAGTGCGCGCACACTACTGTTTGTTAGATCAACAATCCAGATCGCGAGCATCGAATCGCCGGTCATGTCCATGATATGGCCGTGGTATTGTTGAATCGGATTTTTTAATACATCGCGGTATTGCATCATCAGACGACTCAAAGCACCGGGATCCATCGGCTCCGATAGCGTCGTGTATCCTTCTACATCGGTAGTCAAACACACGCCGCAAATCCCTGCCTCGTCGCAGTCTTCTCCTAGCACTTTTTCAATAGCCGGATTGGGAAACGAAGAGCCAAGAATTTTCTTCATTTCTGCCAATTGCGATTCAAGTCGCTTGTTTTTCTTTTCTGCCTGATAGTGCTTAAACACTTCTACTGCAACAAAAGCCAACGTGAGCTGAATCAATGGAGTAACCAGTGGTATCCATACGGCGTTTTGCTTGAATAGAAAATAAGCAGAAAACGAATAGAGAACAATCACAATAAAGCCGCATACGATAGCATTGCGTGTTGATATCAATTGAAATAAGACTCCTAGTGCCAGCCCGAAAAAAAAGATAACGGTTAAGTTGTTCGGGTAAGCGAGAGGTGTCAGTGGTTTGTTTGTTAGTAAATTGGCAAAAGCCGTGGCTGCGATTTCGACACCGCTAATATATAACCCGTCCGGATTTGAGAACACGGTATGATAGTCGTCGCGCACTATATCTTGTTCCGGTTGTGTTGCACCGGAGAAGCCGATGAAAACGATCTTGTCTTTAAAGCGATCGGTTGCTTCTGCAGCAACAAGTGATTGGAATGCCTGAAAATAAGATATTGTTCGAATAGTGCGTGGCGGGCCATAAAAATTGAGATAGCGTTTTTCATCACCTGAGTAAACAGCAAGCAACGCGGCTAGAACTTGCTTCTGATTCGCATCGATTACATTACTGTGTTGCTGTAGCAGCAATTGTATTTTTCCGATCAGCTGTGGGTTGCTGACAAATAATTGGCGCAGTGACAGCATCCAATCTTCTATATCGATCCGATCTGCTGTGACATTAGGCAATTGCGCTGCAGCCATTGAGTCGGCCATGGTCAGTAAGTGAGAAAAGGTGTTGTGTAACGGCAGCGCATACAACTGTAAAACCACGGCTGGAACCGTTGGAAAATCGCCCGCAGTTGTTTTGAAAACCCAATAATCGTTTACTCTTTCTGCTTTAGGTAATGGGAAAGGGGCGCTGGCGAGCGCGGTATCGGCTATTTTCGGCAATAATTGTATCGTGCCTTCCTGGCGTATCATCGCACGTTTCCGGTTTTCATCGGTGATCAGTTCTGTATCACGGTAAGTCAGTCTTTCGATTAACACGGTATTCCCAGCGACACGCATCGCATGAGCCAGCTTCTCGTCGTGTTCGGGTACCGCACTGGGCGAATCGAAAATAAGATCAAACACGATAATGCGAGCACCCGCCGCAGTCAGTAGATCGATTAATTGCGCATGCATATCGCGTGGCCATAGGCGGGGCAATAGCGGCAAATTGAATTGTGTGGCGGATGGCTGGTCGATTGCGATGACGATGACCTCGTCAGGTGCGGTAATAGCGCCGCGTAAGTGGAACAACCAATACAAACCGAATTTTTCTTCCAGTGTCTGACCATGCGGTGTTAGAAATACACCGACACCGATTAATCCGGTAACAATACCCAACAGTAAGCGCTTATACCACCGATTCATCATTGCTGCACACGCTCACTCAATCCGCTAACTTTCCGTTCAATAACTCCAGTACACTTTCTTCATCGGAATGGCGAATTCGCGTGATTCCACCGTTACTGACTTTGATGCGATATAAACCGCTTGGTGAAGCGTGCACGGTCTTGGCAATCATGGCGCGAATGACGCCGGCATGAGCAACGATCAAATAGTGTTGCCCTAAATGACGGTTCAATATTTCGTCATAAGCCGAGCTGACACGCTGCATAAAATCATGTAGCGGCTCGGCATCTTGCGGACGGCAATTAACGGGGTCGCGCAAAAAGGCTTTATAAGCATCAATGCGGTCAATTTTGATTGCATCGTGACTGAGTCCTTCCCATTCACCGAATCCTACTTCCTTAAAGCGAGACTCAACAGTTACCGGAATACCGTGACGTTCACCGAGTGCTTGCGCAAAATCCCGACAGCGCCGCAACGGGGAGGTGATAATGTGCTGCCAGGAATTGTATTTACCCACCGCCGTCCACATTTGCGACCAGCCTTTTTCCGTCAGTGGGTCGTCGACGCCGTGTCCGCGGTAGCGGCGTCCTCCTGTGGGTTCGCCGTGACGAATTAAATCAATAATGGTTTCTGTCATAAGAAATAATCAGGAAAATGATGGAATATTAGTTTATCCGATTTGGCGTATGGTGCATTAAGACAGATCAAATACAGCATTAGAAATTCAGATTCAAGCGTAAAACGATTTGTGGAATATGGTGGGAGTTTCGTCCTAACGTGCTTTAACCGTTATTGATTGCATCGCTTTGCCATAGGAAATAGTCTCGGAAGCCGACAGCAACGTATTTGTTGATGTTCATGAAAATATCCGGTTCAAACCATACCCGAGCCGGGATGCCGTTGATATTCTCGGATCCGTGGGCATCGGCTTTGCCGCCGTCTCCTACTTAATATCGTATAAACGCTTGAGATGTCCATCTAAACCCTAGCATTTTCCAGGAAGTGCGCCAATCGACACCAACCAGCCAGCTATTGCGGTATTCCGTGCGATGTCCGACATCAAAACCTTCTTCGCTTGCTGAACCGGAAACATCGCTTTTCCAGCGATGCCACAATGTCATGCGGAAACGATCAAATCCGGGAACATTAAGATGTATTTGCGGACCGATTTCCTCTGCTCTGAATTTGTAATACCCGCCCCGTTCAATGCGCCCGGAAATGCCCCAATCCCTAAGAAAGCCTTTTTTGGGCTCAAAATCAAATAGCCGAGAAGCATGCAGCTCCGTTCCTATAACCATGAAATAAGTGGAATTGCCGGGACCGTAAGCAAATGCCGATGGGTTATTGGGGCCAAAAACCGGCCCACCTAGCGACTCATTACTATGCAACCGATCATACAAAAAGAAGGTGCTGCCTAAATTGTAATCATGCTCGTGTTGAAAACGATAAGTTTCCAGGCGATTGCTATGGGCGCCATAACCTAACACCTTGTCTTCGCTGGAATGCAGCGCAACTGCAGCTTGTGCACTATTTTGAATGTCGTTGAACTTGATCTGGGCGAGAGCGTGGTGCGGAATGCTTAGACAGGCAAAATAGCAGCCTATTACTCCTAATTTATTCATTTCTTCCTACAGCATTGCAATTCGGATACTGGTATTATAAAACATAAGGCGATTTTGCTTTTATAAGTATCTGAATATAAATATAGATAAATTATACCTCGGGATCTTGTTTCTTGTTCAATTTCATTTGTTGCAACGATCAGTACAACAGAAATACCCCTGTATTAAGCCATGATTAATTCGCTGGAAGCCGCATTCGGCAATACGGTGCAGTTGGCTGCCCATATTTGTGATGCATCCATTGCCTGGTTGATTGTCTTGGATTCCGATCAACCGAATCTTATAGCCGGCATCGGATTGAGAATCGATGATGTTTCCGTAATCAATCCTATTGTGGCGTATATCAAACAGAAAAAAGAAGGCGTCGTCATAGCCGATCTATCGCGGGCTAAAGAACATTCAGCGCATCTGCTTGCAGCACAGCTACCCGGGATTCGGTTTTTTTCGGGAATACCCTTAATTTCGGATGAGTGCAGCCTTGTGGGGATGCTTTGTGTTCTTGATGTCGAACCTAAGGGGTTGCGGCCATTTCAACTGGATGCACTGAAGATGTTGGCAAAGCAGTCAACCGCTATTTTGGCAATGCGAACTTCATTAATGAGTGTGGAACATGAAAAGCAGAAATATGCGGCACTGCTACAAATTTCTGGGGATGGGGTACACATTTTTGATCGTCAAGGCAATGTAATTGAAATCAATGAAAAGTTCTGTGAAATGCTTGGTTACAAACGACAAGAGTTGTTGTCGATGAATGTTGCCGACTGGGATGCGGGATTTTCTCCCGATAGCTTAAAAGATAAAGTTCAACAAACATTTACGGCACCGGATATTTTTGAAACCAAACATCGGCGCAAAGACGGTACGATTATTGACGTGGAAATCAGCGCGCAGCCTGTCTGGATCGATAACCAGCTTTATCTCTGGAATGCTTCGCGCGATATAACCCAGCGTAAACTGGCCGAAGTTGAGCATGCAAAATTACTAAGAATTATCGAGGAATCTACCGATTTTATCGGGACGGCAGATACCGAAGGATGTGTTAAATACCTCAACAAGGCTGCACGTAAAATGGTTGGGATTGCCGAAGATTTTGATGTTACTGGAATGAAAATTAAAGACATGTATCCCGACCATGGTGCAAAAATTGTTTCGGAGCAGGGAATTCCCAGTGCAATATTGCGCGATCACTGGTTAGGTGAGAATTTGGTGCTGAATATCTCAGGTACTGAGATTCCGGTATCCCAAGTGATTCTGGTTCACCGCGACAAACACGGTAAGCCCCAGCTTTTTTCTACTATTATGCGAGACATCAGCGTAAGCAAAGAGCATGAAAAATCCTTACAGAAAGCTAAAGAAGCCGCAGAGAGTGCTAATCGTGCAAAAACTGTTTTTTTTGACAAATGTTAGTCATGAGCTGCGTACACCTTTAAACGCCATTCTTGGGTTTTCGCAATTACTGAGAATGGACGCCAAATTGAATGAATCGTGCAAGCAGCAAGTTTTAAAAATCGAGCAAGCCGGTCGATTACTGCTTGATTTGGTGAATGATTTGATCGATCTTGGTCGTGTCGAATCAGGTAAGTTGCAGTTTAATGTCGAAATGATTGCTATCGATCCTTTAATTAAAGATATGCTAAGAATTTTTCAATCAATGGCGGAGGAAAAAGGGATTGCTTTGACTTATCAGAGTGATTTGAGTGACATCGCGACTGTACGAGCCGATTCTGCTCGCTTGCGACAAGTTTTGACCAACTTGCTGTCCAATGCGATTAAGTACAATCGACCACACGGTAATATAACTTTGGTCTGTCAAAGGTGTGCCAACAAAATACGAATAAGTGTAATCGATACCGGAATAGGAGTTCCTTTTCATTTGCAGCAAAGAATCTTTAACAGCTTCGATCGATTGGGTAGGGAAGGCGGAAAAATAGAAGGCGTAGGGATCGGACTTTCTATTTGCAAACACATTACAGAAGCGATGGGTGGTAATATTGGTTTTAATAGCATCGAGGGAGAAGGCAGTACTTTCTGGATAGAATTTCCTGCGAACCAACCCGTTAACAATATTATGTCTCATCGTGATGCATCTTTATCTCGGGAATTTTCCAAGCCAGTGTTAAACACAGAATTGCATCTGCTGTTGGTGGAAGACAATGAAATCAATCAATTGCTGGCTTGTGCGATACTCGAAAAAATAGGGTATACGGTGGATGTGGTCGAGAATGGAGCAAAAGCGGTAGAGGCGGTTCGAAACAAAGCTTACGACTTGGTTTTGATGGATTGCCTAATGCCTGTAATGGATGGATACGAAGCGACCAGAATCATTCGTCGAAATGAAACCGGTAGCGGAAAACATATACCGATTATCGCCATGACCGCTAATGCAATGACCAGTGACCGCGAAGCATGCTTGAGCGCAGGAATGGATGATTATCTAGCCAAACCTATTGATTTTTCGCAGCTCGAGAGTACGCTAAATAGATGGCTGAGAAAAAACTGATCATCTTCTTATCGATGAACCATTAATGAGTTCAGTTTCGAATCAATCTTTTAACATGTGGCATTGGTTTATTAATTTGATTTAATGTCGGTCTGACGCAAACGGATGCTCAATTCCCGAAGTTGTTTTTCATCGACTGTACTTGGTGCATGCGTCAGCAAACATTGTGCACGTTGTGTCTTGGGGAATGCGATTACGTCACGAATCGATTCAGATCCGGTCATCATGGTCAAAATGCGATCCAGACCGAATGCAATTCCACCGTGCGGTGGTGCCCCGTACTGCAGTGCTTCTAGCAAAAAGCCAAATTTTTGCTGAGCCTCTTTATCAGAAATGTTCAGCGCACGGAAAACTTTCGATTGTACATCCTGGCGATGAATCCGCACCGAACCGCCGCCGATTTCAGAGCCGTTAAGTACCATGTCATACGCTTTGGAAAGCGCTTTGCCGGGATCTGATTCCAGTAAATCCTCGTGCCCATCGGCGGGTGAGGTAAAGGGATGGTGCAATGCTTGCCAACGGTTTTCCTCCTCGTCGCGTTCAAACATTGGGAAGTCGACTACCCACAGTGGTTTCCAACCGGTTTCGGCATGACCGTGCTGATGGCCGATTTTAATGCGTAGCGCCCCCAGTGATTCGTTGACGATTTTGGTTTTATCCGCGCCGAAGAATATCAGGTCGCCGTCTTGCGCTTGCGTGCGTGCCAGGATCGTCTTGATCGTTTCTTCCGGTAGGAACTTCAGGATCGGCGATTGCAACCCCTCTACACCACCCGCCAAGTTATTGACTTTGATGTATGCCAACCCCTTGGCGCCGTATATGCCAACAAAAGCCGTATAGTCGTCGATTTCCTTGCGCGACAATTCACTTCCTTTGGGGATGCGTAAAGCGGCCACGCGCCCATCCGGTTTTTCTGCCGCTTCCCGGAATACTTTGAAAGGCACTTCTTTCATGATGTCGGTCAATTCGGTAAATTCAAGCGGCACGCGCAAATCGGGTTTATCCGAGCCGTACTTGAACATCGCTTCCGCATAAGTTAACCGTGGGAATGGATTAGGTAGATCTACATTGATCAGAGACTTGAACAAATTACGTATCATTTCCTCCATTAATGACATGATTTCGTTTTCGCTCAGAAAAGAAGTCTCGATGTCGATTTGTGTAAATTCCGGTTGCCGGTCGGCGCGCAAATCTTCGTCGCGGAAACAGCGGGTAATTTGATAATAACGATCGAATCCAGAAACCATCAACAGTTGTTTAAACAGCTGGGGTGATTGCGGCAGTGCAAAGAAATGCCCAGCGTTAACACGCGAAGGTACGAGGTAATCACGTGCACCTTCGGGGGTTGATTTGGTGAGCATCGGTGTTTCAATATCGAGAAAGCCGTGTTGGTCTAGAAAGACACGTACTGCCATTGCAACCTTGTGGCGTAAACGCAAATTCGATTGCATCACCGGTCGCCGCAAATCAAGAAAACGATGTTCAAGGCGCACCACTTCGCTGATGTTGTCGTCGTCCATTAAAAATGGCGGAGTTAATGACGTATTTAGTACCTCTATGTCAGCTATCAATATTTCAATTTCGCCGCTGAATAGTGCCGAATTGATTGTTCCTTCGGGGCGATTGCGAACTTTCCCGGTAATTTTCAGTACAAATTCATTGCGTATTTTTTCTGCGATTTGAAATGCTTTTACGTTGTCTGGATCACATACGATCTGCACCAGGCCTTCGCGATCTCGTAAATCTATGAAAATTACGCCACCGTGATCTCTGCGTCGATGTACCCAACCGAAGAGAGTGACTGTTTTACCAAGATAGCCGGCATTGATGGCGCCGCAGTAATTTGTACGCATAATTTTGTCAGTCGTTAATAGATAAATTTTCTGAATATTGTTTAATCGATCGCTGCAGTCGATGAGGCTTTGTTTTCACTGGCCGTGCTTGTTTCGGATGTGGCAGTTGAGGGCTGCGCGCTTGACTTGGATTCCGTTTTGTTTTCTGATCGTTTTGATTTCTTATCCCTAAAATCGGTAGCATACCAACCATTGCCTTTCAATTGAAATCCGGCAGCTGAAATCCGCTTGATATAATCGCTACTACCGCACTCAGGACAAACGGCAATGGGCACATCACTGATCTTTTGCAAGTGCTCTTTCTCAGCGCCACATGAATTGCAAAAATATTCGTATATAGGCATTGACCACTCCATCATCCAATATATTGAGAAACCGGGCATTATACCTTAACCGTTTCTATTTGAATCTATCTGTCATTCAGTGAATGTTCAGAATCACTTTGCTATCCTGATAAAAGGTTAAAAATATTGGTTTTCGAGATTAACGAAACTGATAATGCAATAAACTTTCTAATTAAATTCTTATATTGCGATTGCTCAATTCTGATTGAGGTTGATATGAAAAAATTCAAATTAACATGCCTTGCGATTGCCCTTTGCGGAATTTTTTCGTTAAATCCGGCAAGTGCCCAAGACGATGGTGGCGGTTTTGACGGCGGTGATTTTGGGGGTGACTTCGGAGGAGATTTCGGAGGAGATTTCGATGGAGGCTATGACGGAGGCCCCGATGGGGGGTATGGTGGTGACTTCGGAGGGGACTATGGCAGCGACTATGACGCCGGAGGATACTCGGATTATTATGATCAAGGTAATTACGATCAGGGGGATGCTTTTTTTCAGAATGAAAGTTTCAACCAATCTGATGATTTTGAATCGGTTGACGATCCTGCATTGGCAAATGATTTAGATCAAGTCGATACATTGGATTCATCAAACGCTACTGATTTGACCAATAGCTCTAGCCAGGAACCTGAGTCTTTGCAAAATGACCAAGGATCTTCACAAAGTGATGCTGCCGGCATAACGACCGATACAACTAGTACAACAAATGATGCGACTAGTGCAACAACCGATACCGCCGACTCGACTGCAACAGCCGAGTCTGATGTTTCTACTGAATCCGGAAACGGAACAGCAACGCAAGCCGATTCAACAAGTACTGACGCTACCAATGCACAAACTGTTAACGTGCAGAACAATACGACAGTTAACCAGGATGGCAACAATAATCATCACGATAGCCATGGCCATCATGATGGCCATAATCATCATGCGTGGGGACATCATTACTATGACGGATTTGGTTTGGGGCTCGGTTTAGGGCTTGGCTTGGGGTTAGGGTACGGTCCATTTGGTTTTTACAGTCCATTCGGTTTCTATGGTCCTTTTGCTCCATTTGGCTATTATGGTTTCAGTGTGCCGTTTAATAGTTTTTATTACGGCAGCAGATATGGCGCGAGAGCTTATGGTAATTATGTCGGCTTTGGTCCTTACCGGTACTTCGAGCCCTACTATCCCTTGGGCGGATATCCCGCGCTTCTGGCTGCTACGCCGGTATACGCAACCCCGTCAAGACCGCCGGTTTATGTTCAACGCAATGATGCAATCAGGACTGATCCGTCGCGAAACAATAATTATTGGTATTATTGCCGCAATCCTGAGGGATACTACCCCTATGTGAAGCAGTGTGCTGGAGAATGGATTAAAGTCCCACCGCAACCTTCCCAATCGTAAAAAGCTACTAAGTAATTTGGGGAAATTGAAATATTCTCCGAGAGGTTATCAGAAACATTGCAATTGCTAAAACTGTTTAAAATGTTTGCCGCGTTTTTGTTACGATTGTTTATTGCAAAAACTTTATAAAGGATTTTTTATGTATAGATCGTTGTCGGCAATTCCATTATTATTGATTTCGTTAATCGTTTCGGCCAGTGATTTGGGTGTGTCAATTACCGTGGGGCAACCGGGATTCTATGGGCAAATTACATTGGGTAGTCATTATCCGGTTCCAAAATTGATTTACCAGAATCCTAGAGTGGTGATACCACCAGCAGTCCCGGTTCAGCAACAACCGATTTATCTTCATGTTCCTCCGGGACATGCAAAAAAATGGAGTAAACACTGTCATCGGTATAATGCTTGCCAATTACCGGTCTATTTTGTGCAAGAGGACTGGTATAACAATGTTTATGTGCCTCAGTACGCTAGTCAGCATCAGCACGATCGTTACCAGCAAGGTGATGATTCTGATTATGTTCATCATAACAATCGCAACAAGTTTGATCATGATGGCGATGATCATCATGGGCGGGGGAAAAGCAAGCTGCATGATAGCGGCAATCATGAAGGAAAAGGTAAGAAGGATCACGAACGCGGTAATAGTCGGCGTGATTGATAAAAAGTATGGGGATACGATAGAGAAAACGGCGAAAAGGTTGTCACAACGCCGGTATTTGTTTTGCCATTTGCTTCGCTTATGTAAGGCAGGATGAATTTCCCATTTTCATCCTGAGTTTGGCAATATCATTGATTTGTATTCTCTTGTTATCGACTGTAATGATGTTTTCGTCTTGTAACTTAGAGAAAGCGCGGCTTACCGTTTCTAATTTGAGTCCCAAATAACTGCCAATTTCTTCACGAGTCATGCGCAAATTAAACTCGAACTCTGAATATCCGCGCATTAGGAAGCGGCGTGATAAATTTAGCAAGAAGGTCGCTAAGCGTTCTTCGGCTTTCATGCTGCCAAGTAATAGCATTACGCCATGATCACGTACGATTTCACGACTCATGATTTTGTGAAAATGGTGCATCAGAGACGGAATGGCGCGACTAATTTCTTCTAGCTTCGCGAAAGGAATTTCACAGACCTCACTATCTTCCAGCGCAATGGCATCGCAGGTATGTATTTCTGTGCTAATGGCATCTAATCCTAACAGCTCACCGGTCATGTGAAATCCGGTTACTTGTTGTCGACCGTCCTCTTCAAGCACACAGGTTTTTAAGAATCCGCTACGAATGGCAAATAGTGACTGAAACTTGGAGCCGGTGCGATGCAGGTAGCCTCCACGCTGTATTTTGCGCTTATGACTAACCACTTCGCCAAGAACATGTACCTCGTGATCGTTCAAGCCGACCGGTAAACAAAGTTCACGTAAACTACACGTTGCGCAGCTGGACTTTATTTGGTTTAAATCAATGGAATAACGTGAAGAAGTATTTTGAAACAAAATATTTTCCAAATATTAAGGATTATATTTAAGCGCTTTAAATTGATCTGAATCAAAATAAATAGGCCGAACCCATTTCATAATTTTACGACATATTAATGTAAAGAGGATATGCTTTTTTATCAAAAGGGGACAGTTGATTGCAATAATCAATAAAAGCAGCATGGTAATGTATATTCTTCCGAATACGATCTTCGTGCGATGAAAATATTGAATTCATTATATTTTTCTAGCCTGAATGGATTAAGCCCTGCGCTCATTCGCCGCTTTGATAATCATGCCTCAGACTATCGCCTGTACCCGGAAATTGATTATTTCATTGAGGCATTTGATGTTCGTGCCTATCTATCTTGGTTAAACAATTGTAAATCCGGATACCTTCGGCGGCCGTTAACGCTGTCGATACATATTCCTTTCTGTCCTACGCTGTGCGCGCACTGTAATTTTCAACAAATCATTGCGCATGATGTTGATGGTATCAATACTTATCTGGATTATTTATTACGTGAAATAAGACTTCAGGGGCAACTATTCAAAAATGATCCGAAAGTAGAACAAGTTTTTTTCGGCGGTGGAACCCCTACGTATCTGGAAGATGCGCAGTTAAGAAAAATTATTGAAAGTATTGAGCAGAATTTTAATGTGATGAATGAGGGTGAATATTGCATTGAAATCGATCCACGACAATTTCAACATCGATCAATGCAGGCATTGCGCGAAATGGGATTTGGTGGTGCTGTTATCAATGTGGTGGATTTCGATCAGCAAGTACAGCAATCAATAAAGTGCCAGCAATCGGAGGAAGTCAGTTTGCGAGCGATTCATGCGGCACAGCAAGCTGAGTTTCGATCTATTCGAATTGAATTGAGTTTGGGGTTACCGAAGCAGGATTTGGATAAGTTTGCATATACTTTGGAGCATGTTATTGCTGCTAATCCGAATCAGATTAAACTGCTTAATTTTCAGCATTTGCCAGCAAGATTCAAAGTACAGCGAAGCATTGATCCGGTCGATTTGCCAAACGTGAGCACCAGATTTGAAATGCGTATGTTGGCCATTAGGCGCTTAGCTGAGAACGGGTATGCACATGTCGGCATGAATCTGTTCGCAAAGTTTGATGATCCACTGGTTCATGCGCAGCAGCAAGGTAGATTGCATTACGGTTTGCAAGGTTATTCGATTTATCCCGATTGCGATCATATTGCGTTTGGGCTTTCGGGGATCGGCAGCATGAGGCCGACCCTTAATCAGAATTACTGTGATCTTTCCCAATACTGTGACAAATTGGAGCAAGGTATTTTGCCTATCATGCGCGGTCTTGAGCTGAGCGCCGATGATTTGATAAGGCGCTCAGTCATGCACGCATTGATCTGTCATGCGGTTATTTCTCACGAATCGGTCGAAACCTTTTTTCCCATCGAGTTCAAACAATATTTTGCTGCCGAATTGGCTGAACTGCGATCATTTGAACGAGCCGGGCTGGTTACGCTCGATCATGATGAAATCGTGGTTACCCCACAGGGGCAGTTATTGATCAACAGTATTTGCAAAGTTTTCGATAAATATCTTAGGACATACCAACAACGAAACAAGCGATTATTGTTGATTTAACGCCATGTACTTATAAATGCACCTATCGATGCAAATCCATGGGGATAATTTTGTAAGCGAAGTAACTCTTCCGTGGCATCCCGATTGCAAGTATAATTCCGTGATTTTTCCCATATACCGCCAATTTTCCAGCCTTATTGGTGGCTTTTCGAGGATTGGAAAAAATGAAACCGCCTATTCGTATCGCAGTCACCGGTGCAACCGGACAAATCAGTTATAGCTTGTTATACCGCATTGCGGCTGGTGACATGCTTGGCAAGGATCAACCGGTTATATTGCAACTCCATGACATAGCCGATGCGCAGCCTTTTTTTGATGGTATCGTCATGGAACTCTATGACTGTGCTTTTCCGCTGCTTGCCGGAATTGTTACGACCGACAATCCTGAAGCTGCATTTGATAATGCCGATATTGCTTTGCTTGTTGGTGCCAGACCGCGTAGCGAAAATATGGAGCGTAAGGATTTGTTAGCCGCAAACGGCCCTATTTTTATCGAGCAAGGGAGAGCATTGAATGCGGTAGCAAAAAGGGATGTCAAAGTACTCGTGGTCGGCAATCCTGCCAACACAAATGCATTCATCACGATGAAAAATGCCCCTGATATCGATCCTGCCAATTTTTCAGCTATGTTGCGCTTGGATCATAACCGGGCATTATCGCAAGTGGCGTTAAAATTGTGCGTATCTGTTGCCGATGTAAAAAAAATGATCGTATGGGGAAACCATTCCAATACCCAGTTCCCNNAACCATATGCAAGACTGGATTTTCGGTACTCAGGATGATAATTGGGTATCGATGGGTGTGGCCTCCAATGGTAGTTATGGCATTCCAAACGGCGTTATATACAGCTATCCTGTGACATGCCAGAATGGTCGATATAAAATTGTCGAAGATTTAACAATTACTGATGCTGATAAAGAAAAAATGAAGAAAAGTTATCAGGAATTGGTTTCCGAACAAGAGGCAATCAAACATCTACTCACTTAACGGGTTGCATTGAGCTTCCTGTCAAGGTAGGGCTCATCTGTGCAATGCTCTGAAAGAAGGTGAGTTTTTGTCCTTGTACATGCAACGGATGGCTTTGTTAGGCATTTAACGTATTTTTTATATATGCAGGTCGTTGAAAAAGTATCTGCGTTGCCGCGACGGTATTAAAACAGGCTCAGAAAG
This sequence comes from Nitrosomonas sp. UBA6494, assembly GCA_002435335.1. Taxonomy (GTDB): domain Bacteria; phylum Pseudomonadota; class Gammaproteobacteria; order Burkholderiales; family Nitrosomonadaceae; genus Nitrosomonas. The sequence goes on from DJMI01000059.1 coordinate 23,981, forward strand.
TTCATTTATTAAGCATAAACTGCACTTCTTCGCCTGCGTTTCCCTGTTTAGCAGCTTCCCGAAAATACTTCTCAACGCCTGGCATTAGATGCTTGGCCGATTAATACGGATTTTGCTGCGAGGTTGACAGTTGACTCTTCCAAGAATCGGGAAGATTTTGTACCCAGCCGTTATAGACGACCGGAATCGGCAAAATCCCTTGCCCACCCATTCCTGCATTGCCGGTAATCGTATCATCCTTTTTTGTCGCACTTGTTGAAAACAGTCCCACAGAACCAACGATGGCGGCATCAATTGGATTGCCGTCTGCATTGGGATCAGGGTCGACAATCAACATTCTGTTCGAAAATTTGCTGGAAACATATGCGTAATATCCTCCGCCTTGTTTGGCGCCGTACTGTACACCGTGGCAGCCAGGGTCGCAGGGCAGCATTTTGATCACATCATCGGTGCTGGTGTCGACGATGGTAATTGTGCCGGTAAGCGTATTGGCGGTTACCATGTTTTTGCCGTCCGGAGATACCGGCGTTTGTATCGGTAGTGCACCGACAGCGCCCGAAATAGTTCCGGCAATCGGATCGTAGTTCGCAATCAGATTAATGTGTTTGATGACTTGATGAGTATCCATGTTCACAACAGTAATAGTGCTATCGAGCAGGTTAGCCACGTAATATTTACTGGCATCCGGCATCATGCCGGTCGCCAGCGGGTGACTTAGGGGGCTGCTGACCGGAACAATGGCGTCGATTGCATTGCTATGAAAATTATATTGTGTGCTATCCCCGGAAAGAACATTGGGTGTAACCATGGTTTTACCGTCGTGGCTCATCCAATGGGCATGAGGATTGCCCCGTCCGATATCTACCCGGCGTAATATTTGCGTTGCGAATGGAGTCAATTCCATTACTGAATCCGTACGCGTGTCGCCATTGTTGGTAATATGAATTCGATCGGAATCGGTAAGCGTCATCACATGAGCGGGTGCTTCACCTACCGATACATTGCGAATCAATGCACCGGTTTTCCGATCATAGACGGTGAGTTTTTTGTCAAACCATTGGGTAACATAAATGACGTTTTGATTCTTATCGGTCCACATATTGTGCGGATTGTTCATTCTGATCGAAGGCAATGCCACTTTGCGCTTTACTTGCCAGGAAACTCCGTCGACCGCTGTTACCGTTCCTGGTTTTGATTTTCCGGCGGTCGTTTCAAATTGTGTGGCTACCCAAATTTCACCGATAGCCGCAATTGGCGGATTCGATAGCACTGTGAGCGCAACGTCATTTCCATATCGTGCATTAAGCACTGCCGGCAAATTCACTACACCGATGTCGACACGTACGTCGACGTTAGGATAAGTGACATGCCATGGCGCATTGCTTGCATAGTTTTGCCAATTGGCCGGATTCGTTGCGATAAAGAATGTTCGTAACAGGCGCGTGGCCAAGTCGCTGCTGCTTGGAACCGTGATGCCATTGATCAGACTGATATTGTCTCCGAGATCAAGGCCAGTGGTATTCGGGTCATCAACGATTACCGCACCGAACATGTAGGGATGAATGCTGCAAGTAAAAACATATAACCCCGGTGTTGTTAACGTAATACTGTCGCCGCCTTTCTTGGGCTCAGTATTGAAAGGCATTCCCGCTGCGCCAGCAGGATAAATCAAGCTGCTTCTCGTATGGACGGTATTCGAATTCCCAGAGAAATTGACACGCACACCCGGAGTCGCGACTGCGAGTGAGCGGGTACCAGCAATGTCTTGTCCAGTGTCGAACCACCGTCCTGGATTATCTGTTAATGAAAAATTGATTTCATTGCTACTGCCGGCATGTATCGCTTGAATCGGTAAAACAAGTATTATCAAGGCATTCACAATAAAAGCTGAGGCATTAACAATCTTTTTTCTTATTGCTATAGCCGATTTTATATTAATCATTTGTAACCCCCTTTGGGTTTAAGTACGATGAAAGATAATGAAAAATAATTTTTTTCATTTCGTTCATTCCACTTCATCAACAAAAGGTTCAAATATTGTGCTGCGAAAGGAGTCGGCGAAGAATGCGTTTTTAAAGAAACGTTAAGTTTTTGGAGGTTAAGTCGAGAGTTGAATAATTAATTAGGCCTGGCAGATTATTTGATTCAGCACGACAAGTCACATGGATTAACGGTGTTCCATATCCGCATCGGCATAGAGCAACAATCCAATGCGGTGTATGGTTTAACAAAAACAATTACTTCTTAACGAAATCAATCAACTTCTGACTGGTAAACAAATAATCTTGGGCTTGCAACGGAATATGGCATTGTGCGCAATTAAGCTCGTTACTTTTTACCGAACCATCCGGATTATAGAGTGCAAATCCCCAATTACCGGCGCGATGTTCTGCAGGAAAAGCAGCATCCCAATCACTTCTGCTTTCCATGACACCGATCGCCGCCAACGAATCGATTTCAAACAATCCATCGCTGCCAGGAATTGGCTTGCCTTCAGCATCTTTTTTCGGTGTATAAATCTCCATCACTACAATAGCACCGGATGCGGCTTTATCGCCTTGCGTATAGCTGGTGACAGCGGCCTCATTAGCGTATAACTTTGCCAATTGTGTTTGGTTGGCGCGATTCATGGTGGCATACAGCGTAAATGATTTAGCGTAATCTGCCGGGAATTTGACGTAATCCGGGTCTCCGCCTGCGAAAACACCGATCGGGGTGATTGCAAATGCGATTGCTACAGCTTTCAATGTATTTTTCATAGCTTCTCCTTCAAGTTATTATTTGATGAAACAACGTTCGGATTGCTATCATACCGCATTACACGTCGATCCATAACGGCTTGGGGAAGGCTTCTCTATTGCATCAAATCGAGTACCATCTGGATCGATAAGTAAATTACCAACATTGCCAGCGCTAAATGAACGGTAAAACTGATCGGTTTTTGGCTGACTGATTGCAGAAAAGTCTTGTGTTTACCTTCCCGCTTTAATTGAGCATACTCTTCCCGAACTTTGATCATCCGTTGATTCTGATAGTCATCCAATAGTGCGCGTGCTGTTTCGAATTGATCGTCATTTTTAAGCCAGATGGCTGCCATCGATACTCCCCAGTTTCCTGCCGATGTTTCATAAAAATCGATCGCATGTAAGGTCAGCAATTCACGAACATCGGCGGCTTCATCGTCGGGTACGCCGTTTAACCGGAATAAAATTTTTGCCATGACTTCTGTGATCTTGTGTTATGTTCTTGGACAGAAAGAGTCTCATCAACAAGTCTCCAAAGTCAAGCCTATTAACTCTTAAATACTTAACATTCAATAACAATAGATGAAAAAAACCATATTGATTACAGGATGCTCGAGCGGTATCGGCTACTGCGTTGCCAAGGGATTGCACGAGCGTGGTTACCGTGTTTTTGCAACTGCACGCAAGAAAGTTGACGCAGAAAAATTATCCTTGGAAGGATTGGAGAGTTTTCGTCTGGATCTGAACGATTCCAATTCGATTCATTTTGCCTTTGAAGAAGTAATGCGACGTACAAATGGCGAATTGTTCGCTTTGTTTAATAACGGCGCCTTCGGACTTCCGGGTGCGGTGGAAGATTTGAACCGTGATGCGCTGCGTACACAATTCGAAACCAATGTGTTCGGCTGGCTGGAATTGACCAATCTCGCGATTCCGGTCATGCGTCGTCAAGGTTACGGTAGGATTATTCAAAACAGTTCGGTGCTGGGTTTCGTTTCAATGCCTTACCGCGGTGCATATAACGCTTCCAAGTATGCCATCGAGGGCTTAAGCGATACCCTGCGGCTGGAATTAAAAGGTACCCACATTTATGTCAGCCTGATCGAACCCGGTCCGATTGCAAGTCGATTTCGCGCAAATGCAGTCCAGGCGTTGGAAAAATATATCGATATCGAAAACAGTGTGCATCGCGAGAAGTACCAGGGCGTCTTAACCCGATTAAATAAACCCGGTCCGGCAGTGCCGTTTACTTTGCCGCCTGAAGCAGTATTGAAGCGAGTTATCTTGGCACTGGAATCCGAGAAACCGCAACCGCGCTACTATGTGACATTTCCGACATATTTGTTCGGTGTACTGAAACGTATACTCAGTACACGGATGCTGGATGCGATTCTGGCGAAATCCGGAAGTAGTAATTAAGGTGAATTAACGATTTACTGTGCAAGTTGCTGTGTCGCACAACGTTGCAAAATCTCCCAAGCTATTCTTCCGGTATAGGAATTACCTTTGAGCGTTGCCGCAATGGTTTTTTCGTCGTGTTTTTGCAGCGTCAGAACAAATGCATGAATCGCTTCATCGTAATCACTTCGTTGCGATGACGGCAAAACTTCTACCCCGGGTTCGCCGTAGAACAAAATCCCATCTGGGTTGGACGGCGCATAGGCGGCGTATGCGCTACGCAAATATCGAGTATCTAGGGCATGAATTTCCGAAATTCCGAGATCAGGATATTGGCGATTTCTGATTTGTAAAAAACGCATGAATGAACGACCATCGCTTTGCAGTTTTTTGGCCGTGCAATCAGCCAGTGCGATATGTTCACCGTTTAGTTTTTCTTCGAAAAGCTGCTGTTTGTTGTGAAAATCCGGCAGATTGACGCAAGCGGACAGCAGCGATACGATGAATAAAACGCTTAATTTACGCATTGATCATTATTGGCCGCCAAAATAAACATACGGTTTCATCGGCTCGGCAGATTCTTTGAAACGCTTACGCTCATCCAAATTCTGATCCTTATCCCACCACACCGCGCGTGCTGCCAGGCGTTTTTCCTGGATCCGTGGATTCTTTTCCAGAAACTCACGCATGAATTTCGTGTGATCCGATTCGTAACTGTAATCCATATCTATTCCTTTGCACTTAAAAATCAAAACGCGAACTTTATCACAGACTCGCTTTTCGTTCGATACAAACTCCGAGTCGTTTGACACCGCGTATGATGCCAAGCTTGGCGATGCTGACTTTAACCCATGGTGATTTAAATTCGTAAAGAATAGCTTGTGCGATGTGTTCTGCCAATGCTTCCAGCAACGAAAAACGGTGTTCGGCCAAAATGTGATTGATGCGGTCGATAATCAAAGCATAATCCAGTGCGTCTTCGATTTGATCGCTCTGGCAGGCTTTGCTGGTTGGTAGCGCGATTTCCAGATCGAGGCGAACGGTTTGCCGCACCTTGCGTTCCCAGGGGTAGATGCCAATCAAGGTTTTGGCTTTAAAATCGTGCAAAAAAATAATATCCATGGGAAATCAGCGATAAAATGAGCACTCGTGACGCAAGAGAGTTCGAATGCGATGAAAGATCCGAGATTCTATTCTATTTTGTTGGGATGATGTGATTCACATGACACTAGCGGTATTTACCTTACTGGCTTATTTATTAGGCTCCATTCCCTTTGCGGTAATTTCCAGTTGGATTTTCAAACTCCCCGATCCGCGTACTTACGGCTCCGGCAATCCCGGCGCTACCAATGTATTGCGTACTGGCAAAAAAACAGCAGCAATCGTAACGTTACTCGGCGATGCCGGTAAAGGCTGGCTCGCGGTTGCATTGGCGCAGCATGCTGCACCACAATGGGGGTTGGGAGATGAAGCAGTCGCCGTTGCAGCACTGGCGGTATTTTTGGGTCACGTATTCCCGGTGTTCTTGCGTTTCCAAGGCGGTAAAGGCGTAGCCACGGCGGTTGGTATTATATTGGGGTTGAATCTTTGGGTCGGCTTGCTGGCTGCGGCAACTTGGCTGTTGGTTGCTTTCGTTTGGCGCATCTCCTCGCTTTCCGCACTCATCGCGGCAACTCTTACCCCAGTCTATGCTTTTGGTCTGATGGACTTTAACCTGCTGTCGCAATCGATCTTGCTGATTGCTCTATTGCTGATCTGGCGCCATCAATCGAATATCGCTAACTTACTGGCTGGCAAAGAAGGGCGGATCGGGGAAAAGAAGGCTCCTTGAGAAAATCAATACCGATTCGAGCGTGTTAGCTCTCGAGCGTCTCCAAATCCCAACGTGTCTTGACGTTAAAACTGCTGGTCGATTGTTGTTTTGTTAAACCGTCTGCTTGCAGACGGAGAGCCCCAGCGAACGCGATCATAGCACCGTTGTCGGTGCAAAATTCCAATGAGGGATAAAAAACGGTTGCGCCGTGCCGTGTCGCTTTGAGGTTAAGATTTTGGCGTAAGTGCTCATTGGCGCCGACGCCTCCGGCGACCACCAGTTGCGACAAGCCCGTTTGCGATAGTGCTGCCAGCGATTTTTCGGTCAGTACTTCAACCACGGCGTCTTGGAATGCTAGAGCAATGTCTGCGCGGGTTTGTTCGGTGATTTCTTGTTTGTTGAGCAATGTCAACACAGCAGTTTTCAGTCCGCTAAAGCTGAAATTCAGGTCGCCGCTGTGCAGCATTGGCCGAGGTAGTTTGAATATTCTTGGGCGACCTTGTCGCGCAAGCTTCGACAACGCCGCGCCACCTGGATAACCAAGACCGAGCAATTTGGCTGTTTTGTCGAATGCTTCACCCGCGGCGTCATCGACCGTTTCGCCGAGTAATTTGTAGCACCCTATCCCCTCGACTTGCATCAATTGCGTATGTCCACCCGATACCAGCAGCGCAACAAATGGAAATTCCGGTACGGGATCGGACAGTAGCGGTGACAGCAAATGACCTTCCAAATGATGAATTCCCAGTGCCGGTATATTGAGTGCAAAACCGAGTGCGGCACCGATACTTGCACCTACCAGCAATGCACCGGCCAGTCCAGGTCCTTGTGTGTAGGCAATCGCATCAACTTGCTGCAACTTACGTTGCGCCGCCTGTAATGCTTGTTCGATGAGTGGCAGCACACGCCGGATATGATCGCGTGATGCCAATTCCGGCACGACGCCACCGTATTCCCTGTGCATGTCGATTTGTGAAAATAAGGTGTGACTCAACAGGCCGTGTGCTGTGTCGTACAGTGCAATACCGGTTTCATCGCAGGAGGTTTCGATTCCGAGGACGAGCATAGGAAAGATCAAGAAGCTTCTGGATATCGCAAGCCAATTGTAGAAAAGTGCTGAAGATCGCTATTGCAAGCGAATCAGATTCGATAAATAGGCAGTGCTTTTCTAAGTTCGTCTGTTTATCGACCCATCCGTGTGATCATTGCATTGCCAAAAGACGAACAGGATACTTGCTGCGCATTGTCCATTAGGCGCGCGAAATCATAGGTAACCACTTTGTCTTGGATGGTTGCTTCCATTGATCGAATGATCATATCCGCCGCTTCAGTCCATCCCAAATGCCGCAACATCATTTCCGCCGAAAGTATGATGGAACCTGGATTGACTTGATCTTTTCCGGCATACTTGGGCGCAGTACCGTGTGTGGCTTCGAAGATCGCCACCGAATCGCTGAGATTGGCACCTGGTGCAATGCCGATTCCGCCTACCTGAGCGGCAAGGGCATCCGAAATGTAATCACCGTTTAAATTCAGTGTTGCGACGACATCGTATTCTTCCGGGCGTAATAAAATTTGTTGTAGAAAGGCGTCTGCGATGACGTCTTTAATGATGATGTTGCCTGCGGCTGCCGGCAATTTCATCCAGGGACCACCATCCAGCAATTCCGCGCCGAACTCTTTGGCCGCCACGGCGTAGCCCCATTTCTTGAAAGCACCTTCGGTAAATTTCATGATGTTGCCTTTATGAACCAAGGTAACAGATTTTCGTTGATTTTCTATCGCGTACTGGATAGCTTTGCGTACCAAGCGCTCGGTGCCTTCCCGTGAAACCGGTTTGATACCGATCCCAGAGGTTTGTGGAAAACGGATACTGGTCACATTCATCTCTTTAATAAGAAAATCGATCACCTTCTTGACCGACTCTGATTCCGCTTCCCATTCAATGCCCGCATAAATATCTTCCGAATTTTCCCGGAAAATTACCATATCCGTTTTTTCAGGGTTTTTTAATGGGCTTGGTACACCGCTGAAATAACGTACCGGGCGCAGACATATGTATAAATCCAGTAGTTGGCGTAATGCTACGTTGATCGAACGGATACCGCCGCCAATCGGTGTCGTCAGAGGTCCTTTGATCGAAACGACATATTCTTGTGCGGCTTGCAGAGTTTCTTCCGGTAACCACACATCCGGGCCATACACCTTGGTGGATTTTTCGCCGGCATAAATTTCCATCCAGGAAATTTTTCGTTGCCTATCGTAGGCTTTCTCGACCGCCGCATTTACCACATTGCGCATTACCGGAGTAATATCTACGCCAATTCCGTCCCCTTCAATAAAAGGAATGATCGGGTTATCGGGTACATTCAGTGAATTATCACTATTTACCTGAATTTTCTTCCCATCATTAGGTATTTTTATATGCTGGTACATGACCTCTCCAAATATTCAAATCAAGCGTAGTAAGTTAATTGCATTCATAAAGCATCATTATACGTGCAAATCCTATGCCTTTCCATGAAGCCGATTTCGTGATGCACTGCACAAATCTGCTGCGGCAATGAGTAGAATAGTGCATTCTTTTTTCCGATTCTGACAAGCATTGCGTCATACCATGAATTTGACCCTTTTTGTTCCAGATTTGTTTTGGCCGGATGCCATGCGTTCCGAAATCTACCAAAATCTATCGTTGGATGCGATTGAGACACTGTTATGCAAAAGCGCAACAGCTATGGATGCGCCTGAAGATCTCGAGATTTGGCTTTGTAAACAATTTAACGTCGAGCAACGGATTAGCTGGCCAATTGCTCCGATAATGCTGCAAAAAGATGCGCCGGAATTGACGAAAAGTAATAAAGAATTTTGGATGCGTGCCGATCCAGTGCACCTGCGAATTGAGCAAAATCATTTGATGCTGGCGGATAGTCGGATTTTTGCTATTTCCAAAGAAGAAGCTGATCGATTGGTACAAGACTTGAATTGCATCATGCATGATTATCATCTTACATTGTTGGCGCTTCATGCTGATCGCTGGTATATTCAATTACCAAAGATGCCGGATATGCAAACTTATACGCTCGGTCAAGTAACGTGCAAAAACATCAATCAGTTCTTGCCGACTGGTGCGGATAGCGCGATGTGGCGGAAATTGCTCAATGAAATTCAAATGCGGTTGCATGAGCATCCAATCAATCAAGCGCGCGAATCTTCCGGAGAATTGAGTATCAATAGTATTTGGCTCTGGGGCGGTGGTTATTCACCGGGATTGCTGCGATCCACTTATACGAACGTGTGGAGTAATAACGAATTGTCTCTTGCGTTAGCAATGGCAGCTCATGCGCTACACGCCGATCTTCCATCCGATCTTACGGCTTGGCTTGAATCTCAGCAATCGGGAAATCATTTGATTGTACTCGATGCCTTGTCAACCCCAGCTAAGTATCGAAATGCTTATGGTTGGCGGGAAACTATTAAAGAAATGGAAAAAAAATGGTTTGTGCCGTTATACGAGGGACTCAAGCGTGGTTTAATCGATCAACTGCAGTTGATCACTTCGAATGAAAATGCATTGCAGAAGTTTACCGTGACTCGTACTGATTTATGGAAATTTTGGCTTGTTCGAAAACCCATGCATACTTATGGTCGTATTTCGGCTATGAAAGATAATGAACTGATGTGAGAAAGGTTTTTCAATGAATGCTAGACCCCATTTGGTAGTTGTTTTTGCATTTTTACTTGCGATTACATTGATCGCTGATAATTTTTTTCTCAACGTACTTACAGAGTTGATTCAACTAACCCTTTGGGGTTCTCTAATCTTAATCCTGCTGATTGCAACTATTCAGATCATTCGCACAGAAAAAGAATTTAAAGATATCTCAGATCAACTGATTGCAACCAAAGAAAGGCTCGGTAATGAGATTAAGCATAGATTGTGGGCTGAAAAAACTGCTTCCGAAACAAAAATTAAATCGCAAATCATTGATGAAAATATTCCGGTAATGCTCGCTTTTTTCAATACCGATACGCGTTGCCGCTACCATAATAGAATCTTCAGGCGTTGGTTTGGATTGGGTTCCGATCAGATAGAAGGGCGGCTTTTAAAAGAATTTGCCAATGAAGAATTTGTGTTTCCGATCCAAAATAGTATTGGAGAAATTCTTGCCGGGAAAACGATTCATAACGAGCGCGTATTAAAATCTGCCAAAGGGTTTCCCTATATTTTTACCGAGCAATATATTCCTCATCTCGATAATAGAGGTAAAACGACCGGTTTTTATACTTTGCATACCCCCAGAGCGCAAGAAAAGAATCGTGCACCAATAAAAACCAAAAGCAGCGATACCAATCAATCGATGCTAAAAAACAAACCAGACGAACCCTCGATTAAAGTTGATACTAGTGTTCGGCAACAAGATGAATCATCGGAAAAATCCGGTGTTACAGCGGCACGCATCTCAGATGCAATTGAGAACGGTGAATTTAAACTCTACTGCCAGAAGATTGTACCTATCAAGGCACTGGACTCAGCGACGGAACATTATGAAATTCTTATTCGCATGAATGAGGAGGAAAGTAATTTGATGCCGCCGGGCTCATTTTTGCCATTGGTTAATCAATTTAACATGATGCCCAAATTGGATCGATGGATCATCAATTACATTATGCAATGGTTATCCGTGCATCCGAATAAGGCGGTAGCATTCTATCTCAATATTGCCAAAGATACGCTGTGCGACCATTCATTGCCGGATTTTATCTCTAATCAATTGCAGAAGAACAAGATTCCTGCTTCAAGTATCTGTTTTGAAGTTGAGTCGTCTGATGTGGAGGCCGACGTTGAAAATGCGCAAGCTTTTATACAAAAAATGCGCGCACTTGGTTGTTTGGTATCGTTATGCAGTTTCAGCGGCACACCGGAAGCAATGCGCTTGCTCGATAAAACGTCTGTGGATTATGTAAAGATCGACGGTACCATCGTTTGCAATATTTTGCGCGATGAAGACGATTTGGCGCAAATAACAGTCATTCACCAAGCTGCACAAAAAGCCAATATTAGAACTATTGCCGAATTGGTTGAAACCGACGAGATAACGGCCAAGTTACAAGAAATCGGCATCGATTTCGGTCAAGGATTTGGTATAGCCAAGCCCCATCCCTTCGAAGGAATCGATGCCGGGTAATGTAGATTTTTTGCTATTGTTTTTCGGTGCTTCGATAGGCAGTTACCTGGATTTCAATTTTCATGCGCGGATCTGATAAGCCGGCAGCCAGCATCATGGCCGAGGGTCTGACATCGCCCAAATATTTACGCATGATCGGCCAGCATTTAGGAAAATCTTCGGCATTGGGAAACACATAAGTAACCCGAACCACATCTTTCATGCTCGATCCGGCTTGCGTTAATGCTGTTTCGATATTTTTGAAACATTGTTCCGCCTGTTCTAGCAAATCATCGGAAATGGTCATTTTGCTGTAATCAAAGCCTGTGGTGCCGGAAACCAAAATCCAGTTATCTTCCACAACGGCACGGGAATACCCGATTTCTTGTTCGAAAGTGGAACCGGAACTGATCAATTGACGCGTCATATTAAATTATCCTTTTTCAATAGAGTGATTCACTTAGAGTGCAACTTTGGTTGATAATCGCACAGTTTAGATATTGTAGAACGAGTGCGTGCAAAACGATATACGACGATGACGATTACATTATATTGGCATGATTACGAAACTTTCGGTGCCGATCCAAGGCGCGATCGACCGGTACAGTTTGCCGGTATACGTACTGATGAAGCGCTGAATGAAATTGGCACCCCGCTGGTCATTTACTGCAAACCTGCGCGTGATTGCCTGCCGCACCCGGAAGCTTGCTTGTTGACCGGTATTACGCCTCAACTGGCTACAGAACATGGATTGCCTGAACCGGTATTTATTGCGCGCATTCATGCCGAACTTGCCCGGCCAGGCACTTGCGGTACTGGCTACAACTCGGTGCGATTCGACGACGAAGTAACGCGCTTTGCACTGTATCGCAATTTTTACGACCCATACGCGCGAGAATGGCAGCAAGGCAATTCACGTTGGGATGTTATCGATTTGGTACGCATGACCTATGCTTTGCGTCCGGACGGTATCGCTTGGCCACGGCATGAGGATGGGCAGCCGAGTTTTCGTTTGGAAGATTTAACCGCAATCAACGGTTTGGCACATGAATCTGCGCACGATGCGCTATCCGATGTGCGTGCTACCATCGCATTGGCGCGGTTATTGCGCATGCAGCAGCCGCGTCTTTACGACTGGCTGTTTCAATTGCGAGATAAACGCAGAGCCGCTGCGCAATTGGATCTGAATACGCATAATCCTATAGTGCACACATCGCGCATGTACCCGGCAAAAACCGGTTGTACCACGCTGATCATGCCGCTGATCCTGGAGCCGGGAAACAATAACAGCGTGCTGGTCTACGATTTGCGGTACGACCCGGACATGTTTTTATCGCTCGATGAAGATGATCTGAGGCGATTGTTGTTTATCCGTAGCGAAGAACTGCCAGAGGGCATGCAACGCCTGCCGGTCAAATCGGTGAAAATCAACAAATGCCCGGCATTGGCGCCGCGCAATACACTCAATGAAGAAGCTGCGCAGCGCATCGAGCTTAACTTGGATGCTTGTTACCGGCATTGGCAAAAGCTAAAAGATGCAACTGAATTCTTCCAACGCGTGGCCAGTGCGTACACCAGCCAAGCTTTCGAGCCTTCAAACGATGTCGATGCGGCTTTGTACGATGGTTTTTTTAATAAGACCGATGTCGAGCTGTTAATGCAAGTACGTCGCGCTTCCCCAAAAGAATTGACCAAAATGAAATTTGAATTTCAAGACCGGCGGCTGCCTGAATTGTTATTTCGTTACCGCGCCAGAAATTGGCCGGAAACGCTCACCGATGCTGAAGCGCAGCGATGGGAACAGCAGTGTTTGAAGCGTTTGACGCAAGAAGGACAGGGAGGAAGCATCACGATGGCCGAATTTATGGCGCAAATTGCGCGACTACGAGTAATCCATGTTGAAAATATATATGTGATGCAGTTGTTGGATGAAGTGGAGGCCTGGGGAAAGGGTTTGTCGCGGGTTTGAGTTTGAACGATGAATAGGTATCGTTAACCAGCCCTGCTCGGCAAAAAAGATGCCTATTTGAGATGCATTGTTAAAAAATTCCCGCCACGTCGGTAGATATCGGCGGTATTTATTTCGCTAAGATTATTCTTAAATCCGATCCTCCAAGGCTACACTACTTTTCTTCATCTCTTCGAGTGGCGCATTCCAATTTGGAAAGCGATTTGCGCGAATAAGCATGCGACAAATTGTCGCATTTGATTTTTCCCTTTAGAAAAATATCTTATACATTCAATGAGATGAATCTTTGTTCTGCTGGCTGCGACATTTTGTCACATTGATATGATGGAGTGGTCTTCGGATAATCCATCCCCACTTGGTTTGCACATATTCCAAAAATTATTGGAAGTATTGAGTAAATCTAATCGTCGCAAGAATTATAAATGAAATCAAATTGGGGATATCAATGATTAAAGAAAAAAATAGATTTAAGTTATTTGCGGTTTCAGCGGTTGCTGTTTTGGTTGTGACGGTATCACCAAACTGGTTTTGCGCATACGCGGCTGAAAACATCGACCATTGACGAAAACAATGCCAATCATGGTAGTGATTATAACTACGTCGTGATTGGTCATGGCTGCAAAAACGAAACGGATGGCGGTGCGACTATTGATACGATAGGTAGTGTTACTGTTTTTCCTGACGGTAAAGATTCCATCATAACAACCAAGTCTGCCGGTAGCGATTCCACAGTTGCAGGTACACCTCACGAAGGAGGGCTCACTGATTTTGTGGCTAATTGGGGGAGTCCGGTAACGCTTATTCAAGACAGTAGCATATTTGCGGAGCGAGGATATATCAAAGATTCACTTGGAAACAAACTGGGCTTTTGGGTGGGCGGCGGTAATGCATTGACAGCAGGATTTCGCGGTTTGATTCCGTTTACGACGGCCGGTGTTGTTATCAATCCGGAATCCTGCGCTAAAAGCGTTACTTTTGTAGTATCGATCGCTGACATTTGTGAAATTACCGATAAAAGCGGTTTTAGAGATTCGACAGTGATGTTATGGACGCCTGCAGTCGGTTCCGATTTTGATGGGGTGGGGTTAAATGGCTACGATTCCCCTGCGACATTGAAAGTGAATAGAACGGTGGCTTCTTTGCCGGCATCTTGCGATGAGGGATTGGACGTTACGGTTAAGCCATCCGCAGCGCAACTGAATCGTGATATGAAAGTGGTTGTCGATGGAGTTCAGGTTTGGCCTAAATAGTTTTTTTACGATCATATTACTTCTCTCTGAGCGCAGATCTCCGATCTGCGCTTTTTTATTGGAAAAAGGTAAAGGAGCGACATTGATTTAACTGCGACAATATGTCGCATTGTTTTTTGGGAGAGTTCGAGCGATACTGCTGCCAGGCTTTCATTAGTTTTCTTCTGGATTGGGATAATGGATATGAAAAGTTATCTTTTCTTTAAGGAAACCATAAAATTAATACAATACGAACAGGGCTGTTGGATGAATATGGTACTGAATAAAAATATCTCCTCGATTATTTTTGTTGTTGCTTCTTGCTTTGGGTATGCTGGGTTTGCTAATGCGGACGATGGCGGAGCTACTATGGACCCGGAAGGCGTTTCGGCTACCTTCACAGGGTTTGCGATCGTGACTTGTTCATTTAAGGACGGTATACCAACAGATTATCTTACTGCCAGCATAAGAGATCTTTCTCCTCCGGTCGATGGCTTGATGGTGAATTTGCAGCTTTTAAAAATAGATAAGGGTATGGCGGTCAGCATCGCGGATACCGTTTCCGGGGATTCTAAGTTTAGTGACCCCATTCAACTGCGCGGTGGGAATGGTGTTTATTATATGATGGTCAATAAAACGGATGTCGGTGCACGAACGTTTGATATTTCTTATCACTGCATGTCCGATACCGGTCTGCATACTGATACCAGTATTGGTGTCTTGCAATTTCAATGATTTCATTTAAGTAATTAAATTAGAGTGATTGAGTCATGATGAATCACAAAAAAACATTCAGTATCGGATTGCTGGTTTTAATACTATGGAGTGCATCATTGTCGGCAACGCAGCAAACTGAAATACCGTCACCGGATTGTACCTTTGCTACGTTGGAAGGTGCGCCGGCTAAAAATTTGCACGCATTTCAGGGTGATGTCGTTTATGTCGATTTCTGGGCCTCTTGGTGTCCGCCTTGCGTGAAATCTTTTCCTTTTCTAAATCAGCTGGAGCAAGAATTTAAAGCAAAGGGATTGCATGTCATTGGCGTTAATTTGGATGAAAAGAAGGCAGATGCTGAAGAATTTCTCAATAAAAATCCGGTGGATTTTGAAATTGTTGCCGATCAGACAAAGCAATGCGCCAAAGATTTCGGTGTAATCGCTATGCCGTCATCGTTTTTGATCGACCGTAAAGGTAACGTACGCTATATCCATCAAGGATTCCGACAAGGAGAGTCAGACCAATTGCGCGCCATGGTTGAGCAATTTCTGGCTGAAGAGCCTTAAGCCGCGTTACACAATCAAATGCGACTGTCTTGCATGTTAGCGGTATTCATTGTTTACACCATTTCCGGCTGTGCCCAAGTAGCGGTTTGGGAACGCGGGAATTTGGCAAAACCGCAAATGGCAATTGATCCTCATCCATTACATAGTACGATACGTATGCATAATTACAGCAGTAGGGAAGCCGCAGCGAGTACGCATTCTTCCGATGGCGGCGGTGGGTGCGGGTGTTATTAATATGGTGATTTATTGCTCTTTCTCGACAAAAAAATAAAAAGGGTGATGCATTGCCCAGATCGATTTATCGGCAAAGAATGCAAGGTGCGAAAAAAACACTTGTTTCAAGCTTAGCGTGCCCTGGGAATTTCGAAGCTGCTTGCAGTAGCAGAACATTACAGGCATTAACTTCTGCGGCATTAGTTCTGCCGGGGTTAATGTTGGGCTCCGCAAATGCGGCGGACGGAGACCGAATAAATTTTCAATTCAGNNGATCGTATCAAATTCAATTTTAGTTATACGCAAGATACTTGGTCGGGCGCAACACCGATCACTATTTCACCGTTGGCTGCGAGAGGCAATAATCCGATCTTGGCCGATACTTCATCGGGCGTGACGATTGTCGGTGCATCGCCGATTATCAATAATTCCAATTTGTTGCTGGATCGCAATCTCAATCCTCTAATACTGGATCCGAATCTTGGCGGATCGTTGATAAAAGATCCTCGTTCTGTGATGGTATTGTCTTCGGCATCCCCGGAAACACGAAATCAAGCGAATTTCGGCTTGAGCCGCGAATGGAATGAAGCCGTGTTGAATATAAGCGGCGGATTTTCAAGAGAGCGGGACTATAAATCGAGCTTCGGCAATATTTCCGGTCGTATCGATTTTAATCAGAAATTGACCAGCCTCAAATACGGTGCCGGCTATTCGAGCAGCAATATCGGCGCCATTCTCGATCATGATGCATCACCGTACATTTCTAAGAATGCTTTTTTGCATCAGATTGAACGAGTCGATGGTGGAAAGAGCGAAATTTTACGCGGTGACCGCCATGATTGGAACGCGAATTTGGGGGCTACTCAGATTCTGAACAAAAATGCTTTGTTTGAAGCCAATGTCGGTTATACCTACAGCAACGGATACTTGGAAAATCCGTATAAAGTGATGACGGTAATATTTGTCGATCCGGCGACGTTGAATAACGGGCAGTCGACACCGATTACCGGCGATATGAGAGCATTGCTTGAACAACGGCCAAACTTTCGTAATCAAGTCGCTTTGAGTGCCAAGTATATACAGTATATTGATGCATTCGATGCGGCGTTGCATTTAGGGTATCGGCTATCGACCGACGATTGGGGCATCAATACGCATACCTTTGACGCCAACTGGGTGCAGCCGCTAGGCGGCGGTTGGATGTTGACCCCGCGCGTTCGTTATTATTCACAAGACGCGGCCAGTTTTTATAAACCTTATTTATTTACCCAGCAAACTTATACCAGGCAAGAGGCCGATAGCCTAGGGCGGAAAGTCTGGATTGATGCAAACAATCCGAATAAACAATATTTCGGTGATTCGCTTTTTAATTTGGTTGATCAGAACGGTAATTCGGTCGACGGCATTCTGGCGAATGCGATACCTAAAACGGTTTTATACGAAGCGAGTAAGTTACCGGATAATTTCACCAGCGATCATCGCATGGCTGGTTTCGGTTCACTGAGCGGCGGTGTGACCTTGAGTAAACTGTTGATGCGCGGCGTCGCTCTGGAGGCTGGATTCGAATACTATACGCGTGCCAGCGCAATGCAAATCGGCAACGGCGGCAACAACAGTTTTGCCGATTTTGATTACTACGTGGCCAACGCAGCGGTGAAGTTCGATATCGAATCCTTGCCTTCCTCATTGCCGATCGGCAATGCCGGCGGTTCCTCGTCAATAAAGCCGCATTGGCATTCGTTTCATCATTACCGCGTACCGCCGGCGGGTATCATGTTCGGTCACATGCTGGATAAGCCGGGTGATTTTATGGCGGGATATCGGTTTATGTATAACTGGACCGGGGGCGATATATTGCACGGTACGCAAAAAGTGGCCGATCAGATGATCGTCGAACAAGGTTGCAGCGACGTATCGCCTTGCCGTTTTGTGCCGACATATATGGATATGCGCATGCATATGCTTGACTTGATGTACGCACCCACAAAGTGGCTTAATGTGATGTTGATGCCGACGTTCATGGATATGGATATGAATTTGCGCAGATTGCAAGGTGCGCCGCCCGCAAAGCCTGGAACACATGAGCACAACAGCGCAGCAGGACATGAAACCGGTGCGGTTGGGGATACTTATTTTTCATCGCTGATTAAATTATTGGATATTCACGGTCATTGGTTACACCTCAGTCTCGGTATGAGTGCGCCGACTGGCAAGGTGGATATCGAAAATCGCCGCATTTTCAGGGCCGACGGCGGATTGATGCATTTTGGCATGCAATTGGGCAGCGGTACTTGGGATTTTATGCCGAGTCTAACTTATACCGGCGAACGCCAACGTTGGTTGTGGGGAGCGCAGTTGAGTGGTGTCAAGCGCCTGGAAGATAAAAATAAATCCGGTTATCG
Organism: Nitrosomonas sp. UBA6494; assembly: GCA_002435335.1. Lineage (GTDB taxonomy): Bacteria > Pseudomonadota > Gammaproteobacteria > Burkholderiales > Nitrosomonadaceae > Nitrosomonas. Next base: position 42,197 of record DJMI01000059.1, read on the forward strand.
CTTGGGTGATTTGTTTCAAGCGACCGCTTGGAGCGGATTTCAATTGATGCCTTGGTTGACCGCGTCGGTGCGAGGCGCTTACACCGTTCAAGGTGAAATACATCGTGATTTTGATACGTATAATGCCCGCATCGGGCCGATGGATTTTCCTTCCAATTACGGCGGGCAATTTTGGGACATCGGGATTGGTGCCAATGCACGCATTCCCGGCGGCCGGTTTGCCGGGAATCGGCTCGGTTTTGAATGGGTGCAACCGGTCAGTAGTGATTTTAACGGATTCCAGGTTGATCGACAGGGCATGTTGGCGGCTACGTGGAGCTATCAATTTTAGGGCATCTCTAGAAAGGCATGTTTTGTTACAATGCTTCGTTGCTCACAAAAAATATTTGCTTACATATCAATCGTGTGCTGCGCTAATATTTTTTGCTTTCGCCTCGTATTGTTTAAAAATCTGAATTTCTGGAGACGCCACTTAGTTGACGGTGTGCTAACGCGAAATTGAAGCGCTTACGCTATTATCATTTTGATTTTAAAGCAATGGGTTCGCCGTGTGCGATCCAGCTTTATGCACGCAACGATAAAAAAGCAAATCAAGTGGCGCAATTGGCCATGAATGATGTGTATCGCTTGGAAGCCAAATATTCACGTTACCGTTCGGATAATTTTTTGTCCGAAATCAATCGTATTGCATTGCAAGGCGGTAGTATTGCTGTTGATAATGAAACGGCCGGATTGCTTGATTATGCGGTGACTTGCCATCAGCAAAGTGACGGTTTGTTCGACATCACTTCCGGAATTTTGCGCCGCGCCTGGGATTTTAAATCCGGCGCAATTCCCGACCGGATGACGATACAGTCGTTGTTGGATAAGATAGGCTGGCATAAAGTGGTTTGGCAGCGCCCGGCACTGACTTTTACCGTTCCGGATATGGAAATCGATTTCGGTGGTGTGGTCAAGGAATATGCTGTTGATCGCGCCGCAACTTTATGCCTGGAGGCGGGGGTGCAACATGGC
>DJMI01000157.1 GCA_002435335.1 Nitrosomonas sp. UBA6494
ACCTGAGAAATAGAATTACTTAGCAATAGAAAGAAGGTTGATTATGTCAATTGGCTGTATGTTCACTTCGAAATTGAATCTCTGTTTCAACAGCAATGCAATTCGATTAATGGAAAGAATCGACGGATTCTGAGAAAAATTTTTCTTTACGTTTTTGCTCATTAAAATAAAGTGATTCGTTAGGTTCAAGACGAATACCCAATTCTTGAATTTGCATCCAAATTTCCGGAAATTCTTTCATTCTTTTAAATCGACGCGCATTTTTCTTAAAATCTCTTTTGTTATTGGTTCTAAATAATAATTCGAATAATTGCAACCAACCCTTAATATCCCGATGATTGATTGCAAGTTGTTTTTGCAATAACGCTATTGCCGCTTCACTATTATTCTGCTCAATGAGTAAATTCACTTCATCTATGATTTTATCGGATGAATCAGGAAACGATTCAGATTGCCTGGTTTCAGTGTCGGTTTCTTTTCGACGCAATAACAGTGTTTCATATTGGTCGCGCACGCTTTTACTAACCGTTGTTGACGTGTTATTTTTAGAAAAATACTGTTTGATACTGCGAAAACTGCGCAATAATGCAAAAACAATCAGCAATACAAACAAAATCCCAAGTAAAAATACCGTATCGGTCGTTATAGAGAAATCCATTGCAGATTCTAACGATAATTCATTTTGTGCAGACGACGGACTTTCTGTTTTCGTCACATTTTGTTGTTGTGTCTCATGGTTATCTTCAATCGTTGCATTCGTTTCAATTTCTGTTTCCGTACCACCTACTTTCGATATAGCATCAGCGGATTGAATATCTTCTTCCACTACGTCACTGGAAATTGATTGAGTCAAAGAATTTTCTTTTGGTATGGAGATTTTCTCAGTCGATGGTGTAAAGTGTAATTGAGCCAACAGTGATTCAAGCGCAGTTATATGGTTCTTCAGAACGATCAATTCACGAGATTCATTCGCCGCAGCATTTTCCAACTGTACAATCAGTTGCGTTATTACTAAATTGTTTTTTAACTTAGAAGCCGTATCGGTGGGAATTTTTTGCGATCGTTGAAGAGGTATTTGATTAGCCTTAGCTTGTTTCTGCCGTTTGATGATCGTTTTTTTTGCATAGCTGCCGATCGTTCTTAGGTCTGGAAACTGGATAATGGTACCGGCGGTTAGTGATCGATTGGTACCTTGAGGAAAGTGCTCAGGATTGATACGAATGATTGCGCGCAACAGATTGTCACGTGCGACGGAGTCTTTCGGATAGACTAAACGAGCGGTTTCAGCGATATCCTCACCGGGCATAATTTGCCAGGACATCGGCGGATAAGCTCCATTCACCCCAGATTGCTGAGCGAATGCCGTAAGATTTACCGTCACTGCTGCTAGAAAAATAAATATAGCTGCTATGTACTTGCAGACCAGAACAGTCATCGTTCTATCCAATTCTATTTATTTGCAAAAAGTCGCTATGAGTTTGTTAGCTTCATCGATTTTTTTTTGGCGAGTCTCCTCGTCGACATAAGTTAATCCACCGGAACCATCCGGCACGGTTAATCGTGGCGAATCCGTATACATAGTCAATTGCGTTCTGGCATCAATACACTTTCTTTTATTTTCATCGGTACCCGCTTGTTGCTTAGCTTCTTGTTCCTGTCGCTGTTGCCGACGTTTCTCAAACTCTGCTTTTTGTTCCGCTAATCCTTTGCTTGCAACAGGCTCTTCACCGTCATGCGAAGAGATTCCTGTTTTTATATTGATTTTTTTCTCAGCTTTTGCTTCTCCGGGTGACGGGGGACGATCTGCATACTGTGTTTTACCGTGCTCATCAATCCATTTATAAACTTGCGCACCGGCACTGGTTGTAATACTAAAAAACAAAAACGCTAAACCTATCCATCGCAAATTTCTCATAATTAACTCCAGTAATGGCTATTGAATAATTTCATATACGGTGATTGGAATCTGATTTATATTGCTAATCGATTGAGAGCGAATTTGCTTCGGAATTTGGCTATAATGTCGCTTTGCGAAGGATTGTCATTATGCAATTGATTCAGAAAGCGCTTACCTTTGATGATGTTCTGCTGATCCCGGCTCACTCGACGGTTCTGCCGCGTGATGTTAGCTTGGCGACACAATTGACACGTACCATTACTCTTAATATTCCATTGTTGTCGGCGGCGATGGATACAGTTACCGAGGCACCGCTGGCGATTGCGATAGCACAAGAAGGCGGGATTGGCATCATTCACAAAAACATGTCGATACAAGCCCAGGCCGAGCATGTGGCGCAAGTGAAACGCTTCGAAAGCGGTGTAGTGAAAAATCCCGTCACAATTCATCCTAATATGACGGTACGCGAAGTTCTGGAATTGATACGCCGACATAAAATCTCTGGTCTTCCCGTTGTTAATGGTAAAAAAGTCGTCGGAATCGTAACCAACCGGGATCTCCGCTTTGAAACGAATCTCGATCAAACCATCAAGCACATTATGACGCCAAAGAGCCGATTAGTGACGGTTAAGGAGGATACTTCGCGCAGCCAAGTGGTGGAATTGTTGCATAAACACCGACTTGAACGCGTGTTAGTAGTTAATGACAAGTTTGAGCTATGCGGTTTGATCACCGTCAAGGATATTATTAAAACATCCGAATATCCGCTTGCATGCAAAGATGAGCAAGAGCGGTTACGAGTGGGTGCAGCGATTGGTGTTGGTGAAGGTAGCGAAGAGCGTGCCTATGCATTGGCCGAAGCTGGTGTCGACGTCATTGTCGTTGATACAGCGCACGGCCATTCACAAAGTGTTCTCGATCGTGTTGCATGGGTAAAAAAGAATTTACCTTCTATACAAATTATCGGAGGAAATGTCGCCACTGCAGTCGCTGCTAGAGCACTGGTCGATCATGGTGCGGATGCAATAAAGGTCGGCATCGGTCCAGGTTCGATTTGTACTACACGCATCGTTGCCGGTGTCGGTATTCCGCAAATTACCGCAATTCATAATGTGTCCGAAGCACTGAAAGGGTGCGGCGTGCCGATGATCGCCGACGGCGGTATCCGTTATTCCGGTGACATCGCCAAAGCATTGGCTGCGGGCGCAAATGCGGTAATGCTCGGTGGTTTGTTCGCAGGCACAACCGAAGCGCCGGGAGAAATCGAATTGTTCCAAGGCCGCTCGTATAAAAGCTATCGTGGCATGGGCTCGCTATCGGCGATGCAGCAAGGTTCCAGCGATCGCTACTTCCAGGACAAAGAGCAAAAAAACAACGACAAGCTGGTGCCCGAAGGTGTGGAAGGACGCGTACCGTTTAAAGGCAGCATTTCCGCCGTGATTCATCAATTGATCGGTGGCGTGCGCTCCAGCATGGGTTATCTAGGATGCGAATCGATTGCCGCGATGCACGAGAAAGCCGAATTTGTCGAAATTACCTCGGCCGGTATCCGCGAATCGCATGTCCATGATGTGCAAATCACCAAAGAAGCGCCGAATTACCACGTCAAATAAAGCCGCGTCATGCACCAAAAAATTCTGATTCTGGATTTCGGTTCGCAATACACACAACTGATCGCACGCCGCATACGCGAAACAAATGTGTATTGCGAATTACATCCTTTCGATACAGATCCTGCGTTCATCAAAGCATTCAATCCACAAGGCATCATTCTCTCCGGCGGTCCCGCCTCGGTAACCGAAGCGGAAACACCGCGTGCGCCGCAAATCGTTTTTGAATTGAACGTGCCGGTGCTGGGCATTTGCTACGGNNGATGAGCCACGGCGACAAGGTGGTTACGCTGCCCGAAGGCTTCAGCGTCATGGCATATAACGCCTCAACGCCGATCGCCGCGATGGCCGATGATGCACGCAAGTTTTACGCAATTCAATTTCATCCCGAAGTAACGCATACGCTGCAAGGCAAAGCCATCCTCGATCGCTTCGTGCACGACATTTGCGGCATTGGACGCGATTGGAACATGCCGGATTATATCGACGAGGCAATAGGCAAAGTCCGCGCCACCGTCGGCAAAGAACACGTCATTCTTGGATTATCCGGCGGCGTCGACTCGTCGGTAGCCGCCGCGCTGATTCATCGTGCCGTCGGCGATCAATTGACCTGTGTATTCGTCGACAACGGCCTGCTACGCGCCAACGAAGCCCGTCAGGTAATGGATACTTTCGCCAAGAATCTAGCAGTCAAAGTCATCCATATCGATGCCAGTCGCGATTTTTATCTCAATCTTGCGGGCGTTACCGATCCCGAAACCAAGCGCCGTATCATCGGACGTGAGTTTGTTGAGGTATTTCAACGCGAATCGGCCAAAATCACCGATGCCAAATGGCTCGCGCAAGGCACTATTTACCCGGACGTGATCGAATCCGCCAGCGCAAAAACCAAAAAAGCGCATACCATCAAATCGCATCACAATGTCGGCGGATTGCCTGAAACGTTGCATCTGAAATTGCTTGAGCCGCTGCGCGAACTGTTCAAG
>DJMI01000061.1 GCA_002435335.1 Nitrosomonas sp. UBA6494
TGCACTTCAATGTTGAATCCGCCATTGTATTAAATTGTATTTACGCATGACGTAAAGTAGCAAATCGCACTTGCAAGCGATTAGCCAGTTTTACCGCAGACAGGTAGATTTTTCTCAGGCAAAGAAACTCATTCAGCTTTAAGTTTCATTCAATAATGCCGCCACCAGCTTAGCTTCTATCTTCTGAAAATGTTGATTATTATTACGATTAACAGAAGGTTTCTGCCAATTTGGGTTTTGCCGCAATACACTGATCAGTTTGCTCCAGTTTTCTGGCAATTTCTCATCATCGACTTTATCCATGTGTAGCGTATCTTGGGCCGCGTGACCGCGATGCATTAATTTTTTCAATAAGAATTTTTGCCGCAGAAACAATATCTGCAATGTTGATTCATCAGCACATTGCCATTTTGTACCCTTGACAGTCGCCTTAATCTCATCGCCATAGCGCTTAAAAGTCGACCACCCGGCACCAGCAAGTGCACCCAAGGCGCTGGCGGCACCTAGACTCAATCCGCCAACCATCAAATCGATACCAGCACCAGCCGCAGCTCCTTTAGCTGCAGCGCTTCCCATATCTAATCCATACGCTTTGAGTATACCGGGTGCAAATATATCTAATTGCCACTGCCCATTACTGACGGGAATTTTCTGCAATGCGACTTCTCTATCTGAAAAATTAAAAATTGCTAATAAATCACGTAAACAGTTTTGCTCTGCTTTACGAACAAAATCATGCAATCGATCTTCTACAAAAGTTGGCGCAATTAAATCACTACGAGCCGATTCATCTTCCCGATAACAGGCAACGTTGATAATTAACTCCGTAACACGCTTGGCGCCAGACAAGCAGAGTTGATTCCAAAATTTCTCACGATAATCAATTAATTTCTGCAATCGCTTGTAGTACGGCTCCAGCAATGTTTGCATTTTTTGATACAAACGCTTCTCCGCTTCAAATGAAAAAGCTACGGTATCGAATTCCAACGTCGCATGCATATGAAAAGCCGCAAGTTGTTGACGCCATGTTACAAGTTCACGATCATGCCCGGCAATAAAGTTAAACACTGGGATGATAGGCCTTGCTGATAAAGTCATAATTTCCAATTCCAGCCGGTATTTTTCTAAGAAAGGTTCCCTTACATCAATGATGTATAACAAAATATCACTGCGCAAAATTTGCCGAATTACCTTTGCTTCTTGTTCCAATGGATCATCAACTGTAATACCAGTCGCAAATCGTTCCAAAATTTGTACCGGCAATAACAATTTCGATTTGTCTTGCAGCTTCTTGATTTTGGAGAATAAAGCTCGTGAATCTTCTAAACCGGGTGTATCGTATAAATGCAGAATCGGGTCATTGTCAGCAAAAATAGTCGCTTGTTCTACGTGCCGTGTAGTTCCGGCCGCATCTTCGATGACACCGAATTCGCTACTGCGCAACATGGTGCGAATCAATGACGTTTTGCCTGTGTTGGTATGCCCGACAACCGCAACATTCAGTAGCGCATCGGAAGTGGTACGATGAGAATTCCTAACATTCATGATTATCGGGTAATGACATGTTCAGCCGGTATGCCGCAGCTTTCAGCCAATCGAAACCAAGAAAATTCACGCGAGCTTGTTACAGCAGTCGATGGTTTATTTAGCAGAATCAACCAAGGTTTGGCACGACCGTTGTCTACCAAATCCTTAATCAATCGTTGTACACCACGATCCGGTAAACGATGCGCTGCCACACCCAACAATAACGGGCCATTGAAATTCTTCATCAATACAATCGCTTCATCATGTGTATCTTGATCAACGATGTTCATCCGGCAATTAATCGATTCCGGCCATTGAGTGGCCGCATCTAACTCAATACCGAAAGCTAGCGCATTAACTGGAATCGCAATATTTTCTGGTGGACGTACAACTTCAGCAGGCTTGATCCCAGCATTAGGATCTGCATCAATGATCTCGGATCTCGTTGCACGCGCCATCAATTGTTGACGTAATTCAATATAGTAAGGCAAATAAAGATCCAAACGAAAGCGACGTTCGCTCCACTTTAGCATCATCAGTGAAAACCCAAGTACTAGCAAACGTGGCAATATGCCATAAAACAATACTGCGCCAATCAAAAAATTCGCCCAAGCCGTGCGCGTTCCCGTATCTTGATGACCATTACCGATTCTGCTGGCAATGGTCTGCGGATCGTCAGGTATTTTTAAACCAATTGTCTCTAATGGAGATCCCAAAATTTGCGTCAATCGCGGCAATGCGCTATCTGGCAACAATGTCGTTCCCCAAATAAAGTTGTATTGCTTGGCCAGCATCAACAAAATCAGCAATATTAATCCTGCAACCAAATATACAAACCAAAACTGATGTGTCATTACACTGATACGCCATTTGCCCACCAAGCCAGTTAAACAACTCTCCCACCAAGCTAGTGATGCCAGTGACGCCACAGTTGGTTCCGTCTTGCGCCGATAAGGTAACCAACAGGCCAATTGCGCTACGATTCCACTACTCAAACTTTGCAGATTAAAGGTAATTCCACAGATCCACAACAATAATGAAATCGTGTTAAATCCCAGCAAAACTGCGAGTAACCAATAAATATTCAAAATGACTGATTCACTTACTGCTTGACTTGCAGCAAGTCCGCCCAACAAAACAGCAATAACCAGACAGATCCAACGCGCTTGGTTATATTGCTTTTGTGGCTGCAGCAATACAGAATCCAATGCATTTTCTTGAATCAAATGTTTGGCGCGCTGATTTAATCGATCGATGAATTCGAGATAACTAAAGCCATTATAGGCAATTCCCTCAGTATTTTTGATACCGGCATAAGTCAAGTCCTCGCCTTTCTCTGATTCTATCTTGCGCAGTTGCTCAATTCGCACCAAATCAGAAAAGCTATGTTTTTTTACTGGCATTGCACAGATCCTAATGCAAGAAAACTGAACACAAAAATACAATTAAAGATTAAAGATTAAAGAAAAAAAAATTTTCACGGACAGAAAAGACAATATTCAGGAATCTTCAAATGAAAATTGATTTCAAAACACGCTAAAATTAGCTATCGTATTTAAATAGAAGGTAGGAAATTTCATGAAACCGGTTGCAATTTTTAGACACTTACCTATCGAAGGCCCAGGCTATTTTGCCACATTTCTTGATAACAATCATATCCCATGGCGATTAATCAAAATTGACGCCGGCGAAACACCGCCCACTCAAATCGATAAATTCAGTGGACTGGTTTTTATGGGTGGCCCGATGAGTGTCAACGACGATTTACCTTGGATTGATAATTCACTATCACTGATCCGTCAAGCCGTAGCTACCGACGTGCCAGTGCTAGGGCACTGTTTAGGCGGACAACTAATGGCAAAAGCATTAGGTGGTCTAGTATACGCCAACCCGGTGAAAGAAATGGGATGGGGTGAAGTCAATGTAGCCGACAATCCCGTCGCGCGAGCTTGGTTTGATGATTTAACAACATTTCAATCTTTTCATTGGCACGGTGAGACATTCAGCCTTCCAAAAGGGGCTACCTGTATTCTTTCAAGCTCATACTGCGACAATCAGGCTTTTGCATTAGGTATACACCTTGGTATGCAGTGTCATGTCGAAATGACCGAACGTCTGGTGCGTGATTGGTGTAGTGTAGCCGCAGAAGAACTTGCTGACTCGAATGAACCGGGGGTGCAATCGATCGATGAAATCGAAACGAATTTACCTAATCGTATTGCTGGACTAAACGCTGTTGCCGAACGCCTATATAATAAATGGATTGTTCATTTGAAATGATTGTTTATTATTTTTACCGGCAACTTCCAGCGCCAGTTGCATGACAAGCAAATAATTTACGCCCGATGATCGATTGAATCTGGCCGTTTTTCTGCTAAATTTCGATCCAAGGCTTCACGAACGATCAAATCCATCAAGTCAGGAGCACGCACCCCAACATGTCGCCACGCCATAACAAATGGCGCCCAAGCGGATAATCCTGGCATGGTGTTGACTTCGTTCAGCACTGGTCCCTTTTCAGTTAAGAAACAGTCAACACGAGCGATTCCACACATATCCATCGCTTGCCACACTTGTAAGGCAAAATTTTTCAGTTTCTCGGTTTGTATTACATCTAATCGGGCAGGGACGATGTCATCCAATGCGCTGTCACTATACTTCGCATCGTAATCGAAACTATCAGCACGCAACGTTGATTCAGCAATAGCTGAAATTTTCGGCTTACCTTGATTCCCGACAACACCGATACCGTATTCGATTCCTTGCACTTGTGCTTCCACCAGAATACGGTTATCCCATTTTAGCGCATCAGCTATTACTGCCTCCAAATCGTCAAAACGGGTAACACGATGCAAGCCGATTGAAGATCCCAATCGAGCTGGCTTAACAAACAGCGGCAAACCCACAGAATGGCAGCGCGTCAAACAAGCTTGCGCATTCTTTGCCCACGCGGCAGCTGTTACAACAGTCCATGGTGCGACAGCCAATCCAGCAGCTTCACAAAATTGCTTGGTAAGAATTTTATCGATACCAAGTGCCGAGCCTGTTAGATTACACCCTCCGTATGGCATACCCAGAAACTCGAGAAAACCTTGAATACTCCCATCTTCTCCGCCTTGACCGTGAAAAACCGGCAAAAAAATTCCCCAATCACCTTTCCCGCCATCACGTAAGCATGACTCGCCGAATGGATGGGCTCGATCTTGCAACCATGAGCAGATATCGTCAGCCGGTGCACTTTCACCCGGACCAAAAAAAGCAACTTCATTACGTGCAAAAAAAATTGCTATCGCATCGCGGTATGATGCAACAGAAGTTGGATTCCCAGATTGATCGAAATAAACGCCACGAGCGCGATAACGCAAGGGATCTAAATGCAGCAATGCAAACAATCCCGATTTAACGCTGACCCAGTGCTCTGGGCTTTTACCGCCGAACAAGACAGTAACCGTTTGGCGAGTATCGATCATAGCCGATCCTTAAAATTGATACTAAGCTGATTACGTCGACGATGGCGCTCTAACCCTGCAGCCATGATCGAATCAAGCAATGCTGGCGGTGACATACCAGTTTTCGCAAACGCTTCGGCATATACGCTGTGCGCACCGAAACCCGGCATGGTATTGACCTCATTGATGGCAAACTGGCCATTTGCATAAAAACAATCAATACGTGCACAACCTTCCAGATCCAACGCATGCCAAACGGAAATTGCTAGTTCCTGAAGTTTTCGTGTTTGATCATTGTCTAATAAAGCTGGAATGGCATCTTCTTGCGCTTGTGAACCGAATTTGGCTTCATAATCGAAAAAATTCGGATTAAGTGCATAGCCAACTGCTAATGAAACTTTAGGCTCATCAAGACCGCATAAACCGACACCGTATTCAGGCCAATTACATTGCGGCTCCACCAACACACGTCGGTCCAACATCAAAGATTGAATGATAGCGTTCAATAATTGCGAACGATCTGTCGCTTTAGTGACACCGAGAGAAGAACCGAGATTTGCCGGTTTTACGAAAACCGGATAATTCAATTGTTGTTCCGATGCTTGAATACGATCCGATAGTACACGATTAATCGATCTGATCGAATCAAGATTGCACTCAGATTGTTGTAATATCGATGCATTCTTTTTTACCCATACTTCGATTGCTTCAGAATCATTCAATTCCCAATCATCGATTGTAATTTGCGGCAATACCGGTAAGCCGGATACACGAAGAATCGTTTTGGTTTTAATTTTATCAATACCGATTACGGATGCGGCTATACCGCATCCGGCATAAGGAAGATTCAGACATTCGCATAGCCCCTGGAAACTGCCATCTTCACCGCCAAGCCCGTGAAAGGCAGGCCACACCAAGTCCCATCTGCCATTCGTCAATGTGGCCCAAGGAGAACCACTCCACTGTACTGCTCGGCAAAAAATTTCACGACAACGCTCTGCACCGGATTGATCGGTCCACGCCTTTATATAAGGATGAGTCGCCCAAGTTTCAAACAATGGTAACAATTCAGTTGCTTCGGCCAAACGACCATCGGAATGCTGATAGAAAAAAAACAATCGATGATCCGAACGAAATTGGCTAAGTATCCAAAGTGCACTTTCAATGCTACCGATATGTTCAGCACCGGTACCACCACATACTATTGCCAGTTTGAGTGAAGGCAAATCATTCGTCATATTGAAACTGTTAGAAAACACGGTCGAAGTATATTGGGAACAAAAAGTTATGAAAACATCTTTAACAACCAATGCGTTGACAACAAACTGGAAAAACCAGAAGAAAAACTCCTTTTCATAATTTCACAAATGTTAACGAAATAAGTTGTCAAAAGTTGACGTGGCAGCAACAATTCACTTTGCTTGCAGTCGGCTATATATTGATTTGATATTCCAAAGTTTTCAGTATTGGTAATCCCTCTAGTACACGCTCACAAATTGCTACTATCAACTCAATCATCCATTACATCACCATCATCGAAATCGACTATAAAGAATACTTATAAAGTAGACAATAAACTCAACCGGCCATCATAATTGTCACTGAAGCATTCAAGATATTTGATGCAAGACAACTCAGAATCAATAAAATAAAATTTTTCTTATAATTATTGCTGTAACAAATAAGCAACATAATCGAATTTATAATTGAATCTACTATCAATATGATAAAAAGTTTTTCAAAAACTGTTTGGCTCTAAGCCTAATCCCGATTACCAAAATATACTCTAAACATCTCCCTGAGCAGAATTTGACATGATTGATGCAAATAATGATAAAAAACCACTTGAACCATCATCTCCGATACAACAAATTACTTATTTGCTGCGAAAGTACAAATTATTGGAAGGCTTAGTTAATCTACAAGATCAGCAAGATCAATCTCATACTGAGTCGTTGGTGCAAAAAAGAAATCTGGAGGAAATTCAGACCTATTTAAATCAACTTCATCCTGCGGATATTGCACATATATTAGAAGCACTTCCACTTGATGATCGGTTATTGATTTGGAGTTTAGTAAAATCAGAGCATGATGGTGAAGTTTTACTGGAAACATCCGATGCTGTTCGTGCAACATTAATTACTGAAATGGGCAATCAAGAATTGGTTGCTGCAACAGAATATCTGGACACAGACGAAATTGCTGATCTCGTGCCAGATCTACCGCAAGACGTTATTGCAGATGTCTTTCGATCCTTACCCATCGAAGAACGTGAGCAATTACGCGCTGCCATGTCATATCCTGAAGATTCCGTCGGTGCACTGATGGATTTTGATGTAATCACGATACGAGAAGATGTTCGTTTAGAAGTCGTATTACGTTATTTGCGAAGATTGGAGGAACTACCGGATCATACTGATCAACTTTTTGTTGTTGATAGAAACGAACAACTGAAAGGCGTTTTGTTGATCAATCGCTTATTGGTCAGCGACCCTGACACTATTGTTGCCGATGCCATGACTAAAGAAATGATTAAACTGCATCCCGGTGACGTTGCACAGCAAGCTGCTAATGCATTCGAACGCTACGATCTGGTTTCTGCCTCAGTTGTTGATGATACTGACAAATTGCTTGGACGCGTTACAGTAAACACTGTTATTGATTTCATTCGCGAGAAGGCAGGAAATGAGGCGTTGAATCTCGCAGGATTAAGTGAAGAAGAGGATATTTTCGCTCCTATATTAAAAAGCGTAAAAAATCGCTGGGGTTGGCTTGCAATCAACTTAGTAACCGCTTTCATTGCTTCACGTGTCATCGGTTTGTTTGAAGACTCAATAGAGAAATTAGTGGCACTAGCCGCATTAATGCCTATAGTAGCCGGCATCGGCGGCAACTCTGGCAATCAAACTATCACAATGATCGTACGAGCACTCGCATTGGATCAAATCAATACCAGCAACGCGTGGAAATTGCTGACAAAAGAAATGGGGGTCAGTCTTGTTAACGGATTAGTGTGGGGTTCGATCATTGGCGCATTTACTTTCGTTATTTATCAAAATGCCGAATTGGGTTTAATTATGACAATGGCCATGATACTAAATTTATTATTGGCTGCTTTGTTGGGTGTGCTCATACCACTAACTCTTAGGAAGCTAGGTCGTGATCCTGCGTTGGGTTCTAGTGTTATGATTACAGCCGTCACCGACAGCGGCGGCTTTTTCATATTTTTAGGATTAGCGACAATATTTTTATTGTAACTAATCGATACTACCAAAATAATTCAATTATATATCTAATGAGCCAATAAGCCTGACTCGTTCATTATCTTTGATCATCCCTAATAAATCTCTGACAAAAGCAGCTTGAAGCTGATAAGCTTTGGTATTATCGTGATTTATTGAAGATACTCTTACCAACATACCATCAGGAACATTTCCTGTAAGCCCATACCGTAATTTCTGCAGTTTTTCTTCAATACCTGGTAACACAGCCTTATCGCCCACAGTTACCCAGTAAGTTATAGGTTCATTACGACTCCCTTTAATAGCCATCAAGCGCTTGATCGGCAATTTTCCATATTGAGTCAATAATTCATCAGAGAATACTTTTGTAATTTCAAACCCCTGTGCGTAGTAACAAACTTCTGGCTTATGTACTGCAAGGTTATCGCTTTGATCACCTCCATAAGCGATAGAAAGCATCACACGCTCCCCCAGCGAATTAACATAAGTTCTAGATAATGTTTGATTATATATCTTATCAAGTTTTGCTTGCGTTTCTGCGTCGACTTGAAGCGGAATGATCGATTCGTCAATTTTCCAATTACCAAATTTAGCTGGAACAATCATTTCAAGATCTATTTTTTCCTTTAAATCCGCAATTTTATTTGTAGGGGTCAATGCCATAGTAAGCGCACCTGACAATACCATCAGTATCCCCATCGCTACACTAACTGCCAATGATTTTTTCATAATATTCCCCCTCTTGAACTGTGTTTTTCCGCGTAATTGCAATACTCCAACTATATCCGCACAGCCCTTATCGGTTGCGTTTTAAAAAAATATTGCAATAGTGAATCGACAACAATAATTAATATTAGTGCACTAAGAAACAAAACCATTCCAGCAAAGCCGTGCAAGAAACCTTGCCCAGCCGCATCACCATAATGATAGGTAATCAGCGTCAACACAATGACTCTAATTACATTCGCCGTAAAAGAAATTGGAATTATTAAAATAGCCAGTGCCACATTACGAAAAAGAGACGTATGTTGAACTAGATTCAGATAAAATAGCCCCAATGCCTCTAATGTTAATAAGGTTTGTAAACCAGCACAAGCACCAGCAACTAAAAGCTGATATTGACCAATTTGTAAAATAACACCATTACGCGATATAGGATAGTTTGCCAAGAACAAAATATTCTCAGCAACATACGAAACTGCCATTTTCATCGGCATCGTCAATAGGCTAACGATCGTACCGGGCAATGGAAGCATAAATAGCAAGAAAAAAATCGGAAACCACATCACTTTTAGAGCGCTCACACCTCGCTTAATAAGAAAAATCGCGGTTAAAGCAGTGATAAAAGACCCCATCTCAAAGATTAGAATCTGTTGAGATCTCCCAACCATATATAGCAAAAGAGCTATTAAGAAAATCGCCCAGCCTGGAATTGGCGAAGTCTTCCATTCAACCAACCGATGTAATTCTGGCCACTTACGATAAATCAACCAAAATGAGAGTAGCAAAATAATAGGGCCATGCGCTTGATTTTCATCTGCCCAAATTCCGTTAATAAGGCTATTGAAAGTTGGTATGTATAAAACCAGTAGTCCGCATAAGATAGGTAACCATTCAATAGTAACTACTTTATTGGCATGAAATTCATTCCAAGTAATTCTCATGGCTAAAATACAAAGAAAAAATTAATCAATTAATACAGATCCGACGATTTCTGCTCCACAACTTCTTAATTGTTCATTAATCGTATTGATATCATTGAAGCGGGTATCGTTCTTTCGAGCCACAATCAAAGCACCGTCTGTACGTCCTGCTACTGCAAGTGCATCGGCACCACTCGAAATAGTCACGGTATCGTATAAAATAACATCAAATTGACTTGAAAGTTGATCGTTTAGTTTATCAAATGTGGATCGATTCAGTAGTTCTAAAGGATTAGGCGGCGGTGTGCCTGCCGGCAGAACGGAAAGATCGACGAATGAATCAATTCTTACAATTACCTCGGAAATATTTACCCGTTCCGCTAACACATCAGATAATCCCTGCTTATTTCTAATGCTAAAAATTTCATGCTGTTTTGGCGAACGTAAATTAACATCGATCAACAATGTGCGCTCTCCAAGCTGTGAAAAAACCACAGCCAAATTTGCTGCAAAAAGACTAACACCATCCCCCTGATTATATCCAACAATTGCTAATGCTTTATGTCCAGAGGTAAACCAACGCAGCATTAACTGACTCCGGACTGCGCGAAAAACCTCGACTTGAGAACCAAATGGCTGATAAGCCACTACTAAATCAGGAGAGTAATTCCCTTGGCCGGGTAAAAGATAGGGATAGTCAAATTGTTGCGCCAAGACTAACCGAATATCCTCCTCTGTAATAAAACCCAGTTTTAAAGCAGCGTCACCAAACCGCAAACCGCTTTCTTTCTGGAGCAGCAAAATACGTTCAGCCTCGACAGGTGTTATCTTACCCATGTCAAGTAGCATATGCCCAATACTAAATTTTCGTGGAGATATTGTATTATTCATTATTATTACATTAATACCACAGCCATTATTATTTTCTTAAAAACCAAAATACTCATTTTGATCTCTCTAGTTTATTGCTTACCAAGCAAACGCGGCCATACTAACGGCAAGCGTTTCTCACTTTTCTGATTTGAGATTCCTTGCTTAATTACTCCAAGCACCGGTACTTGAAGAGAATCGATTAAATCTTCTGCACAGCGAATTCTTCTATCGATCATTTCCACAAGTAGCCCGAAACCTAAGCCAAGTAGAGTACCCAAAATCAGCGACAGAACCAAATTTAAAAATATTTTAGGACTGTCTGGTTTATCTGGAACTTTAGCGAAATCCAGCATCGACACACCTGATAAATTGGATTGTCCTTCCAGACTTGTCTGATTCAGACGCAGCATCGCACTATTGTAGGCTTGTTGTGCGCCTTCCACATCTCTGGCTAAAAGATTAAGTTCATCACGAGCTTGATTAAGAGCTGAAACCTTTTCTCTCTGTTCTTCCAATGCAGATCTAATCTCTGATACTCGGTTGACAGCAGTATTAGTCGCTTCTTTTATACTCTTTTGTAACTCTGTTCTTAGTTGCTCAACTTCGCTTTTTGCACTGTCATAACTCGGATGATTTCGTCCAACTTTTTGTGAAAGTTCAGAAAACCTAGATTCCGCTTGAGCCAAGTTCAATTTTAGACTATTAACTATTGTATCTCTCATTACAGCTGCACGATCACGCTCGGATTTGGAATTGTTTGTATCCGATGCCCCCATGATCTCAGCTTGTGCAATAACAAGTTGACTTGAAAGATCATTGAGCCGGCGAGTCTCAATATCAAGCCGTGCATCAACATCCAAAATTCCTTTTTCGTGTTGATATTGTGACAATTTTCCTTTAGCCGCTTCTAATTTATCACGCAGCGCATTCAATTGTTCAGTAAAGTATGCGGCCGCCTTTTGAGAAGGCTCTACAGTCAAACGAATGTTAATTTCTTGGTAAGCATTTGCAAAAGCATTGGCAATTGTGGCAGCAAACAATGGATCCGTGCCTTTGTAGCTAATGCCGATTACACTACTATCTCTTGTTGTTTCAACATCCAAATTCTTAAGTAGCAATGCTGATAACCAATCTCGCAGCGGCAAATCACTATTACTATTCTCATAAATTTGTTTCGCGCTTTCATTTTGATCAAGTTTTAGTTGATCCACAACCATTAATGCAGTGCGCGTACTCTTAATGACATCTAATTGAGTTGGCATATAGCCTGATATTAATGGGCCAGGAAGGATCGCTCCAGTAACCGGGTCAGCACCTTTGTGAGATAACAATAAGGTTGCTGTTGATTTATAACTTTTTGGCAATAACAAGCTTATCACTAATGTAGTTAATATTGTAACTATCAATGTAAATAAGATAATTCTATAGCGCGCCAATAAGATTAGGAAAATACGCGAAGAATTCATAGTTGTCATCCCAATTTACGAAATATGCAGACTTTGCTATTTTTTTGAAAAATTTTTTTCAATTTTGAATACGTGTCAATTAAAACAAACTTTCTTTTATAAAAATCACATCGTCAGGTTGCACTAAATCACTTGCTTTCACTGTAAGTATTTGCATATTTCCACCGGCATCTCGGCGCTGAATTCTTAAACCACGCTCTGTACCGCGTACAGTTAATCCGCCGCCCGTTGATAGTGCCTGAATTACCGTCATGTTGCGCTCAAGTTTATAGGTTCCGGCACGCTGCACCTCACCGTAGATATAAAACCGAGGTGATCGCTCGACATAAATAAGATCGTCACTTCGCACATTTAAATTACGATCGAGCGTTCCAGTTCGAATCATTTCCAGAAAATCTATTACTTCCTTTGTATATTTGTTTCCATCTGACCGAATTACAATTACAGTATCTCCACCTTCCGGTAAAATACCCCCCGCCATAGCAAGAACCTCGCTCAAACTACGTTTGCCTTCAATTGGATAGCGTCCTTGATTTCGTACACTACCTAGTACAGACACCATTTGACTTTGCAAAGAAGCAGTGAGGATATTTATCTGTGGTTTACGCAAAATATCCCTGCTACGCAATAAATCCTCCAATTTTCTTTCCGCTTCAACGGAGGTTAATCCATCTACCATAACTTCACCAAGCAATGGAAAGGTTATATTCCCATTTTCATTGACTTTTACCTCAGTTGACATATCCGGGTGACCGTAAACAACAATCTTTACGATATCTCCTGGCCCAAGAATGTTCCCTCGATAATCCGCAGCTTTTGCATTACTAAGAAAAGCTGTGGAAAGAAATGCAAAAATTATTACTAAGAATCTTATCTTTTGCTTTACATTTTTCATATGCACCAACCTATTTTAAATTGAGGCCACTTTTATGCTAAGTGTTTGTCGCATAACTATTTTAACCCCATAATACCTCGTTCGATCCCCCCTTCTAAATTGGGCTCGACTAAATTTAGACCATCTTTAGTTTCGGAATCCGATATTGTTGAATCCTCAATTTTGGTCATTGCTTTGTTCGGTTTATTTTCAGCGCTAATAGAACCAAGATATTCAATCTTAGATGCAGCTCTCAACCGCGCTATTTCTGCTTCACTGGCTTCTTTTTGTTTTTTATTCAATAAAAATCGTTCAATTTGTGGTGTTGCAGCGACTAAAGAAATGGGTGCATTGGAAATGTTAATAACCGACATCAATAAACTATTTCCTTGCTCATTAACGATAAAAATCGTCCCTTTTTCTTTCTCTTGAAACGCTTTAGCTATTTCCATTGGAAGATCGGTAGTGCTTCGCGATGACAAGCTTCGGTTATAAGGTATCTTTTGTTTATCTAGCCAAGTAACAACTTCGTCAAGAGATTTTGCCGCATCACTAATTTTTTTTACCTCTTCAGTAAAATCGCCTGCGGCAAGTCTCACAACCGATAAATCAAATTGTTTTCGTTGCTGAAAAATTTCCGGGTGTAGTCGGTAGTATTCTTCAACTTCCGTCGCACTCGGTTTTGGAATTTTAGCCAAAATACCTTGAACATATGACTGTGCAATTATCTGTGCAGTTGCGCGCTCCCGAGCTTGCATTACTTCCGGGGTACGATCAAGCTTGTTACGGATCGCTTCATCGACAATTAATTGGCGAGCAATCAAGGATTCCAATAGCTGCTTGTTTGCAGTTTCGTATTGATCCGCTCTGATGTTAGCTCTTCTCAATTCATCATTGAGTTGCAACATGGTAATTTCCTTGCCATTCACGCTAGCTATCGCTTGTCCCGATTTTTTTTCTTTAGGTTCACTGTTGCAGGCTGTTAATATCAAAGAAATAACAATTGCCAGCCCTATCAATCCCCATCGTGAATAAACAAATATCATGATT
>DJMI01000107.1 GCA_002435335.1 Nitrosomonas sp. UBA6494
GAGGCGTGAAAGTCTAAAGTAGAGGTTGCAATAAAGAAGCATCTAAAAAGAAAAATCAGACAATTTGATGTTGACCTATGTCTAAATTGTCTTAAATACTGTAGTGATTGCTATTCTTCGGAGTTTTGGTATGAGAATATCCTTTTATACAATAGAAAAAATGAAATGCTGATTGGCTACGTTGAGTGGGATTGATAGTACGCTTGAACAAATTACGAAACTAAAAAAACTTTTGAGTATTTCGCCTTTAAGTCATATACATTAACGTTTAGCGCGCCTATAAAAACTCAGATACTTAAAAAAGACGCAATGTGAGCAAAAAATATAGACGCATCAAATAATTTATATATAATATAATAGGTGTTTATATGCATCAGAAGCATCTTAAATTCAGCATCATTATCCCTTGCTATCACGATGAAGGTAAGCTAGTCCATTTACTAGCCCAGTTGCGGCAATTATCGCCTGCCGCGACAGAAATTATCGTAGTCGATGCCGCCAATAATGAGCAATGCGTTGAAATCTGCAATCGGTTTCAGGCGATACACATCACCGATGAAATCAATCGCGGACGGCAATTGCTCGCCGGAGCTGAAAAGGCGCAGGGTGATGTATTGTGGTTTTTACATGCGGATGCTCAATTGACGGATAAAGCATTCACTGCCATAACAGCGGCAATCGCCAGCGGAGCCTTGGGCGGTTATTTTCGTTTTCGTTTTGCCGCACCCCTTGCATGGCCTTCATCACTATTGGAATACGCAATAGCGCTACGTTGCCGCCTAGGTGGCATACCTTATGGCGATCAAGGAATATTCATGTTGCGGTCGATATATCAACAATGCGGTGGCCATGCTCCGTGGCCGTTATTTGAAGAAGTATCACTCGTGCGTGCAGCAAGACGTGTAGGTAATTTTTTGCCATTAATCGAGCCGATTTATGTCGATTCGCGTCGCTGGCAACGCGACGGTTGGTGGCATCGAACTTGGAAAAACCGGATTCTGGCGCTGCGATTCATCTGCGGTGCTTCGCCAGATGTATTGGCCAAACAATACCGTTCTAAAAATCGCATTTGAATGCCATAATGCTGTCAATTATTCAAATGAAAGGAATAGCATGCAGGATGCGGTTCAAAAATATTACGGTGAAACACTAACCGGCACGCACGACCTTCAAACCAGTGCGTGTTGTAGCAACGCCGAACTGCCACATTACGTGAAGCCTTTGCTGGCGCGCTTACATGAAGACGTACTGACACGCTATTACGGTTGCGGCCTGATCTCACCCGAAGCGCTGGAAGGATTAACGGTCCTTGATCTGGGTTGCGGCGCCGGTCGCGATGTTTATGTGCTAGCACAATTGGTTGGCGAAAAAGGCCGGGTGATCGGCGTCGATATGACCGAAGAGCAATTGGCGGTAGCGCGCAAACACGAAAAATATCATCAGAAAGCATTTGGCTATAAGCACAGCAACGTCCGTTTCTTGCACGGTTACATCGAACGCTTGCATGAGTTGGATCTAGCGGACAACAGCATCGATTTGATCGTATCGAATTGCGTCGTCAATCTGGCGCCGGACAAAGCATCGGTATTACGTGAAGCATTCCGTGTGCTGAAACCTGGAGGTGAGTTATATTTTTCCGATGTCTACAGCGATCGCCGCATCCCCGCCGCATTGACACAAGACCCGGTACTGTACGGTGAATGCCTGAGTGGTGCTCTGTATTGGAACGATTTTTTGCCGCTGGCACGCAAACAGGGTTTTATCGATCCACGTTTGGTCGATGATCGCCCGATCAGCATCGAAAATCCGGAATTGGTTGAGAAAACCGGCAATATCCGCTTCTTTTCGGCAACCTACCGACTCTTCAAATTGCACGATTTGGAGTTGGCGTGTGAAGATCACGGACAATCGGTTGTGTATCGAGGTACGATACCGCATCACCGCCATGCTTTGCGTTTGGACAAACATCACTTCATCGAAACGGGAAAGCATTTCCCGGTATGCGGCAATACCTGGCGCATGCTGCACGATACGCGTTTTTTCAAACATTTTGAATTTTATGGCAATTTCGAGCAACACTTCGGTATTTTTCCCGGTTGCGGCATGGGTATCCCATTCACCGATAGCAATACCGGCAATAGCGAACAGAAAGGTGGATGTTGTTAGCGATGAATTCGATTGTTGCACCCGATACCGCCGGCCAACGTACTCGCTCTAAACAGTGGCACGTGACGTCCGATGGCAAACCACGCGGTTTTATTCAAGCGCATGCACTAGAAGAATTGTGGTTTCATACCGGCACTGCATGCAATTTAGCTTGCCCTTTTTGCCTGGAAGGCTCCAAACCCGGTGACGACCGTTTGAATCTTCTGCGCTTCGACGATGCAAAACCCTATATCGACGAAGCACTGACACTCGGCGTTAAGCAATTTTCGTTTACCGGTGGAGAGCCATTCGTCAATAAAGATTTGATAAGGATACTCGACTACGCGTTACAACAACGCCCTTGCATGGTGCTGACCAACGCCACTGAACCCCTGCTGAAGCGGCTTGAGCAATTGCATTCGTTGCGCAACCGTTCGAATCAACTGCATTTTCGCGTCAGCTTAGATCATTTTGCCGCAGATGTGCATGACAAAGGGCGCAGTGAAGGCATGTTTGCTCTGGCGCTGCAAGGTCTACACGCTTTATATGGAATGGGTTTTAATATCTCGATTGCCAGCCAATCCATTAGCGGACTCACTGCCAATCAAATCGCAAGCGGCTATGCAGAGGTTTTTCAAGCTGCAGGGTTACCGGAAAATATTCCCCGGATTGAATTTCCCGAATTCCATTTACCCGGCGTCACTGTTCCCGCTCCGCAAATTACCACAAGTTGTATGGTGGATTATCAAACCGAAACCACTCGCCGCGAATTCATGTGCGCATTCAGCCGCATGGTGGTCAAGAGCAAAGGCACATGCAAAATCTACGCCTGCACGCTGGTCGACGACGACACCGATTACGAACTCGGCAGTACGCTGCGCGAAAGCCTACAACAACCGGTAAGCATGAAACACCACCGCTGCTATAGCTGCTTCCGTTTTGGCGCATCGTGCAGCGAAATGAAACGTTAACGATGAAACAGCGCTGGTGGATACTGATTCTTGCCAGCTTGTCGATCGGATTGTTTTTCGCTTTTGATTTAGGGCGATTCTTTACCTTGGAATCACTCAAGCTGCACCGCGAAGCTTTGCAGCAAGTCTATGCTGCGGAACCGCTGCGTGTGATTGGTGGTTATGCTGCAGCGTATATCGTGATGGCGGCTCTATCACTCCCCGGCGCAACCGTCATGACGCTGGCCGGTGGTGCAGTGTTCGGACTATGGATCGGCGTGCCGGTAGTATTGTTTGCCGCAACCATTGGAGCGACGCTTGCGTTCTGGGCAGCACGCTACGTGTTTCGCGATGAGGTGCAACGACGCTTCAGTGATCGCCTGGAATCCATCAATAAAGGACTCGAACGCGACGGCGCGTTTTATTTGTTTTCACTGCGGCTCGTCCCGGTTTTTCCGTTTTTCCTGATCAATCTGTTGATGGGATTGACAGCAATGCGAAGCGTTACATTTTTTTGGATCAGTTTGATCGGCATGTTTGCTGGAACCGTGGTGTATGTGAACGCTGGCACGCAATTGACCGGCATTTCACATCTTAGCGACGTAATGTCTCTCTCATTGTTGGCTTCGTTTCTCGCATTGGCGCTTTTTCCATGGCTGGCACGTAAGGCACTGTGGCAAATCCAGAACCGCCGCTTGTACGCTCTTTGGTCGAAGCCTACGCAATTCGACCGTAATTTGATCGTGATCGGCGCCGGCGCCGCCGGATTGGTCAGTGCGTATATCGCCGCCGCAGTCCGCGCCAAAGTAACGTTGATCGAAAACCATAAAATGGGTGGCGATTGCTTGAATTATGGTTGCGTGCCATCCAAGGCGTTGATTCGCAGCGCCGGTTTGGTGCATGAGATTAAAAACGCTGCGGCGCTGGGCATCCGGCAAGCGCATGCCGAGTACGATTTTGCCGACGTCATGACACGCGTGCGGCGAGTAATCGAAACCGTGGCGCCCCACGATTCGGTCGAACGGTATACTCGTCTAGGTGTAGAAGTAGCACATGGCAAGGCGGTGCTCACTTCGCCTTGGTCGGTCGAAGTCAACGGGCAAGTACTGACTACACGCGCCATCGTCATTGCCACCGGCGCCAGGCCCTTGGTTCCGAAAATTCCCGGATTGGAAGCGGTGCGTTATTACACCTCCGATACCATTTGGAATTTAACCGAGCGGCCGCAGCGCTTGATCGTACTGGGCGGCGGACCGATCGGTTGTGAACTGGCACAAGCGTTTGCCCGTTTGGATTGCGAAGTAACAATGATTGTGCGAAGCGATTGCCTACCGCGCGAAGATGAAGATGCGGTTGCTTCGGTCAAAGCATCCTTGCTCGCCGATGGTGTAACGATATTAACCCACACCGAAACTTTACGCTGCGAGATTGACGGCGATGCGCAATTTTTATATGTGCGCACTCAAACCGATGACGAAATCCGATTGCCGTTTGACGCATTGTTATGCGCTGTGGGACGGATTGCGCACACCGAAGGTTTCGGTTTGGAAGAACTTGGCATCCCGATATCGTCACAACAAACTATAGAAACCGATGCTTGGCTACAAACCCTTTTTCCTAACATCTACGCCTGCGGCGATGTCGCAGGGCCTTATCAATTCACGAACACAGCCTCGCATCAAGCTTGGTATGCATCCGTCAACGCATTATTCGGTAGTGTAAAGCGCTTCAAGGTGGATTATTCGGCGATTCCACGAACGACATTCACCGATCCTGAAATAGCTTGCGTCGGTTTATCGGAAACCGATGCTAAAGCGCGCAATATCGCCTACGAAATCACTCGGTTTGATCTTAAGGAACTGGATCGAGCTATCACCGACGAAGCGGCAAACGGTTTCATCAAAGTACTGACAGTACCGGGCAAAGATCGCATTTTGGGTGTTTGCATCGTAAGCCGTCATGCCGGAGATTTATTGGCTGAATTCGTGCTGGCGATGAAACATGGCTTGGGATTGAATAAAATCCTGTCGACCATTCATACCTACCCCACCTGGTCAGAAGCAAACAAGTATGTTGCCGGAGAATGGAAGCGAGCGCATACGCCGGATTGGCTGCTACGCTGGCTGGAGAAATATCACACTCGCAAACGCGGAAGAAATTAGCCGTTTTTATTAAATACCGCTGCAATGGTTGCTTGGATATCCTCAGCGGCCTGGCGCGGATCGGCGGCATTGCGTATCGGCCTGCCAACAACGATATAATCAGCGCCGTTCAGAAACGCTTGCTTAACATCGACCACCCGCTTCTGATCGTCGGTCAGTCGGTTATCGACGGGACGGATGCCGGGTGAAACCACCAAAAATTGATTGCCCAACCGTTCCCGTAGCTTCGGCACTTCCAATCCGGAAGAAATGACGCCATCGCAACCAAGTTCGATGGCACGCCGCGCTCGCGACAAAACCAAATCCTCAACATTGCAATCGAAGCCTAAGTCCCACGCGTCATCTTGCGATAAACTGGTCAGCACCGTTACCACCAAAATTTTCAATGCCCCCTTTTCTTCGGCCACAGCCCGCAACATATCGTCATTGACCGGATGCACCGTTGCAAACGACGCTCCGATGTCTTTCAAACGGCTGACAGCACGACGAACAGTTTCGGCAACATCGAAAAACTTCAAATCGACGAACACTTTTTTGTTGCGTGCAATCAACCAATCGACCAGCTCGAAATAATGCCCGTCCATGAACAGCTCGAGCCCGACTTTATAGAAGCAGACTGAATCACCGAGGATTTCAACCAACGCTTTGGCTTCCGCAGCCGTGGGAACGTCAAGCGCAAAAATCAAGCGTTCGCGCACTGGAATTTTTTTCTCTGAAATCAAATTATGAGAAGGTGTCATCAATTTATCTTAGTCAATGGATTTAAGGGTTTTATGATCTGTTCGGCAGGTTGGGAGATTACCGCATGGCATGCACACTGAAAAATAAAATCTGCTTTAGCCCTTGCTTTAATTCCATCTACTTTTTCTTTCAACGCACTTCCCACTTCGCAAATTATTCTATGTGTTCTTAGTACAGATTTAGTACAAATGTACTATAAATAAAGTAAAAATGTCACTATCTTATCCCGGTAATCACTCAGGAAGCAATTCAGGTTTGCCATAGCTAGAAAATTTGCACAACTTGAACGAGGCGGTATCTCACTTAGTTGTGTCGCTCGCAATCAATGGGTATTGCCGAATCGCTTCCTAATAAGAAGTTTCAATCGAAAAATCCTTCCAAATAGGACTTGGCTTAACTGAGGGTTGAGTTGGAACGAGGAAAGTTGCAATATCCAGCACGCCTAAGGCGGTGCGTCCTACTGTATGCATAATTCCCGCTAATGTTCCTGCAGTTATTCCATAAACTGGGTTGTTATTTTGAGAATATAAAATAACATTTTTAGGCACCTCGAGGATTCCGGTGGCTACATTCGCGATACCGTATAAAAGCTTATCGGCCGAGCGATTGAAATTGCTCTCTGCAGCAGAAACTTGGGAAGAGAAAAACAGTATCGCTAAGATTAAAGAAGAATTTACAAACGTTTTCATTTAAAGCCCTCTCTGGCTAAACAGTGAAATGAAAGTTATTTTATTGATTCAACGGAATCGCTCTCAGCACTTGCAAAGTATTACTTGCTGGCAAGTAGAGTAATTCAACTGTGTAAGCCGCTCCGCCATCAACAACTACTTGCGGGATTTTGACAATGTTATTGGCCGGATTGTATGTCGGCAAATAAGGATCTGATGTTAATGGAGTATTCAGTAAATCGTACGATTCGAGGTTGAAAGTCATTATGTCGTTATTAGAAACGTTATTGAGTTGCTTTAGATTCAATGAATAGAGTTGATCGTTAATTCTCATTTGCGGAACATTTACAACTTTCCCGCTCGAATCGAATGTCGAATTGGATGACTGGATGATCGCAAAAGGATCGGCACCGGTGCGAGTGACCCTGAAGAAATATTGATCGTCTGAGTATTGTGCGGTCAAGTATTCCTGAATGATAGTGTTATTCGCTCCCAAGGGGATTTCCTGTTCTCGCACTACATCACCAGAGCCACACGGCTCGCCGGGATCCTTTCTGACCAGAGGGGTTGTGATGGCCACATAATATGTTTTGGCTTCTTCGCCAACTCCGATATCCAATGTTCTTTTGTCGCCAAAACAAGGATCAATCAAGCCGATCAAGCTCTTGGCAAATTTTTCTTTGTTAAGTAATAAGTACATATGATCGGCTGCTACTGAATCAAGTATTTCTCCCGTTTGTTGCACATAACGGTAAAGTGTGAATGTTTCGAATTCATCATTTTGCGCTTTGAGTTTATCGGCATCAAATACATACATAACCCATGCTTTTTCATCCATACATTGAGAACCTTCAGGGCAAAGCTCCAAAGAAATAATCTCATTGCCTAAACTGTTGAGGACATACCAATCTCTATCGCTCGACGTGGTTAATTGTCCGCGCATATATTGTCCTAGTTGTGACGAGCTGCCTGCATGAAGCGCGGTGGCGGTTGCGGATGTGTTATTGAATTCAATTTCAACATTATCGTAAGACACGGAAGGATTTCCGAGAATATAGATAGTCAATGTGCCGTTGACAGTGAAAGAATTCGAATCGGTAAATTGATAATGAAAAATATCGGTGGCCAAATCATTCAATCCCAGCGCCTGCACTTGAGGCAAGTCGTTTTTAATTGCATAGCGAAATGCGCCATCGGCCGATATATCCAGATAACCGTAATTTCCGGCGGGGCTATCGTTCAATTTAAGCGAAATGTTAGCGCCTTCTGCGCCACCGAAAAGATTGCCAGTCACTTCGAGTTTTTCGTTTTTGATTACTGTCATGACCAGTTCCAGCGTGCTTTTCTTGGGCGTTGTTTCGCCACCGCCGGAAGATCCGCCTGATCCCGTAGCCCCTCCCGAACCGGTATCAATCGTTGCTGAAATAACGCTATTTGAAAAAAATAACAGACTCGTAATGATCAAGGCAATGAAGCTAATATTTACCGGTTTATTCATGATGGCGCTCTTTTCGTTATCGATGGAAAAAATATTAAATCACGTAAAAAGATATCAAAATTTACTCACTCAAATGAGTAAGTTATTTAGGCTTTTCGTAATAACCGAGGAAACACGGATATTATCGGTTTATTTGCAAATTCCTTAACAAGTCTATGATAAAACAGTTGTGAATCGGTCGTTGCATGTCAGAAAACAAGTAACGAATCGATTATTGACATCATTAAGGTGACAACGCCGATGGTTCTCGATGCTCATTTATTAAGTAACATAACATCTAAAATTGTCCAATTGGCATGCAATTAAATACCCATAATAATTCCTAAATATCATACGGTAACTTCATTGCAAAGACAATTCTTTGCTAATTGGAGTGTAGAGAACAAATAAACTGT
>DJMI01000020.1 GCA_002435335.1 Nitrosomonas sp. UBA6494
CCATTCTAAGATATTCACTTTTGCCTGAAGGAATTATCTTACATCACAGAGCTTTATGGTATGCAAATTTTCTTTTCTTATGTCAAATAATTCCAGGACACCAATCATTGTGATTTGATTTAAGCAAGAGTAATCCATAAGATAGCGACTGGATAAGCAAAATGCTTATGGTTTTATTCAAGAAATATTGACTAAGGGGTGAATGGTGGATTTTGTACTTAAAGTTGCAACAGCAGAAAAACAACGCGGCGCCTGCGCGATTGTCGGCATTTTTGAAACGAGAAAAATGACGGAGTCGGCAAAAATTCTCGACAAAATCTCGCAAGGCTATCTAAAAAATATCCTCGCCAGCGGCGATATGGAAGGCAAATCCAATACATCGCTATTGTTGCACAACGTTCCCGGAACCTTGTTCAAAAGAATTTTACTGATCGGTTTGGGAAAGGAACAAGAATTCAAGGAAAAAACCTATCTTTCGACAATAACTGCCGCTTTGAACACGCTCCAAAAAACAGCAGTTGCCGATGCGATGTTGTTCTTACCGGATTATCCGCTTAATAACCGTAACATGGCATGGAAAGTGATGCAGACGGTGATTACCGCCGGCAATCATCAGTACCGGTTTGATCAATTGAAAAGCAAACCGGATGCGGAATCGACCAATCTGAAAAAATTGACGCTATGCATCGATAACCGCGCTGAATTGGCGGCATGCGAAGAATCCTTACAACAAGGAATAGCGATTGCGCACGGCATGAAGCTCACCAAAGACTTGGGCAACCTGGCACCCAACATATGCACGCCAGCTTACTTGGCGAAACAAGCCAAAGATCTCGCCAAAACACACAAACTCAAAGTTAATGTTCTGGAAGAAAAGGACATGGAAAAACTGGGAATGGGGTCACTGCTATCCGTCGCACAAGGCAGCGATCAACCTGCCAAGCTGATCGTTTTGGAGTATCAAGGTTTAAGCAAGAAAGATAATCCGTTCGTACTGGTAGGCAAAGGAGTCACCTTCGATACCGGCGGCATCNNATGGACGAAATGAAATTCGACATGAGCGGAGCCGCCAGCGTTTTTGGCACGTTGCAAGCAGTTGCCGAATTGAAGTTACCGCTTAACGTTGTCGGCATCATTCCTGCAACGGAAAATATGCCGGGCGGCAAAGCAACCAAACCCGGCGATGTGGTTAAAAGCTTGTCGGGTCAGACCATAGAGATTCTCAACACTGATGCTGAAGGTCGACTGATATTGTGCGATGCCCTGACTTATGCAGAACGCTACGATCCCAAAATGGTGATCGATATTGCCACACTGACCGGTGCTTGCGTTATTGCACTAGGCAACTTCGTCAGCGGTTTGCTCAGCAATGACGATAAACTTGCCCAGGCCTTGCTGGCAGCCGGCGAGCAAGCAGGTGATCGTGCATGGCAATTGCCACTGTGGGATGAATATCAGGATCTGTTGAAAAGTAACTTTGCCGATATGGCCAACATTGGCGGACGTGCTGCCGGCACCATTACCGCCGCATGCTTCTTGTCGCGCTTTACTAAAAAATACCCTTGGGCGCACCTCGATATTGCCGGCACTGCTTGGAAATCAGGCAAAGAAAAAGGATCAACCGGGCGACCGGTACCGCTACTGACACATTTTTTGATTTCTCAAGCTAAATCAGTGGGTTAATTTCCGATGTTGGCGCCGATAACTTTTGCTATTTGAAAGTATCTCTAAAAATTGAGTTAATCGGCGCTCGCGTGCAATCATGACCCAAATCAATTTCTACTCGGGATCCGTTAACAAATTGACAACCGTTTGCCGCCTTTGCGCTAAAGCAGTGCAACAAGGTCTTCGTGTGCTCGTTTACACACCTGATCAATCCTTGATAGAAAAATTAGATCAATTACTTTGGACATTTTCAGCCACCAGCTTTATTCCGCACTGCCGTAACGACGATGAAATATCCCTGGTTGAACAAACTCCCGTTATTTTGAGTAACCGAATAATTGAAGCTGATACGACTTTCGATGTATTGCTCAACTTGCATCATCAACTCCCCCCTTGTTTCGGTGAATTTAACAAAATAATTGAAATTACCGATACTACGGACGAAGATAAATCAGCAGCACGTGAACGTTACCGTTGTTACAAAAATGCAGGATTAGACATCCACCATTACCGACTTGATTCGTAAATCGATTAGTAAGTTATCATTTCAAGATCATGAGCGACAAAATTCCACCTTCCGATTCCGATATTGACGATAGCGAAATACTTGAGAAATTCGACGGCTTGCTGAAAAAATATCAAAACCAAGGCAAATTAGCCGGCCCAACAAAAAAAACCAAATCCACCATCCTTGCAACTGTAGACAAAAGAATTGACTCGTCTGATGCAGCAATTGAAACCATACCAACATTGACTGAAGTTGTAACACTACGCCCAGCAGTCATACAACGCCAACCAAAGCGCTCTACACCGATACAAAAACTGCTGGATGCCGCTCTGGAAGAAGCCGGTATCTCAATGGTCCCTCGTGACAGAAAAGCGCTTGCGAATGCACTAGCCACTCGTTTAATGGAAAAACCCGGAAACTGAGAATTAAAGATATAGAATTAAGGTACCCGGCAAGTTGCATATACACAAGATTGATTATTTTGTTCTAGAACTTGTAGTACTATTCATACGAAATAGTACTCACAAAGCCCCTGAATACCCTGAAAAGGAAGCTTATGAACCGCTCAAATATTTGCACTTTCATAGTCAGCACGCTGATCGGCATCCCTGCTTATGTCAATGCGCAACAAATTTCACCTAACCCAAATCCTTTGGATTCGACGATCACCATTGATGCTTCTGCAGAAAATTCGGTAGATTTTGCCAACATAGGAGTCATTTCAATCACGAATCCCGGTAGTTTGAGTAACTATAGCCCTAGTAAATGGTATTGTAGAGAACAAATAAACTGTCCGTGTTTGTAGCACAAGATCTGTCCGGATTATCTTAGCCCAAGGAGGGCAAGAGATGAAACGGACAGAATGG
>DJMI01000019.1 GCA_002435335.1 Nitrosomonas sp. UBA6494
ACAAAAGTTCTTACACTCTCGACACAAAGGGGTCAAGTCTTGACATATTGCAATCACTGAGCTACCCTTCTCCCATGTCCCGTCCACTCCGCCTTGAATTCCCCGGTGCAATCTATCACATAACCGCTCGCGGCAATGCGCGAGAGGCTATTTTTTTAGACGATGAAGATAAGCTGTTGTTTCTTGCCGTTCTAGCGGAGGTCGTTAGCAACTTTGGCTGGCTATGCCATGCCTATTGTCTCATGGACAACCATTATCACTTGCTCATCGAAACGCCGGATGGCAATCTTTCACAGGGTATGCGTCAGGTCAATGGCGTATACACCCAACGTTTCAACCGCCGCCATGCGCGTGTCGGCCATTTGTTCCAAGGACGGTTTAAGGCTATTTTGGTAGAACGGGAGAGTTATTTGTTGGAACTGTGCCGGTATATCGTACTGAATCCGGTGCGAGCCAACATGGTAACGGATATCAACCGCTATCTGTGGAGCAGTTATCCGGCAACTGTGNNTTTGTCGAGCAACTGCAGCCTTTGCTGGCGGGAGTTCGCGACATCAAGGAAGTGCCACGCGGTCAACGTCTCGCACATCGGCCTGACTTGGCGATGCTATTCCCGATTGCTATTTGCAAAGACAAACAAGCGCGTGACGGGGCCATTCGACGCGCTTATCTTGAATACGGTTATACCATGGCAGCGATTGCTCGTGAAACGAAAATTCATTATTCGACGGTTAGTAAAATCATTAAGAGGGAGCGTTAGTTTCATCATGTCAAGACGTGACCCCAAGTTTCTTATCTCGATTTCGATTGTTCTGATTTGTCTGCTGGCAGTTTTCGCCTGGTATCGTGCAAAACCAGAGTCGATTGAAGTCGATCTGGTTATCGTTAGTCGAGGCGATGTCGAGGCAACCGTGGTTAATACCCGTGCAGGCACCATCAAATCCTGTCAGCGTTCTAATCTGGCACCGATTTCCGGTGGGCAGATTGCGCAGATCCGAATCAAAGAAGGCGATCATGTCAAGCAAGGCCAGGTTTTACTGGAGCTTTGGAGTCAAGATCTGCAAGCACAACGCGAACTGGCGCAGCGGCAGCTTGCGATGGCACAACAACGCCGCCGCGAAACCTGCATTCTGGCGGAAAATGCGCAACGCGAATCACAGCGCGTGCAACAATTGGTCGAGCAAGGTTTCGTCAGCTCGCAACGTGCGGACGATGCGCTCGCCAATGCCCGTTCTCGTCAGGCTAGCTGCGAAGCGGCAGTCTCCGATATTCAGCGAGCTGAAGCACAGGTTCGTGTAGCTCAAGCCGGTATTGATCGCACCGTTATCACTGCTCCCTTTTCCGGCGTGATCGGAAAGATTTCCGGTGAATTGGGGGAATTCACCACGCCTTCCCCACCCGGCATTCCCACTCCTCCGACGATTGATCTGATCGACGATGTTTGTCTTTACGTTTCGGCCCCGATGGATGAAGTCGATGCGCCAAAAATAAAGGTAGGACAAGATGCGCGTATCACGTTGGATGCCATGCCAGAAAAGATTTTTCCGGGTAAAGTCCGCCGTATTGCACCGTATGTCACCGAGATTGAAAAACAGGCACGCACCGTGGATATCGAAGTCGACTTCGAGCAAATTCCGGTTGATGTTTTGCTCGTCGGTTACAGTACCGATGTAGAAGTCATTCTCACTCGCAAGCAAGATGTGATACGCATACCCACTCAAGCTATCCGTCAGAACGATAAGGTCTGGATTGTTGATGCACAGAACCGATTAGCCGAGCAACCAGTGGAAACCGGCCTCAGCAATTGGAGTTTTACCGAAATCCTCAACGGGCTTCAAGCAGGTGACCGGGTCTTGATTTCATTCGATCAAGATGGCATCGAAGTGGGTGCCCTGGTGCATCCCAAATCCCATTAATCATGATCCGTCTCACCGCCATTACCCGCACATTCCATATGGGCGATCAGGCTGTTCATGCATTAAACGACATCAACTTGTACATCGGGTCGGGTGAATATGTTTCAATCATGGGGCCTTCCGGGTCCGGAAAATCCACGCTGCTAAACATTATTGGTTTGCTTGATCGCCCCGATAGCGGCAGTTACGAGCTGGATAATCGAATGATTATCGATTTATCGGAAACGGAGCAAGCACAAGTGCGCCGTGAGAAAATCGGCTTTGTTTTCCAATCGTTTCATCTCGTACCGCGCCTGACCGCTGCTGAAAATATTGAATTGCCGTTGATTCTGAGCGGCATCCCGCAAAAACAACGGCAATCGCGTGTCGAAGAAGCATTGCAAGCATTTGAATTAATGCAGCGAGCAAATCATCGCCCGGCCGAATTATCCGGTGGACAACGCCAACGTGTTGCAATTGCGCGTGCCACCGTTATGCAACCCAGTGTCATTCTGGCGGATGAACCCACCGGCAATCTGGATCACCAAATCGGCTCGGAAGTCATGGCATTATTGGAAGACTTGCATCATCGCGGCACCACGTTGATCGTGGTGACACACGACCGTGAATTGGGTGCGCGTGCACACCGTCAAATCGGCATGCGCGATGGTAAAATTTTGACGGATCAGTCCAATGACGCTGTCTGATACCCTGCAAACCTCCTTCAAAACCGTTCTCAGCTACCGTATCCGCTCACTGCTGATCGTTCTGGCAATGGCACTCGGTGTTGCCGCTGTGGTCGTACTGACTGCACTCGGTGACGGTGCCAGAAATTATATAATCAATCAATTTTCCTCTATCGGCACCAATTTACTGGTTGTTCTGCCTGGACGTGCGGAAACCGCCGGTTCATTTCCTGGTGCGATTCTAGGGCAAACACCGCGTGATTTGACACTAGCAGATGCACAGTTAATCGGCAGAATACCGCAAGTCAAACGTTATGCACCGCTCAATGTCGGCGCTGCGGAGCTCTCCGCGGCTAATCGGTTGCGCGAAGTAACCGTACTCGGCAGCAATACCAATTTAATACCGATCCGCCATATGCAATTGGCGCAAGGCAATTTCCTGGCACAAGGCTCAGAAAATAGCGCACAAATCGTCTTAGGCGCGAAAATCGCACAAGAATTTTTTCCTCGCAGCCAAGCCATAGGCCAACGCATTCGCCTAAACGATAGCCGCTTTCTCGTCTCCGGTGTTCTCGCAGCGCAAGGAGAATCGATGGGATTCAACACCGATGAAATCGTCATTATTCCGATTCATCACGCGCAGTCGCTGTTCAACACCACATCGTTATTTCGAATTTTGATTGAAGCCAAAAACCATAGCGAAATCGAATCCGTGAAGCATGCCGTTTTATCGGTACTCAAGCAAAGTCACGATGGTGAAGAAGATATTACGGTCATTACGCAAGATGCTGTTCTTGCTACTTTTGATCGGATTTTACATACCATGACTCTGGCCGTCGCAGGAATTGCAGCAATCAGTCTGATTGTCGCCGGTATTTTAATCATGAATGTGATGTTGATCGCGGTTACGCAACGCACAACGGAAATCGGTTTGCTCAAAGCGATCGGCGCCACATCGGCCAATATCCGCTATTTGTTTTTTGCCGAAGCGATATGGTTATCGGCGGCTGGTGCGATACTCGGATTTTTTCTTGGACAATTCGGCAGTTGGATGATACGCATTGCTTATCCATTATTACCAGCATGGTCACCGATCTGGGCATCGACGGCAGGAATCGCAGTTGCATTAGCCACAGGCATTTTGGCCAGCCTATTTCCCGCCAGCCGGGCAGCCAGGCTTGATCCAGTCAATGCACTAAGCAAGCGATGAATACGATTGATACCCTTCGTTTCGTTTTTCATTCACTAACGGCACATCCTCTGCGTACTCTGCTATCGGCATCCGGGATCGCGCTTGGTATCGCCGCGATCATCCTGCTGACAGCAATCGGCGATGGCGTTCAGCGTTTTGTATTATCCGAATTCACGCAGTTCGGTACCAACATCGTCAGCATTACTCCAGGCAAAATCAATACTCACGGCGGATCGTTAGGCGCTATCGGCAGCGCGCGGCTATTAACGATAGAAGATGCTTTGGCGCTAAAACAAAGCCGTTATGCACAATACACCAATGCCAGTGTTGTCGGTAACGCGGAAATCCGGGCTCAAGGCCGCAGCCGCCGTGTTACGGCATATGGTCAAGGTCCCGATTTTGCTAATGCCTTCAATATAACAGTGGAGATCGGGCAATTCCTACCGCAGGATGATCCTCGCAATCCTCGTGCTTACGTAGTACTTGGCGCAAAGGTACGCACTGAGCTTTTCGGTGAAACTAACCCGCTAGGCGCGATCCTCCAAGTTGGCGGTTCACGTTTTCGGATTATCGGCGTAATGGCCCCAAAAGGTAACGTACTTGGATTTGATCTGGACGATACGGTTTTCATGCCGACAGCTCGCGCGTTGGAAGTGTTTAATCGTCATGGTGTTATGGAAATAAATTTTTCCTATCACCCAGGCGCAAACATACAAGCAGTCGTCGATGACATTCACCGTATTCTGATTGCCCGGCATGGTCGCGAGGATTTCACCGTCAAACCGCAACAACAAATGCTCAGTACCTTATCCACCGTGCTTAATGTATTAAAGTTCGCTGTTGCGGCACTCGGTGGGATTTCATTGATTGTCGGCGCAGTCGGCATGATTACGTTGATGCATATTGCAGTCTCTGAACGCGTAGCAGAAATCGGTTTGCTAACAGCATTAGGTGCAACGCAGGCTCGCATTCGCATCCTGTTTTTGTTGGAATCAACCGTTCTATCAACACTGGGCGGATTGACCGGTCTCATCGTCGGTGCAGGTATTGCGCGGCTGCTCCAATTATTGATCGGCAATCTACCGGTCAATATTCCCTGGGATTACGTATTAAGCGCCTTGTTCATTTCAATGATAATCGGTCTTATGGCCGGAATTATTCCGGCCATGCACGCTGCAAAACTGAATCCGGTCGATGCATTGCGCTCTGATTAGAAAACATGGGAAAACACTGATTAACCCAGTTAAACTGGGCTGAAGTATACCGTTTTTCGGTTACAGAGCAGGACGCAACGTCGAGAAATGATTTTTCCATTCCGAAGAGTTCCAATGCGCCCGAAAAACCATGCAATCCAGCTCCTTGCAGAAGTTAAAAATGAGTCCTCGCTCGCGCAAATGCCCTGCCCGAACGCCTCATGAAGTCTTTATAAAAGCTTGCCGTGGTGCGGTTGCAATGTAAATTCACTCAAGAAAAGTGTGATTCAAGACACAATCGTTTGTAAACGCTGGTACCGGATTCGTGATCCGGAATTTCTTTAATCAAGCTGAACGATTCTTTTCACGTTGCGCAGCAAAAACAAGGAGACCGAGTCCGGCCAGCAACATTGCATAAGTTTGAGGCTCAGGAACCGGGGCAAGCAAATTGACATTATCCAGGGCGATATTTTCCTGAACCGGGGTAAAATGCTCAGCGTTGATCCACAGCGAATCCAGGTTGGAAAGAACCGCGAGCAATTGCGCATCCGTCGCAGGAACTCCAGAGAAAGTATCCGATAGCTGCCAGGCGCCGCTTGCAAGCGTCACATCAAAGTGAGTCCAGGTTGCCGGCAAGCTATTGGTAATATCGTAAACCAATGTTAATCCCGCGCCCTTGAGCACGACATCGGCTTCATTAACATAGCTCGAACCAGCAATAACATATCTGCTGTCAAATTGCAGACTACCACCGAAAGCAGCGCTTTGATCGCCGAGGAACTTACCGGGCGCGCTAAAATAACTCCATTGTGTATCCGGATCGGCCAGTACGATGGAACCATCGGGAACACCATCCGCGCTATAAACAGGAGCTAAACCAGAACTGATAACTGACCAAGAAGACGAACCATCCGTTGTGATCCCGGTCCAGCCATCGGCATCACTATCGAAAGTGCTGGATACCAATGGGCTACCAACAGCAGAATGGGTTAAAGCAACGAAGAAACAAGCAGAGAAAACAGATAAGCGGATCATATGGGCACTCCTTTATCATTAAAGTAATTAATAAATTAAATCATAAAATATATTAATTAGAAAGGATAATACACTATAAACCCACTCTAGCCATCCAAATACGCCAATTGCAAGATTTGCATCACATTTGCGATGATGAGGGTTTAATTAGAAAGAAACTATTATTTCAAGACCCGACCCTTAGGTTTTCCCTTCTGTATGTTTTTTCGATTCCTTACATTTCGTTTGTATCGGTTATATTTCTTCAGAGTCAAAAAAATCATTATCAAGAGCTTTTATTTCATAAGTAATCTTGGTCTGAACTCCTACATTAAATTTATGCATCAAGTCCACTAACTTGGATCCATCCAGCAATATTATTTTGTGATGTGCATCTCTGGCTTTTATTTTTGCCTTTTCGTCAAAAGTTGAAGTTGTCACAAAGATGCCTTTGTGCGTATCGCCGCTCATGGCTCCAATAAAGTTTCGTATGTCAGTTTCACGAACTTTATTTTCGGTAAAACG
The DNA here is from genome assembly GCA_002435335.1 of Nitrosomonas sp. UBA6494. Taxonomy (GTDB): domain Bacteria; phylum Pseudomonadota; class Gammaproteobacteria; order Burkholderiales; family Nitrosomonadaceae; genus Nitrosomonas. The sequence continues at coordinate 6,506 of DJMI01000019.1, forward strand.
CTTTGCTTGAATATAGATCTTTTCAAGCCCTAGCTGGTCTTCGTTAATAATTCCATCGATTCCACCGTCACCAGATTTTGCTGTTTCTATAAAATCACCATATCCCATTTTCTTAAGCAAAATCAGAATTATCTTTTCAAATGCATAAGGATCAATTAATTTAAGTCTTGAAAGTAACTCGTCCTTTACCTCTCGCTCAATCTGTTCAAAACCTGAGTCAATTAAATCCTGCGGACTTGCGTTTACATCAATTGCCGTTTCTGATGCCGACTTGCTTTCAGGTTCATAGAATGTGATGACATTGGAATGAATCTCATTGAGTGACACATTTTCTGGTTTGGTAAGCTTTCCCTTTTCAGTTATCTGCACATAGCCTCGCTGTGGATAGTGCACCAATCCACCTTTTTTAAGGTACGACTTTCCCCAGGCAATCCTATTTTCAATTAGTCGATCTCCGCTCTTTATCGTTTGCTCCAATAAATCTGAAGGTAAATCAGAATAAAATCGTTCTTCAACAAGGCGAATTAGATCTCGACCTTTGATAATTTGACCATCCTTAAGCACTTCCAGTATTGGAAGAAAAGTTTCATTGAATTTTGGCAATTCCATTTTTCACCTACATCGCGATTTAGGAGATGATCAAGTTATAAGAAAATGATTAATAACATAAATCTATTGAAAATATTTTTCGTTAATTCATTCTTGGAATGTTGCATGAAACTACCCGAGTTGCTCCCGGTGATATTTCAAATGCTCCCCGATAAACGTACTGATAAAGTAATAACTGTGATCGTAGTCCTGGTGGTAGCGTAGCGTCAGTTTCTGCCCGGCTGCGGCGCAGGCGTTTTCCAGGCGGTGCGGGTGCAGTTGTTCAGTTAAAAATTGATCGCTCAAGCCTTGATCGATGAGCAGATCCGGTGCTCTGAGACCGTCTTCGATCAGCGCGGTGGCGTCGTATTTGCGCCAGGTCTGTTGATCTTCGCCTAAATAGTTGCGGAATGCTTTTTGTCCCCACGGGCAGTGTATCGGTGCGCACACCGGTGCGAATGCGGATACCGAGCGGAACAGTTCGGGGTAGCGCAGCGCCAGGGTCAGTGCACCGTGTCCGCCCATCGAGTGGCCGAAGATG
>DJMI01000057.1 GCA_002435335.1 Nitrosomonas sp. UBA6494
CAACTGGGTACCGATACGATGCTGGGTGGCGAAGGTTCGGATATTTTTGGTCTGACCAATATAGGCGATTTTATTTTTCAGGATTTTGTGCCCGGTTTAGATAAAGTGGGCTTTAACACAGCGCTTGGTATCGGGAATTTTGAGCAATTGGCTCCTTATATTACCGGGATAGATGTACAGGGCGATGATGTGGTCGTGAACTTCGTTGATAATGTGGCGAGTATTACTTTTGTCGGCGTCATGCAACAACCTACCGCTTTATCGGTAAGCGATGTGATATTCTTGGCGCTGTGATTTTTTAGCAACTGCGATCACCATTGCGAGAGAATGGATTATAAAATTTTATTGACGGTTTTTATTACAGTGTTTATCGCCGAATTGGGAGATAAAACACAATTGGCCACGATGCTTTATGCTGCCGACAAAGAAGTGAGCAAATTGACGGTATTTGTCGGTGCTTCATTGGCTTTGATCGCAACTTCTGCACTAGGTGTTTTGGTAGGGAGTAGCCTGTCGGAAACGATTAATGTCAAATACCTACACTATATTGCGGGAATCGGTTTTGTCGCGATTGGTATTTGGACGCTGCTTAAAGTGTAATAAGGCTTATTTGTTTTTCTTTAGCCGCAGTGTCACGCAAGCACCACCGGTTGGGTTGTTTTCGATCGATAACGCGCCTTCGTAGACTTGCATGATGTCACGTACGATAGCCAAACCGATGCCATGCCCTGGAGTCGATTGATCGGCACGAATGCCACGTTCTAATATTCTGGCGATTTGATTGGGATCAATACCGGGGCCATCATCTTTTACTTGAATAATCAGATCATTGTCCTGATTGTGTGCTGAGAGTTCAATGCGTGTGCGACACCATTTGAATGCATTATCAATCAAATTCCCGAGTAATTCCATCAAGTCACCTTCATCGATGCGTAAGCCGATGCTTTCGTCAATGGCAATTGCGATTTCGGGTTGTTTGTTGCGATAAGCTTTTTGCACGGTATTGACGATTCTGACAGCCAGCGGATGCAACATCACTAATCCCATGCCTGGCGAACTGCCGGCAGTCGCTGCACGGCGCAATTGGTATTGAATAATGTTGTCGATGCGTTCGATTTGCTCATGAATCGCTTTGCCACGCAACGATTCGTTTTCGTTACTGTTGATCGCGCCTTGAAGTATTGCAAGCGGTGTTTTAAGGCTGTGTGCCAGATCCGCCAAACCGTTGCGATAGCGTTTTTGTTGCTTATGTTCATGACTAATCAAGGAATTGATGCTGTCAGTCAACAGCTTTAATTCGTCGGGATAATTTCCTTTCACATTTTCCTGTTTTCCGGATTCGATCGCGGCAAGCTCTACCGATACTTGGCGTAATGGCTGTAAGCTCCAACGCAACATCAGCATTTGTGCGGACAATAGCAATGCCGCCATAAGCGCCAACCATCCCCATAAATCTTCGCGGTATCGCTCAATTTGATCTTCGAAAAGTCGCGCACCGGTTATGACGGTAAAGGTCAACGGATAATTGCCAGACGCTGTTTCCCAGTCGATGCCGTAGCTATAGCTAAAGTGAAGCTTGCCGTCGAGCATGATAGGCGAGAATTCTTTTTTACCTTTTTCCAGCAAACGAAGTTCGGGGATTTTCGCTTTGAGTGATGAAGTTGAGCGCCACGCAATGGTCTCTGTTTGATCGATAATGAATGCATAAATATCGGAGTTGACGTGACCGAATTCCGCATCGAGCAAGTTGGTCGGCACATCCAGAGCGCCCGATTCCTCTACTTCGGTGTCGCCCATAAGCATTAAAAGCTTGGCGAATAACTTGTCTTGTACGCCGAGCCGGGCGCTGTCGTAGAAAGCTCGATCCAATCCCCAGGCAATGCCGATGGTGAAAACAATCAACACCAACGTGACGATGGATAAAATACGCTGGCTTAGCGATTTCATGAATGCTTATCGCATGGCAGTGTGAAACGGTAGCCGCGTCCGCGCAGGGTTTCGATCGGATTTAATATGCCGTCCGGATCCAGCTTGCGGCGCAGGCGACCAACCATCACTTCTAAGACGTTGCTATCCCGATCTTCGTCGTGTGGATAAAGATAATCCGAAAGGGTATGTTTAGAGAGTACCTCGCCATGGTGACGGATGAGTTCTTCCAGCAGGCGATATTCAAATGAGGTCAATTCGACAGCTTGCTTGTTGACGGTGACGGTTTGCCCGGTAACGTCTATGACGATAGGGCCACATTTGAGAATGGTTTGTGGAATGCCGGTGGAGCGGCGCAACAGCGCTTTGATTCTTGCTTGCAGCTCTTCCATTTGAAACGGCTTGGTCAAATAATCGTCTGCCCCCATTTCCAATCCTTGCACCTTGTCCTGCCAACTGCTGCGCGCAGTTAAAATCAGAATCGGCAATAAATTGCCGCGCTCGCGCAGTGTTTTAATGATTTCCAATCCGGATTTTCCGGGTAATCCAATATCAATAATCGCTGCATCGATTGGGTATTCTGTAGCAAAAAATAACCCTTCGTTGCCGTCGCCGCATGTATCAACCATATAACCCGCGGATTCCAGGTTTTTACGGATCTGATCGAGTAATTGGATTTCATCTTCAATAACAAGAATGCGCATTTTTGTTGCC
>DJMI01000038.1 GCA_002435335.1 Nitrosomonas sp. UBA6494
CGCGGTCAGCGTCAGCACGTCGACTTCGGCACGCAGTTTCTTCAGTTGTTCTTTTTGCCGCACGCCGAAACGGTGCTCCTCGTCGATGATCACCAGCCCCAGATTCTTGAAATGCACGTCTTTCTGGATCAGTTTGTGTGTGCCGATGATGATGTCGATCTCGCCTTTCGCCAGACCGGCGATCGCTTGCGTTTGCTCCTTGGCGGAACGGAAGCGGGACAGTTCGGCGATTTTGACCGGCCATTGATCGGCGATCAGACCGAAGCGGTCGGAGAAATTCTGGAAGTGTTGCTCCGCGAGCAGCGTGGTTGGCACCAACACCGCCACTTGCTTGCCGTCGGCGACGGCAATGAACGCCGCGCGCAACGCCACTTCGGTCTTGCCGAAGCCGACATCGCCGCAAATCAAGCGATCCATCGGTTTACCGGAAGTCAAATCTTCGATCACGGCTTTGATCGCCGCCGCCTGATCAGGGGTTTCCTCAAAACCGAAACCTTCGGCGAACGCTTCGTAATCGTGTTGCTGCAACGTAAATTTGTGGCCTTCGCGTGCGGCACGCTGGGCGTACAGGTTCAACAATTCCGCCGCGGTATCGCGCACTTGTTGCATCGCCTTGCGTTTGGCTTTGTCCCACTGGCCACTACCGAGCTTGTGCAACGGTGCCGACTCCGGCGCGCCGCCACTGTAGCGTCCGATCAAATACAATTGCGACACCGGTACGTACAATTTGTCGCCGCCGTCGTATTCCAACGCCAGAAATTCACTCAGTTCACCGGGATTTCCTTCGCCGACATCCATGCTAACCAGGCCAAGATAGCGGCCGATGCCGTGCTGTTCGTGCACCACCGGATCACCAGGCTTGATTTCGGACAAATCGCGCAAAATGTTGTCAGTCGACGTCGCCGACTTGCGCGATTCGCGCACGCGACGGCCAGGTACATGCGTCGCATATAATTCATTCTCGGTAATGAATGCGAATTTTCTCGATTCATCGATAAAACCGGTATAAAGCGACGCAACCCCAAGCATGAACGGTTCGTCGCTGCTCAAAAATGCAGCGAAATCCTCGCAAACCACGGGATGCAAATCGTATTGCTGCAAATATTCGGCGACCAGTTCCCGTCTCCCCAGGCTTTCCGCCAGCAACAGCACTCGTCCACCGGTCATTTTGAATTGCGCGACAAACGCCGCCAGTTTTTCCAGCGGATTTTCCGCGTGCCGGTTGACTTGCACCGACGGTAGCGGCAAGCTGGTTTTGTTACCGGTGATTTTAACTTCCTGCCCGCTTTGCAATATCTCGATACGCGCATACGGCTTGAGCAAACCGAAGAAGCTGTCGCTGGTCAAAAACAATTCGGTCGGCGGCAGCAACGGTCGATCGCTGTCACCGCGCATCAATTGATAGCGTGATTGGGTATCGTGCCAAAATTCGTCGATAACCGGACGTACGTCTTGATGTAAACAAAGCAACGTGTTTTGCGGCAAATAATCGAACAGTGTTTCGGTTTGCTCGAAAAACAGCGGCAAATAGTATTCGATCCCGGCGGGGACCACGCCTTTGCTGATATCTTTGTAGATTTTGCGTTTACTCGGGTCGCCTTCGAACGCTTCGCGGAATTTGCCGCGAAAAAAACTGCGCCCGGCTTCGTCGATCGGAAATTCGCGTGCCGGTAGCAGGCGGATTTCCTTCACCGGATACACGCTGCGCTGAGTATCGACGTCGAAGGTACGGATGGTGTCGATTTCGTTGTCCATCAGATCGATGCGGTACGGCAGCGGACTGCCCATCGGGTACAAATCGATCAAGCCGCCGCGCACGCTGTATTCGCCGGGAGAGAACACTTGCGTGACATGCGAATAACCTGCCAGCGTCAATTGACCGCGTAGTCCATTGAGATCGAGTTTTTCTCCCTGTTTGAGAAAAAACGTATGCGCCGCCAAAAAATTTCGCGGTGGCATGCGGTATAGCACCGTGGTGAGCGGTACGATCAGTACATCCCAAGAACCATTCATCACCTGATAGAGCGTGGCAAGCCGTTCCGACACCAAATCCTGATGCGGTGAAAACACGTCGTAAGGCAAGGTTTCCCAATCCGGCAGCAAATAGGTTCGCAGAGCAGGCGCGAAAAAAGGCATTTCTTCCAGCAGACGCTGCGCATCCTGCGCGTTGGCAGCTATGATCGCAAGGGGTGCAGTTTGTTGTGCAGTTTGTGCCAGAAATAAGGCATCGCCTGAGCCATCAGCCTTTTCATGCTTGATCAAACTGCCGGGGGAGGTTAAGAAGTGTTGTTGCATGACAAAACGACGGGCCAATTATCAAAAAATAATTAACGATCAGACCGGTGTGAATTCAAAAGTGGCCTATTATATGGTAGTTTTATAATGGTTACGCTTTTGGATGCAAGTTTTGTCACAGATGATTTAACGATAAACGCTTATATTTTTACTGTATTCATCATTTGAATTGATAATAAACCGGACTATGCTTCCGCTTCATGATCAACGCTTTTGGATGAAGGCAACGATATGAGTATGCTCACGAGATTAAACACGGTGCAATTGTCACGAACGATAAATGTTTTTATCTGCAAAATAATCGTCATTGCTTCTCTGGCAATGCCGGGTGTTGCGTTCGGTACTTCGTCAACCTTGTTGACGCCGGAGAATACCCAGAAAATCGAATTGGCGGTATGGAAATATGCAACCGATACGCCATTGCTGCTGGAAACCATCGATTGGTTCAGTAATTTAACTCGTGGCGCACAAGAATCTGCTGCGCTGGCGGAGCTTTCGCGTTTGAAGTTTATGCAGGCACAACTCGAACCAGACACGAATTATCGTGTGCGATTGTTCGAAGACGCGGTTGCGATTGCCGATCAATCATTGAAATTGAATGTCAACGATGTACGCGGATTGTTTTGGAAGTCGGCGGCGATGGGAAAGATCGCCGAGGATAGCGGTGTTTTTAACGCATTACGCATGCTGCGTCCGATGGAAAACATGCTGCTGAGAGTAGTGGCACTGGATGAGCATTACGAGAACGCCGGTGCACACCGGGCACTTGGTCGTATGTACCATAAACTGCCCGGTTTTCCGATTAGTTTCGGCAGCAATGACAAAGCGCTGATGCACTTGAAACGCGCACATGAACTGTTTCCGCAGGATGTCATCACTCGCGCTTTTTATGCCGAATTGCTGTATGACATCGGTAAAAAACAAGAAGCGCGCTATCATGCTGAATTCGTTCTGGCCACGCCGATCGCCGACGAGGACGCGCGAGAATTTGCCGAATATGTGAGTATCGCCCAAACCGTGGTCGACAAAACCGGACGAATTGCCGTTCGCCTGGGCCAGCGCACGGAACAATAACAAAACGGCGCTAACGAAAGCGCAGCAATCAACTCCGCCGCATGTATAAAATTCCGGTTTCCGTGCTGGTTGTCGTTCATACAGAAGATTTACAGGTATTGTTGCTGGAGCGCGCCGATCATCCAGGCTACTGGCAATCCGTAACCGGCAGTCAAGATCCAGGAGAAACGCTTTATCAAACTGCGGTACGCGAAGTCACGGAAGAAACCGGCCTTATTAGTACGGACTATATCCTGACCGATTGGCAAAAACAAAACCGCTACGAAATCTATGAAGAATGGCGCTGGCGTTACGGCCCGGATGTTTATTTCAATACCGAGCACGTATTCGATTTATGCGTGCCTGGAACCATGCCGATCAAGATCGCTGCCAGAGAGCACTTGAATTATGTTTGGCTGCCTTGGCAACAAGCGGCTGAAAAAGTTTTTTCCAGCAGTAACGCCGAAGCGATCCGGGAATTGCCGAAACGATATGAACTCGCGCAACACACTAATCCGCACCCCCTTTAATGGAAAATCGCTCGAGATATTTTTTGATGATGGCATCCGTTTTGATGTCGTGCACGTGATAGAGCACCACATAATTCACGAAGCCGTGCACAGCCAACGCAAGCAGCAACCCTTCAAAAATACCCAACCGATAAACCAGCAATGCGCATAGAGTTGCGAGTATCAATGCGTATTGTCCTTGATGAGCGACATGCAGCAATCCCAGCATCATTTTCCAGCCGGTGAAAATCATGATCACTGCCAAGGCGAATTTCGGCATATATTCCAAATATTCGGCATTTAAAACAAAGAATAAAATGACCAATCCAACCACCAGCACCGAGAATTTGGTATAAGCACCAGCCAGCTTATTGGTGGTGCTCTTGGCCAGGCCGTCGAGATTGGTCATGCCGTTGAAAAAACTTGACCCCATATTGGCGATCCAGATCGCCAACAAACTGTTGTTGGTATTGCACTTGCGCTGTAGTGGGTCGATTTTTTGGATCGCAGCGTTGCTCATCACTTGCTCGATCACGTCGATAATCGCCAGCATGGCGGCAAAACCGATCACATACAGCCAGGTTAACGCACTGTCAAAATGCGGTAATGGCAACGACAGCGACAATGGCACGTCTTCAACGTGCAGCATTGGCATCGGTACGAAATGCGCTAACGTCGTACCGGCGATCATCAGAAAGAAATAGGGGATCGCGGGTTGAGTCGCTTGAAAGCGTGTGAACAGATACAAGAAAACGGCCATTCCTGTCAGCGATATCGCAGCCATTTGAATGCGTGCGCCATTCCAGAATACTTCCGTGACTTGACTGTCCGGTATGGCATAGGTCATGACGAGGAAGTTGAGGGCGATTTTTAATCCCACGCCGGCCAGCAAACCTTCGACCAGATATTCAGGCACTGCAATCAGGATGTATTTTTGCAGATTGAATTTCCAAATGACTGCTTGCATTGATGCGGTCAGAAAAATGACAAATGCCATGTTTTCCATACCGAAAGTTGCAACACCTAACGCCAATACCGGTGCCAATCCAGCCGCCACACCCGGTGCACCGACATAATTTCCGGGACGAAACCAGGCATTGATCCAACCGATAAAGCAAGCAAAAACCACCGTCGCCAAAGCAACTTTAATCGGATAATCCGACATCAAAGCAATTCCCGCAGATAAAGGTATCGCCATTGCACCGGTAATAATGCCGGCTTGCAGATCACGGACCCAGTATTGCGCCTGGAATGCGGCTGCACTGGTTGTTGCTTGAGTTGTAGTTGTTTGAGTCATTTGAATTCACCGTAAAGGATCGCGATAGCTTAAATTACAAACTACCTGACGGTGAAATGCTTTGATGTAAATCAGTTAAAAAAAGGCAAACTAAGAGAAGAAATATCTCAGGCGCAATGAAACATATTGAATGTTGCGCCTGAGATGAACGCCTTAAAGAGCTATGCGATCGGCACGATGCGTAACGAACCGTGCCCCAGAATGGATGCTGTCGCAACATTCTGCAATGTAATCGCTTTGGCGATACGCTGCTCGTCCGCTTCATTACCTGATGCATTGATGTCTTTGGCCGCATTACCGAATGCCCAGGCATCGACAACGAAAACATCATATTGCGGACCGTATTTGGCGCGAATCGCGGAACGATCGACAGTAGTACCCGGTTTGGTATTCAAGGCAATACCCAACTCGTTGTGTTTACCGACCAATTCCTCGTACAACGCACCACTGTCTTGCGCGGCCTGCACCACTGATGCTCTATCTTCCGCAAAAAAGCCCGCTTGACTTAAGCGATTGTTGGCTTGCTGCACAATGGACTCTTTCTCCGAGTCGGTCACGTTAATGCCTAATTGACTGACAAGGGATGCGATATCGTTGATGCGCTCAGAAATGTGTTGATAAATCGTCGGTGCCTTGGCACAAGCACCACAACCACAACTGCTGTGATCATCACCATGCACACCGGTCGAATGTCCTTTTTCTTTAAGCGTATTGATTATTTGCGCGGTCAACTGTATTTCATTGACATCCACAGCAGCGCCGCTGCCCAAGTCGCCGCCGTATACGATGCTCAGCGTACCGCCGGCTGCACAAGGGGCACTGAAACGTGAACCGTCTTTGTTGGTTCGTCCGTCAACACAGATTTCCGGCACCTTGCCGCTCACCGGAATATTGAAGAGACCGGCCGCAATTGCTTGATACATCTCGTTAACAGTCTTGGGATCCACATCGTTACGATTATCTGGGCCAATAGACCCCAAACCCAAATTGAATTTGGCTAGAGTAATGTATTGATCGCTGAAGCTTTCGCTGGGAGCTGGGGCTGGGGCTGGAGCGGGAGTTGGAGCTGTTGATGCTTGAGTGCTGGTATCAGGTTCTGCTGAAGTTGCTTCTTTACTGCCTGTAAAATGTTTTAACAGATTTTTTAAACTTTCAAACATTTTAGATATCCTTTGTAGTAATTGGTCAGTTGATCATAAATGCTATTTCATACTTGCCATATTCAAAGTGACACAAAGAAAGGGCAATCTTTGCGTGGTCATTTAACCTGATTGTGTTATTTGTTATTATGGTTAATTGACTAAGCGGTAGAATTCTAACACTACTTTTCCTTGTTAATGTAAGTTATTCTCGATACAGCTTGCTTAATCACCACGCCGCGTTTTCGATACAAATGCGAAACATTGTGGTTTTAAGTTCAATAAGCATGCTTAATGAGCAAATTAAGCTTTCCTGGTATGATAAACGTTATTTTTGTTTAATGATTTAATGTAAAAAGACAATGACACAAGACGAGCAAAAACGAGCAGTTGCGGCGGCGGCCATCGGATATATTCCTGCAGGTTGTATTGTTGGTGTGGGCACAGGCTCCACTGCTAATTACTTTATCGATGAGTTGGCCAAGATAAAAAATAAAATTGAAGGTGCAGTAGCAAGTTCCGACGCCACAGCGCAACGGCTAAAAAAGCACGGCATTGAAGTGTTGGATCTCAACAATGTTTCGGATATACCGGTTTATGTCGATGGCGCCGATGAAATTACCGAGCATTTGCACATGATTAAAGGCGGCGGCGGTGCCTTGACGCGTGAGAAGATAGTTGCTGCGGTTGCACGCAAATTCATTTGCATTACTGATCAAACCAAGCTGGTAAATGTATTGGGAAATTTTCCACTGCCAATCGAGGTAATTCCTATGGCGCGCAGCTATGTAGCACGCGAAATCGTACAATTGGGTGGGCATCCGGCTTTGCGCCAAGGCTTTATCACAGATAACGGCAATGTCATTTTGGATGTGCATGGTTTGCAGATTCTGAACCCAGTGGAACTGGAAGGAACTTTGAATCAAATTACCGGTGTAGTTACAAACGGTCTTTTTGCCCGTCGTTCCGCAAACACACTGTTACTTGGCACCGATAACGGTGTACGCACCATATCCATTTGATTTAAAGTTAATGATTTTTTTATCGGTAGCGTGCGCACAAAATTTCCACCTTCAACATCTCAATAGATGCAAAAATAATGCAAAACAAAGAACATATTTCGAAGCAATTTGACGCCAATCTCGAAGAAGTTCGCACCCGTGTGCTGCAAATGGGTGGGTTTGTTGAAGAACAAATCGAATCCGCGATCGAAGCATTAACGACTGGCAATGAAGAATTGATCAATCAAGTCATTACCCGCGATCACCGCGTCAATGCCATGGAAGTATCGATTGACGAGATTTGCAATCAAATCATTGCGCGCAGACAACCCACAGCCAGCGATTTGCGCATGATTATGATGGTGATCAAAACCATTACTGATTTGGAACGTATCGGTGACGAAGCGGCGAAAATCGCACGTATGGCAAAATTGATTTATTCATCCGATCGCATGCATATTCCACGTTTTAATGAAATCAAACATGTCGCGAGCATTGCAATCGACATGGTGCACAAATCGCTGGATTCTTTTGCACGACTGGACTTGAATGGGGCTGCGCAAATCGTGCGTCAAGACGAATTGGTTGACGAGGAGTTTCGCTCCATCCTGCGCCAACTGATCACTTTCATGATGGAAGATCCGCGCAAAATATCAACCTGTCTCGAGATTGTATTTATTGCCAAAGCCATCGAACGTATCGGCGATCACGCAAAAAATATGTCGGAATACGTGGTTTATATGGTCAAAGGCAAAGATGTGCGCCATGTAACCGCCGATCAGATCGAGCAGGAAATTAAGGAATAAGTTTTTTATTCGCTCATTGGTTCTGTAACTGATCGATCACCAGCTTTCGTGTTTCGTAGGCTGCGTCGATGCCTGGGTTGACGATGGTAAAACCTGCATTAGCTTTTAGAAACCCGAATCCTTTTTCATCGCCTCTGGCAAGATAATCGTTGATCGCCAGTTTATAAATTCTCCGCGGATCGATCGTTTTATCGCCGACATAC
>DJMI01000034.1 GCA_002435335.1 Nitrosomonas sp. UBA6494
CAAAATAGCTTTCATCAACTTCCACTCTACCTAACAACTTATCTTTAAGGGTAGTCTGATGGCGATATATTGCTTGCCTGAATAGACCATACCAACGATTAATCGTGTTACGATTTTTCCCTAACAGCAGGGCTGCCTTATTGGCCGGTATATCAATGCTAAAACATTGAATTATTTTTTTAACAGAATAATTGCTTAATTTACTATTTCTTAACATCTTTCTAGACTAACAGATTGTCTCTGCTAGTCTAGAGCCTACATTAAATAAAATAACTACTGCATCGGTAATGAGTTTTGCTTTGATATCGGGCGGTGCGGTAGCCGATACGCTTTGATTTCAACGGTCTATCGCTTTTTGCGCAAGGAACCCACCGTTCTGGTGTTGCCCAATGCCACTATAACTTCCTTTGGTAGTGATATATATGTCGGGGCCGCAGGCATTGATCATGAGATTTGTGCGCTATCCAGCAATTTTAACTGTGAAGCGGATATGAATATTGATTTTACTTTACCGGTTAATGGTCTCGGTTTTGTTACATCCGGTTGGGATCCATTCGATCACATTGACGTAAGCGCATACAATGGTGCAACGTTACTTGGTACGGCTGGGGATTCCACAGACGGCTTTGTTGATTTGAGTGCATTCTCGAATGTAACAAGAATTTATATCGACGATTCGTCAACCGGAGCGGGTATGGCTTATGATCACTTCGTTTTTAGTCCTGTACCCGAGCCTGAAACCTATGCCATGTTGCTAGCTGGTTTGGGATTGCTGGGTTTCTCAGTAAGAAGAAAGCAAAACGTATAGNNGTGGGCGGGATCGTTCTGGGATTGGTTGCTTGTGCAACGACAGGGCCTGTTATTTATCCTAATGCACATTTTTTATCGGTAGGGAAGGAAGCGGCGGACCGAGATATAGAAGCTTGTAGAGCGATGGCGGAAGCAGCGGGGGCGGCGGAAGGAGGAGGTAGCCGGATGGGCGATATTGCGACCAGTACTGCGATGGGGGCGGGCGTCGGTGCTGCCAGTGGTGCGGCGGGCGGTGCGGTTTACGGGTCGATAGGACAAGGTTCTTTGGTGGGAGCTGCCAGCGGCGCTATCGCCGGATTGTTACGTGGATTGATGTATTCGTCCCAACCGCAAAAAACTAATCAGGCGTATGCAAACTTCGTGTCGCGTTGCCTGGAGGAAAAAGGTTACGAAGTGACCGGTTGGCAATGATCGGTTCATAAATCTTTGGAACTGAGATGAAGTTATTCCTTGGCGCCCATTTCCAGTGCGCGACGACGGGATAATTGCTTATCGGTTTCGGAAACTTCTGTTTCCAGCCAACCCTGTAAATGCGTGCATGCGATATCTGCCAGTGCTTCGATCCAATCGCGACGTTCATTAAGGCATGGAATATAGTGAAACGCTTTTCCGCCAGCGCCGATAAAGGTGTTTTTTGCTTCGATGGCGATTTCTTCCAAAGTTTCCAAGCAATCTGCGACAAATCCGGGGCAAATTATATCAACTCGCGGTGTTTGCGCTTTGCCAAGTTCCGTTAACGTTGCAGCGGTGTATGGAGTGAGCCATTTGGCTCTACCAAAGCGGGATTGGAAGCATACTAAATATTGATTTGCATCCAATTCCAAGGCCTCGGCGAGCAAGCGGCCGGTTTTCTGACACGAGCAATGGTAGGGATCGCCTTTGTCGAGGCTGGCGCGCGGTGTGCCGTGAAAGCTGATGATTAATTTATCTGGGCGCCCATGCGTAGCCCAATGATCTTTGACGTTCTGTGCCAGTGCTGCAATGTAACCTGGATGATCGTGATATTGCTTGACGGTGCGAATGGCTGGCTGGTTGCGCATCGTTTCCATTACGGCGAAGACGTTATCCATCGCCGCCGCGGTACTGCTCGAAGCATATTGTGGAAACAATGGAATGACGAGAATACGCTCGCACCCTTGTTGTTGCATCTTATGCATCACTTCCGCAACGGAAGGTGTGCCGATATTCATCGCGTACTCGACAATAGGTGGGTTTTCCAACCGGGCTTGCAATGCTTCCCGCAACAGTTTGGTTTGTCGCTCAGTGTGAACTTTGAGCGGAGAACCCTCCGGCAGCCAAATTTTGGCATATTTCTCAGCGGATTCTTTGGGACGGAATGGCAAAATGAATCCGTGCAGAATCGGCCACCAAATCAAGCGTGGGATTTCTATGACACGGCGGTTGCTTAAGAATTCTTTTAAATAGGGACGCAGTGCTTGAGCGGTCGGCGCATTGGGTGTGCCCAGGTTGATTAGTAATATGCCGGTTCGGCTTACTGAGCCGTGTTGGTATGTGGATTTGGTAAGCATGACTCGTTTTTAATGTTGAGATAAGCTACTGGATAATAGTTTTGCGGTGATGTCGACAAGCGGAATGACCCGTTCATATGCCATGCGGCGAGGGCCGATGACACCAACTGTACCGACGATAACACCCTCGATTTCATAAGGCGCGGTAATCACGCTAAATTCTTCTAATGATGCGACATCCGATTCGCCACCGATAAATATTTTGACACCATGCGCTTGTCGACTGAGATCGAGTAATTGCATCAATTTTGTTTTTCGCTCAAATAACTCGAAGAGTTTTTTTAAACTGCTCAAGTTATCCGATAATTCGTCAACTTGAAGGAGATTCCGTTCGCCAGCTAACACCACAGACCCACTGCTTTCTGTGATGGCGGCACCGCCAGCTACAATCGCAGCATTCATTAATTTGATCACATCACCGCGTAACTGCTTGAGTTCACCGTCCAATCGTACGCGAATATCATCCAAAGTACAACCAGCATAGTTCTGATTGATAAAGTTACTTGCTTCAATCAAATCTGCTTGGCTGTATGGTGTGTTAGTGAATATGATGCGGTTCTGCACATCGCCTTCAGGGGTGACGATGATCAATAAAATACGCTTTTCGGACAACGCCATGAATTCAATATAACGGAACGCGGCACCTTTACGCTTTGGTGTTATGACGACACCAGCAAAACGGGTTAATTCCGATAGTAAATGAGAGGCGGCATTGATCAAGCGGGATGGATTATCTGGAGCAAGCTGATTTTCCAAATGATTCAATTCAACTTTATCAAGCGATTTGACAACCATCAGGCTGTCGATAAATAGCCGATAACCTTTAGCTGTAGGTACTCGGCCGGCGGATGTATGCGGGCTGGTGATTAAACCCATTTCTTCCAGATCAGCCATTACGTTGCGAATGGTTGCGGGACTCAAATCCAAACCGGCATGCTTGGAAAGTGCACGAGAACCAACAGGTTGACCTTCGTGAATATATCGTTCAACAAGTGTTTTTAATAAAATTTGAGCACGTTCATTTAACATGGTGTCATTTTACACGAATCAACGATTTCAGTGCTTCGCTAAGTTATATGCAGTCATAGGTGGTCTCTTATCTATGCTAAACTTTCCGAATAACGGCATATTTCTTTTAAATTTGATTAGTCGATTAAATAAGTGCGATGTGGTTTTTTTCAATAGAATCTGACGAGCGGTCGTTAGTTTTCTGACAGTATTGTGTATGAATAAGTCTAATTCTGATCAAATGCAGTAAACAATCATTGTTTGCATGTTATGAACTCGCCATTTACTACTATCGCACTCATCGGGAAGCATAAAAACCCTGAAATCGCAGCGCCGCTGCTGACCCTTGCTGATCATTTGGCGGCTAAGCATTATCAAGTGTTGCTGGACCATCTGACGGCATCGAACATTTGCAGCGATCGGTATCCAACATTGTCGTTGCAGGAAATCGGAGAGCGTGCGGATTTGGCTGTCGTTATGGGGGGAGACGGCACCATGCTGAATATAGCTCGCATTCTGGTTTCGTATGATGTGCCGTTAATCGGTATCAATCTGGGTAGACTCGGATTTTTGACCGATTTGTCGTTGGATACCATGCTGCAAACACTGGATGAAATGCTGGCCGGGCGCTATGTGACGGAGCGCCGCATGTTGCTCTATGCGGAAGTCTTTCGCGAAGGTGTAAGTGTATTCAATAGCCTAGCTTTTAACGACGTAGTAATTTATCGCGGCGCAAGCAGCGGAATGATCGAATTTGAAGTCAGGGTCAATCAAGAGTATGTCAATACATTGCGTGCGGACGGTTTGATCGTAGCCACGCCGACTGGTTCGACGGCTTACGCCTTATCCTCAGGCGGACCGATTTTGCATCCGAGTCTGGATTTGATAGCTCTGGTGCCGGTTTGTCCGCATACACTGAGTAACCGTCCGATCGTGATCGGTTCGGACAACAGCGTGGAAATCTGCATGCACAGTTGCGCTAACATACGCATCAATTGCGACAGCCATGCGTACTTTGATCTCGAACAAACCGACAAAATCATCGTGCGTCGTTTTCCGAAAACCGTACGCTTGCTACATTCCATTAACCACAGCTACTACCGCATGTTGCGAGAAAAACTGGGGTGGAGCGAATTGCCGTAAAGGACTCTAATCGCATGTTTTCATGTTAAAACAACTAAGCATCAAGGATTTTGTCATCGTCGACCGAATCGAGCTTGATTTTGAGCCGGGATTTACGGTTTTGACCGGTGAAACCGGTGCCGGAAAATCCATTTTAATCGATGCGCTGTCGCTGGCACTGGGTGAGCGCGGCGATGCCGGTCAAATACGGCATGGCTGTGAGCGTGCGGAAATCAATGCAATGTTTGATTTGCAGCAGGTACCGGCATTGTGTCATTGGTTGGCTGAGAATGATCTCCAGGGCGATCCGGAGAGTTGTTTGATGCGCCGGATTCTGGAAACCAGCGGACGCTCGCGTAACTATATCAACGGCCATGCTGTGACGCTTCAGCAAATGCGGACTGCGGGAGAATTTTTGGTGGCTATTCACAGTCAGCATGCGCATCAATCGCTGTTGCACAAAGATGCGCAACTTGAATTGTTGGATGCGTTTGCCGGATGTATTGATTTGACGCTTGGGGTTAAAACCGCGTATCAGCATTGGCAGGAGTGCCAGCAGCAGCGTATCGACATGCAGAAGCGCGCTGCGGAATCGCAAGATAAGCGTGAACAATTGGAATGGCAATTACAAGAATTGTCGGCGCTCAATTTCACCCTCGATGAATGGCAAACATTGCAGGCGGATCACGGTCGATTGTCGCATGTGGCATCATTGCTGGCGGCGGCAGAATCAGGGCTGGATACGTTATCGGAAAGTGAATCGTCGTTATTGGCGCAACTTAATGCCGTCAATAATCAATTGCAGAATCAATTGGAATATGATCCCCAGCTCAAACCGATTATCGATTTGCTCGATGCAGCGCAGATTCAGTTGCAAGAAAGTGTTTACGAACTGAAGCATTATCGTCAAAACCTGGATTTGGATCCAGATATGCTGCAACAAGTAGAGCAGCGTTTATCTGAGATTCATACCACTGCCAGAAAATTCCGCATTTCACCCGAGACATTGCCGGTACTTGCGGATTCGTTGCAGCAACAATTGGCGTCGCTTGGTTCCGTTGCAGATATCGATCATTTACAATCACTTGAAATGGTTGCACAATCGGAATATTTACAACAAGCGCAAGCACTAAGCGAGATACGAAATAAAGCAGCCGCTGAATTATCGTATCAAGTCAGTCATGCCATGCAAACATTGGCGATGGCGGGTGGTGCTTTTG
>DJMI01000161.1:0-12907 GCA_002435335.1 Nitrosomonas sp. UBA6494
GCGCACGCCGTCGAAGCGCGAAAGGTTGCTAGATGCTTCGGCAGGCGCCAGCACGTAATAAACCGGGATCGCCAGCGATGCGTTCGATAACGACACTTCGACTGTTTGCGCACCCAGTTTGCGGTATTCGTTCAGCGCCGCTTCGATGGCCTGGGCAACGTCGTTACTCATACCTTCGGCGAAATATTCCTTCGGCAAACCGATACGCAAACCGGTCAACGGTTTTTCCAGATCGCGCGTATAATCTTCGACTTCGCGCTGCAAGCTGGTGGAGTCGCGCGGATCGAATCCGACCATGACATTCAGCAGCAACGCCAAATCCTCAGCCGATTTGGCCATCGGGCCGCCCTGATCCAAACTTGATGCGAACGCAATCATGCCGTAGCGCGACACCAATCCGTAGGTCGGTTTGATGCCGGAAATGCCGCACAACGCGGCAGGTTGGCGGATCGAGCCGCCGGTATCGGTTCCGGTTGCTGCAGGCGCTAATCGCGCCGCCACCGCGCACGCCGCGCCGCCCGAGCTGCCGCCGGGTACTGCGGCAGTATCCCACGGGTTCTTGACGATGCCGTAGTAGGAAGTTTCGTTGCTCGATCCCATCGCGAATTCGTCCATATTGGTTTTGCCGATATTGACTGCGCCCGCTTGATTGAAACGTTCGATAACACCGGCGTCGTACGGCGATACGAAATTTGAGAGCATTTTGGAACCGCAGGTGGTTAGCCACCCTTTGGCGCAAAAGATATCTTTCTGCGCGATCGGAATGCCGGTCAGTGGCTGAGCATTACCGGCAGCAATCATTTGATCGGCAACCTTGGCTTGTTCCAGGCTGATATTCTCGTTTACGGTAACGAAGGCGTTGTACTCCGGATTCAATTGCTTAATACGCTTGAGAAACTCGGTGGTCAGCTCGGTGCTGGAAATCTTTTTTTCGGCAAGTTGAATGGAAAGCTGTTTAAGGCTGGTGTTAAACATGATTTGCAACGGAATTAAATGTGACGGATGCGATGCGAATTTGTGATCAAAGTTAAATTTATTCGATGACTTGCGGTACTAGATAAAGTCCGGCTTCGACTTGCGGCGCAATTGACTGATACAATTCCCGATCGACAGTTTCGGTAACCGCATCCTCGCGCAAACGTTGCGTCACGCTTTGGGCGTGCGACATCGGTTCAACCGACGCGGTATCGACCGCTTGCATGGATTCGATCAGATTGAAAATGCCGGTGAGTTGCTGCAGTGTTTCTTGTGCTTCCCGATCGTCGATTTCGATATAGGCCAGATCGGCGATTCGTTTTACATCATCAATAGTTAGCGTCATTTTTATCTAGGTTGGCTTATCTTCAAATACATATTAGGGTATCATGCCGCAGTTTGCCAGGCGTATTATTTTTTTTCTGTTTTCTTTATCATTCGCTTTCATTCCACTTTTTATTGATCGGATTCTGCCCTTATGTTTAATTTCTTGAGCAACAGTATCTTAGGTAGCTATTTCTCAACCGACATGGCGATCGATTTAGGCACTGCCAACACATTGATTTATGTCCACGGCCAAGGCATTGTATTGGATGAACCTTCCGTGGTTGCCATTCGCGAGGATAGCGGAGCGAACGGCAAGAAAATGATCCAGCAGGTCGGTCTTGCCGCCAAGCAGATGCTGGGGCGCACGCCGGGCAATATTACCGCAATCCGGCCGATGAAAGATGGTGTGATCGCCGATTTTACCGTAACCGAACAAATGCTCAAGATGTTTATCCGTAAAGTGAATCCGCCGCGCTTGTTTTCCGCCAATCCACGCATCGTCATTTGCGTACCCTACGGTTCCACCCAGGTGGAACGCCGCGCGATCCGCGAAGCGGCATACGGTGCCGGCGCGCGCAAGGTCGAATTGATCGAAGAGCCGATGGCTGCGGCATTGGGTGCCGATCTTCCGGTGGAATCGCCGACTGGCTCGATGGTAGTCGATATCGGTGGCGGTACCACCGAAGTCGGGGTCATATCGTTGGGCGGTATCGTTTATTCCAACTCGGTGCGCGTCGGCGGCGACAAATTCGACGAAGCCATCATCAATTATATTCGCCGCAATTACGGTATGTTGATCGGCGAAGTGACCGCGGAAATCATCAAAAAGGAAATCGGCTCCGCGTTTCCTGGCTCGGAGGTCAAGGAAATCGAAGTCAAAGGCCGCAATCTGGCGGAAGGTATCCCGCGTAGTTTTACCATTTCCAGCAACGAAATCCTGGAAGCCTTGGCGGAACCCTTGAACAGCATCATCAGTGCGGTCAAATCGGCACTGGAACATACCCCGCCGGAATTGGGTGCGGATATTGCGGAAAAGGGCATGGTAATGACCGGGGGCGGTGCTTTATTGCGCGACATCGATCGCCTGTTGATGGAAGAGACCGGTTTATCGGTCATCGTGGCCGATGATCCGCTGACTTGCGTGGTGCGCGGTGCAGGTATCGCTTTGGAGAATATGGATCGCTCCATTGGTATTTTTGCTCGTGATTAAGTACCCTGTCTGTCGCTTTTTTGCTACCGATATAGAGATGAAATCAAATCATTAAATACGGAACGCGATGGAAACAACGCCACAGTTCTTCAGGCATGGCCCAAGTCCGCTCGCCCGTCTGTTCGTATTTACCTTACTTTCCTGTATTTTGATTGTTGAAGATACGCGCTTTCATCATTTTCCTCAATTGCGTCAATCCATTGGCGTGATTATTTATCCGCTGCAGCGCATTGCATACTTACCTGCAAATATTTACGATCAAATAGTCGACTTTATCGCCAGTTTCTATTTGCTGGAGGAAAATGAGAAGCTCAGGCAGTTATACTTGGAAAATAAGCAGCAATTGTTGACTTTACAAGCACTGGAAGTGGAAAACAGTCATTTGCGCAATTTGCTTGGTGCAGTGCGGGAGATAGAAACGCAAACCAAAACCAAGGCGGTGCTTGCCGAGATTCTGTATACGCCACGCGATCCGTTCAATCATAAAATTACTTTGAATAAAGGCAGTTTGCACCAAATCCAGCTAGGTCAAGCGGTTATCGACGACAAAGGCATTGTCGGTCAAATTACACAGTTGTATCCATGGTCATCGGAGGTCACATTACTGACAGACAAAGATCATTCGGTTCCGGTACAAGTTTTGCGCAACAATATACGATCGATTGTGACCGGCACCGGTAAAAACAATGAGCTGGCATTACGTTTCTTGTCGCTGAATGCCGACATACAGCCGAATGATTTACTGGTGACTTCAGGGATCGGCGGTGTTTATCCCCCCGGTTTGCCGGTCGCCATTGTACAAAGAATCGTACAAGATCCAGCGGGAGATTTTGCATTAATTATCAGCACTCCGATTGCCGGCGTGGATCGTAACAAGCAAGTTTTGGTTTTATCTTTGCTGCCGCAGCATTCCGTCGATTCTTCTTTAGAGACAACCGAAATTGAATCGGGAAAGAACTAAAGAAAATGCTCCCGCTCGGGAAAGCTATCTGGGGCAGGATGTTTATATACCGGCGAGCAATTGGTTGATCGCCTCGAGCTTAATGATTGCGGTGATTCTCAATTTTATGCCGTTGCAAGGCGACTGGTTGACGTTGCGTCCCGATTTTGTTGCGCTTGCTATCATGTACTGGAGTGTCAATCACCCGCACAAACTGGGCATGAGCGTCGCATTTGGTTTGGGATTGATGATGGATGTCGGTAATGCCGGTATATTGGGGCAGCATGCTCTGGCTTACTGTGTTGTCGTGTACCTCACTTTGGTTCTCGGGCGGCGATTGCGATTGTTCAATTGGTTGCAACAAGCGCCTCAGATCGGTTTGATATGCATCATCATGCAATTAAGCATGGTGCTGATTGCGTTATCCAGCGGAGCACAGGCACCGGAATGGTCGTATTTTCTTTCTACCGTGGCGATGGCATTATTCTGGGTTCCCGGTTCTTTTGTATTAACGTTGCTGCAGAAGCAAAAACCTAATCCCGATGTGTTATGAAAAAGCACGTAGAACTCCGAAATCATCCGTCCGAGATTTCCAAATTTCGTTCCCGGTTGGCTTTCAGTGGCGTGTTTGTATTAATACTGTTTTTGATCTTGTATGCTCGTTTCTACTATTTACAAGTTGTTCAGCAAGAGCATTACCACACACTGGCGGAAGCAAACCGCATTTCCATATCGCCGTTGGTACCTAATCGTGGATTGATTCTCGATCGCAACGGTAAGGCATTGGCGCAAAATTATTCGGCATATACGTTGGAGGTGGTGCCGAGCAAAATCAAGGATCTTGAGACGACGCTGAACGAACTGGCCACCGTGATCGAAATTACTCCGATTGACCGGCAGCGTTTCAAGAAATTATTGAAGGAGAGCAAGAAATTTAAGAGCTTGCCGATACGTAGCCGGTTAACCGATGAAGAGATTGCGGCTTTTGCGGTAAATCGTTACCGTTTTCCGGGTGTGGAAATCAAAGCGCGCGTTTTTCGTCAGTACCCGGAAAAAGAAATTGTTTCTCATGTGGTTGGCTATATCAGCCGGATCAACGATCAAGATCTTGAGCAACTGGAACGCGATGGAGAGTTGCGCAATTATCGCGGTTCCCAGCATATCGGGAAAATTGGGCTGGAGCAAAGTTACGAAAAACAATTGCACGGCATTACCGGTTTTGAAGAAGTAGAAACCGATGCGGCAGGTCGTTCGATACGCGTTTTATCGCGCACACCGCCGATACCCGGTAACAACCTGATTCTTTCACTGGATCTCGGATTACAAAAAGTGGTCGAGAAGGCTTTCGGCGAGCACCGCGGTGCGCTGGTTGCTTTGGATCCCAATAACGGCGAAGTATTGGCATTTGTCAGCAAGCCCGGATATGACAACAATCTGTTCATCGGCGGTATCGATCAAGAGAATTGGAATCTGCTCAACAGTTCCATCGACAGACCGCTCAACAATCGTGCATTGCGCGGCGTTTATCCGCCGGGCTCGACATTCAAACCGTTTATGGCTATGGCGGCGCTTGAATTAGGAAAACGAACGCCGGAATACAGCATGAGCGATCCCGGTTATTTTTCATTACCCGGTGCCAAGCACCGTTTTCGTGATTGGAAACCGGGGGGGCATGGGCGAGTCGATTTGCATAAGTCGTTGGTAGTCTCGTGCGACACGTATTACTACAGTCTGGCTAATGATCTCGGCATCGACAATATTCACAGCTACATCGGGCAATTCGGTTTGGGTAAAAAAACCGGTATCGATATTGAAGGCGAGGCATCAGGGTTGTTGCCGTCTTCCGCTTGGAAAATGAGGCAGCACAATCAGAAATGGTTTGCAGGCGATACCATTTCTGTTTCCATCGGGCAAGGCTACAACCTGACCACACCGCTGCAATTGGCTTTTGCCACAATGATTATCGCCAATAACGGCAAAGCGTACCAACCGCGTTTGGTGAAACAAATACAAAACAGCCAAACCGGTGAAATTGAGGATATCCCGGCGAATTTATTGTATACCGTAAATTTTAAGCCAAGAAATATCGAAGTCATCAAAAATGCGCTGATTGATGTTACCCGTCCGGGCGGCACTGCCGCCAGAGCGGGCGCGAATGCTGCATATACCTTTGCCGGCAAAACCGGCACCTCGCAGGTTATCGCAATCAAGCAAGGCGAGCGCTACAACGAAAAAACGATCAATGAACGCCACCGCGATCATGCGATGTTCATCGCCTATGCGCCGGCGGAAGATCCTAAAATCGCTTTGGCGATCCTGGTGGAAAATACCGGAACCGGTGGTTCTATGGCAGCACCGATAGCACGCCAGGTTTTTGACTATTATCTGTTGGGCGAGATAACGGAAACAACGGTTGCATTTCATGACAATTCCGAAGAAGATCACACGCATCATCATCACCTCTAATCATGCAGCATTCGATTGATCTTAAAAAAGCTTGGTACTACTTGACCCGTTATATCGACAGTTTTTTGCTGATCGGATTATTGGCGTTGATGGCGGTCGGTTTAATCGTGCTATATAGCGCTACCAGCGCCAATCTGGGGCGGGTCAGCAACCAAGCGGTCAATATGCTGATCGCATTATTGATCATGTGGCTGGTTGCCAATATTCCGTTGCAACAGATCATGCGACTTGCGTTGCCGATGTATGTCTTAGGAATGATTTTACTGATCGGAGTTGCGTTATTTGGTGAAATCAATAACGGTGCCCGGCGGTGGCTGAATATCGGCGTGACGCGAATCCAACCGTCCGAATTGATGAAAATTGCGATTCCGTTGATGATGGCTTGGTACTTCGACAAACATGAAATCACTTTGCGTATACGGGATTATTTAGGCGCCACAATTTTGCTGATGCTGCCGGTTGTTTTGATTTTGCGGCAACCAGATTTGGGAACCGCCATCATGATTGCCGCCAGTGGTTTTTTTGTCCTGTTCCTGGCCGGATTGTCATGGCGCATCATTGCTGGATTGATGGTGGCGGCCGCCGCAAGTCTGCCGGTGATTTGGACCATGATGCACGATTATCAACGCCGGCGCATCATGACTTTGTTGGATCCGACGCAAGATCCATTGGGTGCCGGTTATCATACGATACAATCTTCTATTGCCATCGGTTCCGGCGGTCTTGCCGGTAAAGGCTGGCAAAACGGTACGCAAAACCAACTGGATTTTTTGCCGGAGCAAAGCACCGACTTCATTTTTGCCGTTTTTTCCGAAGAATTCGGCTTGATCGGCAATACGGCATTGTTATTATTGTATTTATTTGTGATCGGGCGATGTTTGGTGATCACTGCGCGCGCCTCGACGCAGTTCACGCGGTTGATTGCCGGATCGATTACGCTGACTTTTTGCACTTATATCTTCGTTAACATGGGAATGGTTAGTGGTATTCTACCGATCGTCGGTGTTCCATTGCCTTTAATCAGTTATGGAGGCACATCGATGGTGACAATGTTGCTGGGTTTTGGTATTTTAATGAGTATTCAAACACATCCTAAACTTATTAAGACGTAGTGATGACTTATTTCTATTTGCAGCGCATCGATTTTCCATTGGCTAAAACATCATTCATAGTTCTGACCGTATCAATCGTCGCGCTGGTAACAGCATGCGGCAGTATTCCGCAGCAGCAACAAAGCAGTGTATCCGGATCCAAAAGCACTGTTACCGTTGCTCAAACCGGCAGCACGAAAAAAATTAACTCAGGGATTTCACGGGGCGGTTATTATTTGGACGACGGTCCGGGCGAGAATCCGCCCAGCGATTTGCATTTAATCCCGGATGCTATACCCAAGCATGAACCATTGCGAACTGCAAACATGCAGCCCTATGTGGCTCTGGGAAAGCAATTTAAGCCGATGACGCAATTAAAACCATACAAACAGCGCGGCGTGGCATCCTGGTATGGGCGTCGTTATCATGGAAACAATACGGCTTCCGGTGAAGTATACGATATGTATGCTATGACTGCGGCACATCCGACGTTGCCGTTACCAAGCTATGCACGTGTAACCAACCTCGACAATGGCAAATCGGTTGTGGTTAGGTTAAATGATCGCGGTCCGTTTTTATCCGATCGATTGATCGATCTTTCCTATACGGCGGCATATAAATTGGGGATTATTGCCAATGGAAGCGGGCGCGTTGAAGTGGAAAGTATCTTACCTGACGGCACAGTAAACGGATTGGCGCGTACGACCTCTCAGTCTACTAAGCCAGTATCACTGGCTCTTCCTATCAATGATGCGGAATTGAAATCGATCTACTTGCAACTTGGGGCGTTCGGCTCGTCCGATAATGCACAAAACTTTTTGATGCAAGCACAGCAAAAATTACCCACACTCAAAAATACAATCAGTATTTCTAAGAACAGAGGGTTATATAAAATACAAGCCGGTCCGTATCCAAGTCAAATCGTTGCCAGAATGGATGTCGATACAATCAGTCGCGAGCTTGGTGTTAAGCCGCTGTTGATAACGGACTGAACTGTATAAAAAAATCCCTATTGCACGCAATAGGGATTAAAGGGCCTCGTCATAAATCATCAATCACAACGGTCATGTGCAAAACATCTTCCTCGGTAAGTACGACAGCTTTTTTGCACTCTGACCACGATATTCGAATCATCGATTTATCGTGATTACATGATTTACATACTAATACTTACTGAGTAACTATGAAGATGAAAACATTGAGGGAATATAGGCTTATTTGTCAGTTATGACTGTGATTTTTCTCACATCGTGCTGCATTTCGTGTCATGATTCCAAGCTGTCGTGATCTTTTGTTATTTTTTGCATGAGCAACAGCGATCATATTCCTAGCCGACCATCGTTTTCCGATCCGGTCATTTCTTTTTCTACTGTTCTGAGCGAAAAACAGCTCAGTGAATTGTTCGATTCCACCAAAGATTTAATTCAAAGTATCTCATTGGACGGGCGACTTCTTTTTGTCAATCGTGCTTGGTGTGAGACATTGGGATACTCGGAGCAGGAAGCTGAGGCGATCAACATTTTTCAAGTTATTCATTCTGATCATCACGCTGCTTGCCAGCAATTTTTGCAGCGTTTAATAGCCGGCGAGCCTATGGGATTGATCGAAATTCCATTTGTTACCAAGCATGGTGAGATCGTTGTTGTGGAAGGAAATGTAGCGCTTCATACTGTTAACGACAAACCTATTGCGACACGAGGTATTTTTCGCATTATTACCGATCGAAAAGCTGCAGAGGCAGAAATGCGTGCGCTCAAGGAAAATCTCGAGCAAGTTGTCGTGCAGCGTTCGGCTGAATTAACCAGAAGCGAAACGCGATTCCGTCATCTTGTCGCGAATATGCCGGGTGCGGTGTATGAATTTTGCATTGATGCTTCCGGTCATCGTTTTTGTTCTTTTGTCAGCGATGGTATTTTTGATCTGATTCAAGTCTCCGCTGCGGAATGCTTGGCGGATGTCGAAGTTTTTTTTCGACAAATTCCACCGCATGCAATTGATGCTATGGAAGCATCAATACGTGATGTCATGGCTAATCTTCAGCCGTGGTTGTATGAGTTTCCCATCAACACACCCACCGGCGAAAAATGGTTGCGCGGGAACGCGATGCCTCAGCTAGAAAGTGATGGCAGTGTCCGCTGGCATGGAGTGCTGGTGGATATCACATCGAATAAAGCAATGGAAGCCACTTTGCATGCATTGAATCTTCGATTGAATTATTTGCTTTCATCATCACCTGCGATCATATACACCTGTCATGCCTCACCGCCATATGCGGCAACATTCATCAGTGCCAATATCGAGCGACTGCTTGGATATACCCCGCAAGAGTTTTTAGCAACTCCGGAATTCTGGTCGAAAAACATTCATCCGTATGATCGAGATAACATTTTGCAAAATCTTACGCCGCTTTTTACCACTGGAAAGCATGTGCATGAATACCGTTTCCGGCATAAGAATGGTGATTGGCGCTGGATTCGAGATGAATTGCTGCTGGTTCCCGGCAATGAGAATAGGCAACCGGAATTAATCGGTTATTTTATTGATATTACTGAAGACCATCAGAAAGATTTAGCATTGGAAGAGGCGCACAACTTGCTTAAAACGATAGTCGATACCGTGCCGATGCGAATCTTCTGGAAGGATAAACAATCGCATTACTTGGGTTGCAATGCGCTGTTCGCGCAAGATGCCGGTATCACATCCGCTGAAGAAATTGCCGGTTATACGGATTACGATCTAAGTTGGACGCGTGAACAATCGGATCATTACCGCAGCGACGATCAGCAAGTAGTAGGTTCAGGCATAATCAAACTAAATTACGAAGAGCTGCTGACTAATGCAGCGGGTGAAACGATTTGGATAGAAACCTCGAAGGTGCCGCTACAGAGCGCAACCGATGAAATCATCGGCGTACTGGGAATTTATCAGGACATAACGCAACAAAAACACGCAGAAGATTCTATGCGCTTATCGGCCATGATTTTTCAGACCAGCAATGAAGCGATCATGATCACCGACGAACGCAACCGGATTTTACAGATCAATCCAGCGTTTACGCAGATGACAGGCTTTGAATTGCATGATGTGATCGGCAAAAAGCCGAGCATCTTCTATTCCGGCAAGCATGATAAAGGTTTTTACCAGAAAATGTGGCGTAGGATTCGAAATGAAGATGCATGGCAAGGTGAAATTTGGGATTTGCGTAAAGACGGCACCATTCAAGCCAAGTGGCTTAATATCAGCGTCGTTCGGGATGATAAAAATCAAATTAAAAACTACATTTCACAATTTTCTGATATCACGGAGAAGAAACGCAAAGACAGCATTATTTTGACGCAAGCCAACTACGATCAATTAACCAATCTGCCCAATCGTAATTTATTTAAACAACGATTGGAAACGGCGATCGAGCATTCTGATCAAATAAATTTACCTTTGTCATTATTATTGTTTGATTTGGATCATTTCAAGGATATCAATGATACATTAGGGCACGATAAGGGCGATGCATTATTGCGCGAAGTTGCGCTACGCATCGGTTCGTGTATCGATGCTAGCGGCACCGTTGCCCGTCTCGGCGGCGATGAATTTGCCATCATCGTTCCGGATTCTTCCGATGACTCCAGGATATCAACCTTGGCGCAGAAGATTATCCAGCAATTGAACAAGCCTTTCAATTTCGGGGAAAACGAGGTCGATTACTATATCTCGACCAGTATCGGCATCGCTCATTATCCGCTGCATGCTTCAAACATGGAGAGTTTGATGAAACATGCCGATCAAGCAATGTATGCTGCCAAAATGGAGGGTCGGAACAGATTTTGTTATTTTACTCCCTCGATGCAGCAGGCAGCGCATGAAAAAATGTCGCTAACTCATGAATTACGCCGAGCACTCTCAAATCATGAGTTGTTTGTGGTATATCAACCCATTCTGGAATTGGCAACCGGTCGTGTTACTAAGGCAGAAGCATTGGTACGCTGGCAGCATCCGCAGCGCGGCATGATAAGTCCTGCAACATTCATTCCACTCGCGGAAGGCAGTGGATTGATTCTTGAAATTGGAAAATTAGTGTTCAAGGAATCGATTACGCTGATTAATCGATGGTATCAGCTAACCGGTCAGCTCATTCAGATCAGTGTTAATTTGTCACCGGTTCAATTCCGCTACATGGATCACTGTCCCTGGTTGCCCGGCCTAAAACAAACCGGATTGCCTGGCCACTGCATCAATATTGAAATCACCGAAGGTGTGTTGTTAAAGGATTCACCCGTGGTACAAGAATTTTTGCTCGAACTTCGTAACAGCGGTATCGAAGTTGCTATCGACGATTTTGGTACAGGGTTCTCATCACTGTCTTATTTGAAGAAATTCGATATCGATTATCTAAAAATCGATCGTTCTTTCATCAATCAGTTGACCGAAGATGCAACGGATCGTGCATTGGTTGAAGCGATCATCGCCATGGCGAATAAATTGGACATCAGAACCATTGCGGAAGGTGTTGAAACCAAAGAGCAACAAGATTTATTAGCTCGATTTGGGTGCGATTACATTCAGGGATTCTATTACTCGATACCGTTGCAGCAATCGGCATTCGAACAATTATTGATTGAGCAGAGTAACAATTGACGTGCACAGACAAGCAGTATCCTTGATTGATACCGCAGTATCGTCATGGCGCACGCTCCAATAAGAAACTAAGTCAGTTTTACTTGCTGTCGCCGGTGCCAGCGGTTCATCTGGCCAACGTTGCTCCTGGCGGTAATAGTGCTGCCAGGTTGCTGCGTACGCTTCAAATTCGTTTCGCATCACGGTGAAATACTTGGAAAACCCCATGGTATCGCCTTTCAAGTAGTGATCGGCAATGGCATAGGAAGCGAAGAGCGCCGAGCGCAGCGCTTTGACGATACCTTGCGACGACAAGGGGTCGAAGCGCGACGGGGTATTCACCCTACTGGTTACTTTCACTTCGCGACGACAATCAGCAAAATTTGTCCGGCGGCAACGGTGGCCCCCTGGCGGCAAAGTATCTGGTGCACCATGCCTTGTTTCGGTGCGGGTATCGAAATTTCCATTTTCATCGCTTCGATGATCGCCAACACATCGTCCGTACCAACGGCTTGACCTTGTTCGACCGTTACGCGCCATACGGTGCCGGTGACGGGCGAAGTAATGGCGTGACTGCCTTCCGGTAAGTCCCATTCGCTTTGCTCAACGGTTTNNAGCCTTGAAGTTATTGATTTCGGCTTGATTCTGCCGCAGAAATTGATGGTATTGCGGCAAACTGAACGTGCTTTCCTCGATGTGCAACTTAAACCGTCCGCTGATAAAATCTTTGCGCAGTTTGAGCAATTCGCTTTCATTGACCGGATAGAAACGAATCCGATCAAAGAAGCGCAGCAACCACGTTTTGCCGTCTTTGAAGTCGGCGGTTTGGCGGTAACGATTCCATACCGGCAGTGTGCGGCCTACGAATTGATATCCCCCAGGGCCTTCCATACCATAAATACATAAATACGCCCCGCCGATGCCGACGGCATTTTCCGGTGTCCATGTGCGCGCCGGGTTGTATTTGGTGGTGACCAAGCGATGCCGCGGATCGACCGGTATCGCAACCGGCGCGCCTAAATACACATCACCCAAACCCAGGACCAGGTATTCGGCATCGAATACGATCCTATGCACGTCTTCGATACTGTCCAGTCCATTGATGCGGCGGATGAATTCGATATTGCTCGGGCACCACGGCGCATCGTTGCGCACCGATTGCATATACTTCTCGATCGCCAGTCGCGTCGCCGCATCGTCCCAAGATAACGGCAGATGCACAATGCGTGACGGCACCGTCATGCTGGCGCTATCCTGTAGCGATGATTCCGTGGCAATCAAGAATGA
>DJMI01000161.1:12929-25132 GCA_002435335.1 Nitrosomonas sp. UBA6494
TCCGGGCCAAGGATAATCGGCATATCGCCAGTAAAATCGACTGCTCCGATGGCGTAAGCCGTATCGTGGATGTTCGACGGATGTAGACCGGCTTCACCGCCGTCGCTGCGTGCCCATTGCGGTTTCGGACCAATCAGGCGCACACCGGTTCGACTGGAGTTGTGGTGCACTTCCCAATCGGTATTGAAAAACATTTCGATATCAGCAACGGTGAAAAAATCCGGCGCAGCATGTGGACCGTACAAAACACCGATTTCCCATTGTTGGGTGTAGCGAGGAATGAATTCAGGCGCGAGAGCGGTTTGCACTGGTTCGTAATGCTCCGCGATATGTAACACATCACCAGATCGCAACGCACGTCCGGCATGGCCGCCAAATTGCCCGAGCGTAAACGTAGCCCGGCTGCCGAGATAGGAGGGTACCTGGAAACCGCCTTGCACCGCCAGGTAGGAACGGCAGCCATGCGTGCCGGTTCTGCCCAATCGCAATACCGAGCCCGCTTGGATCTCGCAGCTTTGCCACAACGGCAGCGGCGCATCGTCGAGATAAGCATCAATCGGTGCACCGGTGACGGCGATTACGCCCGCACAATTAAAACGCAGCGTGGGTCCTGTCAACGTGATTTCCAACGCGGTTTCCTCTTCGCGATTGCCGACCAAACGGTTGGCCAGCCGGAATGCAAGCGCATCCATCGGACCGGAGGGCGGCACACCGACCTGCCAGTAACCGAGTCGTCCGGGGTAGTCTTGCACCGTGGTTTGCACACCCGGACTCAAAACATCAATGCTATGCGCATGATAATGAAAGCGATTAAGAAAACCGGTGGTGTACGTTCCATTTTGGAAAGCTGCGGTGTGCAGAATTTGCTGCAAGTAATCGAGATTGGTTTCTATTCCGTGCAACGAACTATTTCTCAATACGGCCTGCAGTCGGGCGATGGCTTTTTCCCGATCCTGAGCATGCACAATGACTTTGGCCAGCATCGGATCGTAAAACGCGGAAACTTCACTGCCACGCTCGACCCAGGTTTCGACGCGCGCATCGTCGGCAAACTCGACTGCCGTCAACGTGCCGCTGCACGGTTGAAACGCTTTGGCCGGATTTTCGGCGTAAATGCGCGCTTGTATCGATGCGCCGCTGGGTTGGATGACGAAGGAATCGAGGGACGACAAATCGTTTGCGGCGAGCCTGACCATCCATTCCACCAAATCGATGTCGGTCACTTCCTCGGTGACGCCGTGTTCGACTTGCAGGCGCGTATTGACCTCGAGAAAATAGAATTCATCGCTAGCGGCATCGACAATAAATTCGACGGTACCGGCGGATTGATATTGTGCCGCCTTGCCGAGGCGCACCGCCGTATCCCATAATTTCTGGCGTAACTCTATGGTTAGATTGGGCGCCGGCGTTTCCTCAATGACTTTCTGGTTGCGTCGCTGCATCGAGCAATCGCGCTCGCCCAGCGCGATCACTTGCCCTTTGCCGTCACCGAAAATTTGCACTTCGATGTGACGCGCTTGATCGACATATTTTTCCAGAAACAAACCGGCATTCTTGAAATTGTTTTGCGCCAAATCTTTGACCGACTGATAAGCATCGATCAATTCGCCTGCATTCCAACACAAGCGCATGCCGATACCGCCACCACCCGCAGTGCTTTTCAGCATTACGGGATAACCGATGTGCTTGGCTTGACGACAGGCATCGTCCAAATCGAGCAGCAAGTCAGTGCCTGGNNCGGTTGGCGATCAGTACTTTGTTAAACATATCAATCAATCCCAAATCAGCAGGCGAATCGGCGTCGGATTGTACGCATTGCACGGATTGTTGAGCTGCGGGCAATTCGAGATCAGCACCACCACGTCCATTTCTGCGCGCATTTCGACGTATTTTCCCGGCGCGGAAATGCCGTCGACGAACTCCAAGCCGCCACAAGGCGTCACTGGAACATTCATGAAGAAATTGATGTTGCTCGGCAAATCGCGTTTGCTCATGCCAAGCTGCTGGCACAGCGGATCGTGTGCCAGTGCATGCAGAAAATTGTCACGGCAACTGTGCATCGGGAATTTTTCCAAAGCGTAGCGCACCGTATTGCTTTCCGCCGAGCAAGCGCCGCCCAGTGTGTCGTGCCGTCCACAGATATCGGCAACGATGGTGAGCATCACATTGCCGTAATTGGAATACAGTTGGCTGCCGGTGGTCAGGTACAGTTGCCGTTGCCGGGTAACGGTATCGGCGGCGCTGTAGCGCTCATCCGCATTGCCGGCGTTGTAAAATAACGTATCGACTGCCTGATTGCCTTCCAAGTCGACGATGCGACAGATTTGCCCGCGCTTGATGTATTGCACCCAAGGCTCTCCGGCGGCGCAGACAGTGTCAACAGTTGCTTGTCCGGGATCCAAGCGGCTGATTGTTAATTGCGATGTATTCATGGTGTCACCTCGCCGTAAAAATGTTGCGTGTTTTGCCAAGCACGATGGTTTTCCGCGATACCCAGGCAGGCATCGAGCGCCTGCGGCGTCGTATCAAACAACGCCAATTCGACTGCGCCGGGTTGATACACCGTCTGGGTATCGAGCGGATGCGGCGCGGTAGAGAGCACCACCAGCGTATTCATCACGAAACTTAACTCGATATAGTCGCCCGCTTTGCTGTGCCCGCTATGGTAGTTCAGCTTGCCCGCATCATCGGCGGTGACTTTGCTGAAGAAATTGACGTTGGCTACCACATCGCGCACGCCCAATCCCCATTTACCCAACTCGATCAGCATGCCGTCGAGTCCGCTGCGAAACATTCGGTTGCGGTGCTCCTGATAGCGCGCCACGCCGTATTTCTGCCGGATCGATTCTGCGTCGCTCAATCCGCACACAGTATCGTGCCAGCCGCAGGTATCCGCGGTAATGCAGCAAAATAGCCGTCCCATGTCGGAATGGCAGGCATGGCCTTGGGTGAGGCGGAACGTATGCTGCGATTTGAGCGTATCCGCCATGTTGTAGCGCTCCAACTTTTCTTCCTGGTTGTAAAACAACACCGCAGCATTCGCGCCGCCGCCGATATCGGTCAAGCGCAACGTCGTACCGCGGCGGACGATACCCGACCAGTGACATCCGCCCGGAATGATTTTTTCCCAAATCGAGACTGATTGATTCATGGCCGTTTCCCCAATAATTTGTTGATCAATAAATACAGTGTGGTAATTCCCAGAATACTGCCCAACACCAGCGGCGTCGCCCATAACTGCCACCACGGCGCATCGGTGGAAATCGCGTAAGGGCGCGGCCAGGCGATGTTGATCAGCTCGAACGATGCCCAGGTGAATGCGGCGATGTTGATGATTAATCCCCACCGACCCAATTTCAATTGCCCAAGATTCGGGTTCCAACGCCCGGATAAACGCGCGAACAGGGCTACGCCGGTGGTGAATGCGAACATGGCGTACAGACCGCCGGTACCGAAAGCGATGATGGTGGCAGCGGCGTCGTCGTTGAGTCCGAAAATCAAGCCGCATCCGGACAGCAGAACGGTGAACAGCACCGCGTTGTGCGGCATGTTGCTGCCGGTTACCCGGCTCAATGCGGCGGGAAGATTGCCTTCGCGCGCCATCGAAAACACGATGCGCGAGGTATATTTGACCACCGATGCGCCGCACGCGAGAAAGGCGGTCATGACGACGGCCAAGAAGGGTTTTTCGATCCATACACCGAAATAACCGGTGATCAGCGGTGTGATCGGATCGGCGGTTGCGCTGCTGGCGATCAGCGTGTCACGATCAAATGCCAGAATCAGCGATGCCGAATTGAATACCACCACGGTGCCAACGGTGCACAACGAGAAAAAAATCGCACGCGGCACCGCGCGTTTTGGCTCAAGCGTTTCTTCCGCCGTGGTGGAACAAGCATCGAAACCGATGAACGCCCAACCGGCGATCGCAAGCGCCGCGAGAAAAGCGGCCGTTTGGCTAGGCGCAGAGCCACTGCCCAGATGCTGAAACAGCATCGCGACATCGTGCTGACGGAAAAACAGGAATAACAACGCCGCGATGCCCAGCGATCCCACGACTTCGGCGTACACACCGAGCTTGATGACAAGCTTGAACACCTGCACGGGCGCGAGATTCAACAGCGTGCAAAGCGCCAGAAAAAACGTCGCCCACAACACCTTTTCGCTGCCGCTGTCGCCCGTCGCGCCGAAAAAACCGGCAAACCAGATACCGCCCGCGTACGCGGTGGTGGTTAGCATGGCGATGGTGGAACTGATATAAATGACACCGGCGTAATGACCGGCGGTAGTGCCGTAGAGCTGCCGCGCCCATTTGTACGCGCCACCCGCGATCGGAAATTGCGATGCGAGCTCAGCGTAAACGGTCGCCACCAGTAATTGCATCAACAAACAAATCACCAGCGCCGCAAACCAGCCACCACCGGTAACCGCTGTTTGCACGCCGATAATCGCGTACAACCCGACAATCGGCGATACTACCGCAAAGCCCAGCGTAAAGCTGTGCCAAATGTCCATGCTGGCGCGCAATGGTTGCGCTTCCGATGAAATTGACTTCGTCGATTTTGAACTTTCAGACATAACGAGCCTCCTGCTTGGAATATTACCGAAAGACCCATGTATCAGCGATACATGAACTGATCTCCCGGGCTTTTATCCCTCCGTGGAGTCCCGCTAAGCGAGACCGGAAACTCTCGGACCAGACGTTACTATCGTAACCGGAACCCTAGTTTCCCGTGGCGTTAATGCACTGCCGTGTTAACCCGGTCAGTACATAACGAACGGTATTTTAAGTTTGTGCTGTGAAAAAAGCAATGTATTCAGAGTACTCAAAATGACTACCAATGCGCCACAAACCGCCCAACAGCTCCGAAGGCACGCCTAATAGAAAATCTCGGATGATGGTTTTTTGATTCGAGGCTTGACCTTCCAACGATGGTAAGGTCCAACATGCATATTCCTTAAACAAATAACTTAGGAGTTGAAGATGAAAAATCATTTACATCATGAGAAATTATCGCTGAATAAAACTGCATGGATGGCAACAATGCATTGCTTATCGGGTTGCGCCATTGGTGAAGTTGCCGGTATGGTAATTGGAACGGCATTGGGGTGGAGCAATACAGAAACGATCGTGCTTGCCATAATGCTCGCATTTCTTTCCGGTTATCTGCTTACCATGATCCCAATTTTGCGGGCAGGATATGATTACAGCGCTGCGATGAGAATTGCGCTTGCTTCCGATACGGCTTCGATAACAGTGATGGAAATCGTTGATAATCTGCTGATGCTGATAATTCCTGGCGCCATGAGCGCACCACTCGATTCACTGTTATTCTGGAGCAGTTTAGCAGGAGCATTGATTATTGCCGGCATTGCCGCTTTTCCGCTAAACCGTTGGTTGATTGCGCGGGGCCGCGGTCATGCTTTGGCGCACGCACATCATTGAGAGGATGAAATGAATATTGGACAGGCTGCACGCGCATCGGGAATTTCGGCAAAAATGATCCGCCACTATGAAGCGACCGGTCTTATACCCAAGGTGGCGCGATCATTGTCGGGTTATCGTCATTACGGGGAGCGCGACATTCATACGCTGCGTTTCATTCGCCGAGCGCGCGCTGCCGGTTTCAATACAGCACAAATTAAAAAGCTGCTATCGCTATGGCAAGACCGGCAACGTCCGGCTCGTGAAGTGAAACAATTGGCATCCGAACATTTAGCCGAGCTAAAAGCGCGGATAATCGAACTGGAATTGATCGCGCAAGCCTTGACACAATTGGTCGATCATTGTCACGGCGACGAGCGCCAAGAATGCCCGATACTGGACAATCTGGCCCGGGAAGACTGATTCTCACAGTATCAGTCAAGCACACAGCGCTGTTTAAAACTCAAGGCTTAATGACGTTATTTGACGACTTATTGCAAACGCGACATGTGCTAATCAGCGCAACTGAAAGTCTGAATCATTTTTTGCTTGCATGATTACGGTTTTCCTACAAAAGAAATAACCTATTTTTACACAACTATTTGCTTTATTAAGTCAACCTTTTGTTTCTTATAATGTGTCAAATCATATTTACACATGCAATTTTGCCGCTGCGACGACTAGCGTGCAGTGTTTAATAGAAGAAAAATACGATGTTCCATCACACCGATTTAAAGCAACGCTTGGAAAACATTGATGCACTGCCTGCTATGCCAGCAATCGCGAGAAAAATGCTGACGTTGGACTTAGAGACAGAAACCGGTGAAGCGCAGTTATTAAAGCTGATCGCCCAAGATCCGCAAATTTCCGCCAAAGTGATCGGATTATCCAATGCGTCGCTGTTTGGCGCACCAGGCATGATTTCCTCGGTAAGCGACGCAGCAATGCGGCTAGGTTTGACGCAAGTAAAGTCGGTTGCTATCGGAATGGCAACTATCGCGGCTTTTGCCAAACATGCGGAAGGAAAATTCAAAGCCAGCGATTTATGGGGACATAGCATTACTGTTGCCGCCGTAATGCGTGCCGTCGCCCGGCGCATGCCGGCGAGCATCCGTCCCGCGGACGATGAAATTTTTCTGGCCGGATTGTTGCACGACATCGGCTACAACGTTATTCAGTACATCGATACCTCGCTCAGCGATGCACTGTACGAACGTTTGCGCACCGATCACGATACGCCGCTTGCCGACCTCGAATACGACTTGCTCGGCACCAACCACGGCGATATCGGTGCGCATTTAGGTGCGCATTGGGGACTACCGCCACAAATCATAGAAGTTATCCGGTACCATCATACCCCTGACAAACAAGATGAAAACGACAGACAACCATTGAGTATGCTGGTGCATGTTGCTGAAAAAATTCTATCTGACCCGTTTATTCCCGAACACGCAACAACACCTGTCGAAGCAGCCGACTGGGAAAAATTGAGCATCGATACAGCAAAAGCAGAAAATCTACTTTCCGAAATCCAAACCATCATCGAGCAAGCAGAAAAACTTGCATGTGCTGCTTGAATGCAATGCAAATATGACGCCTCCGGGAAAATGGAGGTGTGCTTTTCACTTCCAAAATAAACCTGACATTGACAGCAGATTCACTCTCCAGCGTATCAACAGCACTGGATTGTTGGTGCTTTTGAAAACCGGCGATACGACAACAAATTAACCATTCCATTTCGACAAGATTTCCAGGCGGTGAGGCGTTACAATGGTCAAAATCGAGTGGATGATAAAATCGTGCTAATTTTGTCGGTTTTGCAGTATCGATGATCGTAAAATAAATTCTTTTAAGAATCATGAAATTTTCACGAGAATGATACGGCCCATGCCATGTTTAACAGGAGTTTTTTTGATGAGTTCGTTTTTTAGATTTGTTTTTATCGTTTCTTTGCTATGTGTTTTTTCATTCCAGGCATTTGCCGCTGAAGAAACCAACGACGATTCAGCGATGAGCAAGTCGTTATTGAAGGTTACAAGTGGTGTTGCCAATGTGGCGACCGGATGGCTGGAATTGCCGAAAAATATCAGCTTGGTCGGACAATACCAGCCGGCCCCGGCTTCGGGAGCTGCCGCCGTGAGCTTGGGCGTGCTGCAAGGCGCTTGGTATGCGCTCAACCGGATGGGGTGCGGTATGTTCGATCTGTTGACGTTTATGTTTCCCTCTCAGCCGTCGGTTGATCCGGTTTTTGTTTGGGATGATTTTTCGCGCGAATCAAAATTCATGGGGAATCGTTGATTTTGACAGCGCATCCCAACGTGTTTGGAGAGTTCTATAGTTAGTTAATCAGTTCACCCCCAGCTTTTCGCATGAAAATCATCTCCACTGCAGCTATTGCCGCAATCATTGCTTATCTATGCTGGTGGCCGGTTCCGATCGAGCCGGTGAGCTGGAATGCACCGGTTGCACCGGGATACGTTGATGCGCATGCGCCGAACCATCGCTTGGCCGGCTTGCAATTGATTTCGTTAGGCGATGAAAAGGGGCCGGAGCACGTCGCGCTGGGCCGCGACGGCAAGCTTTATGCATCGACGGCCAGCGGCGGTATCGTGCGCATGAACCCGGATGGCACGGAATTGGAATTATTCGTCAATACCGGCGGGCGTGTGCTGGGGTTTGATTTCGATACCAACGGTAATTTGATCGCTGCCGATGCAATGCGCGGCGTATTGATGATTGCACCGGATCGCAACGTCACACTGTTGGTGAGTGCCATGAACGGCGGTGCCGTGAGTTACCCCAACAGCTTGGTGGTCGCAAGCAACGGCAAGATTTATTTTACCGATTCGTCGGCGCGCTTTGCACCATCCCACTGGGGCGGCACGTTCGAGGCGAGCATGCTGGATATCGTCGAACAATCGGCCACCGGGCGAGTGCTCGAGTATGACGTGGCGCAAGGAACATTACGAACCCTGGCCAGCGGTTTGAGCTTTGCCAACGGCATTGCACTGTCACAAGACCAACAAAGCTTATTCGTCAACGAAACCGGTCGTTACCGAGTGTGGAAAATCGCAGTGCAATCGAATGATCTCGATGTTAGGTCAGGCTCTATACTGGCAAGAGTGTTGCTCGACAATCTTCCCGGTTATCCCGACAATTTAATGCGCGGAAGCAACGACAATATCTGGCTCGGCTTCGCCAAACCGCGCAATGCGATCATAGATTTTATCGCCGATAAACCTTTACTGCGCAAAATGGTGTTGCGTTTTCCGCGTGCACTGTGGCCGATGCCGGAAACTTACGCCCATGTTATTGCTTTCACCGAAGAGGGACGCATCGTAGCCGATTGGCAAGACCCTGCCGGAACATATCCGGAAACCACCGGCGTCACCGAAACACACGATCGATTCTATGTGCAGAGCCTGCACGCCGATAGTTTAGGGTGGCTGGCGAAAAAATAGTGTAAATGGTACATGCAGCGCTGTGCGATCGCATCCTATTCCCTTTCGCTGTGTTGTTCCGTCCTATCGGATTATCTGTTCTGATAAGCGTTCGTCATTACAACATTGAAGTAGATATACTTTTTTTTACAATAAGTTGATCATGTTTTCTTATGGATCATTTCTTTATTCAGTGAGAAATTGAAAAAAGGTGTTGTTCGCTTAATTTTAGAATGCGCCATGCAATAAAAGTGGTATTTTTTTAACAGATTGATTATTTGTGACTCTTATGAAGACCAACAATTTTATGCGGATAGTCAGTCATTTTGAGTCCTCTTCGTTGCCCATACTCGGATTCAATTTGCCTATCCACTGCATCCACAGCCCATCCCAACCCTAATGGAAAATCTCGGATCATCAAAGAATTTATTGCAACAATAGAAACCCTCGATTACAATAATTGCAACATTGTTGCATTTGATACGAGATGATGACACACAACACCACTGCCGAAGACATGATCCGACACCACGGTGGCCGAGCGACCGTAGGGCGGATCGGCATTCTGGCAATTTTGCTAGCGGAGCAGCATGCGATCACCCATCGTGAAATCGAGCAGCAATTGTCCGAAACATTGCCACTGGATCGCGTCACACTCTATCGCACGCTGGAATGGTTGGTAGAAAAAAATCTGATTCATAAAGTCAGCAGTGGAGACCGAGTGTGGCGCTACCACGTCAACCGTGAAATGCATACGCACCAACACGCACATTTCAAATGCACGCGTTGTGCACAAGTCATTTGCTTGGATGATTTGCCGGAAAAGCGCAACTGGCAACTACCGACCGGATATCGATTGCAAGAAATCGAATTGACCTTCAAAGGCCTATGTGCCGCTTGCTGCTAACCCATGCTGATGCGTAAAAGCCTATTTCTGTTGTTAACGCTGGTGCTTGTAACGGTGCCGGTGTTTTTGATGGCACATGCGTTTACGCACTATGCACAGACCGATGTACAAGATGCACTCGAAAGTGAAGAAGGTGTCGATCTCGATGAGATTTGCCTGGATTGCTTGGCATTGGCCGGCTTTCATGTACTTTTTATCATCGCAGGAATTCTGTTTAACCAAGTTTTAATTCGCGCTCGGTTACCGCTTTGGTTCCTGGTGCGAGTCTCTCACGATAGCAATCATCCTTATTATTCGCGTGCTCCCCCGGCATGCATTGTCTGATTTTATCAAACGGTTGAAAAACGTTTTCGCTGCAGCCAATGCAATGCGAGGCAGTATTCAACCATCCTTGTTGATTTACTACTATTAACCACGGTATTTGTTCCGTGTTGTTAGTCGTTGGATGATCAGCATCATCA
Source organism: Nitrosomonas sp. UBA6494 (assembly GCA_002435335.1). Lineage (GTDB taxonomy): Bacteria > Pseudomonadota > Gammaproteobacteria > Burkholderiales > Nitrosomonadaceae > Nitrosomonas. The sequence goes on from DJMI01000161.1 coordinate 23,163, forward strand.
GTGCAACTCAGTTGCATAATTGTCGCATAGATAATTGCGCGATAAGATATCTTGGATAAACCATTGATTAAAAATCAATTTTTGAAAAAGTTGCGATTCAAAACCGCTGTTGCAGTTTGGCTTTGCTGCGTAGCGATGCATCTGCATGCACAAAATACAGGAAGTAGCGGTAATGGTATTGGCGTGCTGCCCAGTGTCGTTGTCACGCGCCCGAGTACCACAGCGACCGAAACTGTCGGCATCAAGCCGAACATCGTAGTGCAAGGCTACAGGTTGCGTCAGAAGCGTGAGACCACGCTCGGCGATACGCTCATGCATGAATTGGGGGTAACGTCGACCAATTTCGGTCCCGGGGCGGGACGTCCGATTATCCGCGGCCAAGATGGCGATCGCGTGCGCGTGATGGAAAACAGCATCGGTACCGGCGATATTTCGGTCATCAGCCCGGATCACGCAGTGGCAACCGAAACGCTCAACGCTTCACGTATCGAAATCTTACGCGGCCCATCAACGCTGTTATACGGCAGCGGTATTTCAGGGGGGGTAGTCAACGTTGTCAACGGCCGTATTCCCGACCGGTTGTATCAAACGCCGCAAGCGAATTTTGAAGGCCGCTTCAATTCCGCGCTCGAGGAGCGCAACGGCGCATTGAACGCTTCCGGCAGCATGGGTAGAATGTCGTGGAACATCGAAGGCATGAAACGCAAAACCGGCGATATTCACATTCCTGGACGTGCCAATCCGAGCGATCCCGACAGCAGCATCGGTTTTGTGCGCAATAGTGCTGTCGATACCAGTACCTTATCAGCCGGAGCGTCGTATGTCGGTGAGCGCGGATTTGCCGGGGTGTCGGTGTCGCGATTGGATAATTTCTACGGCATCCCAGGTCCGGAAGGTGCAAGAATCGATATGGGACAAACACGCTATGGCTTCGCCAGCGATCTGGACAATCCGTTGCGAGGCTTTCAACAGATGCGCGTGCGTTTCAACTATAACGATTATCAGCATAAAGAGTTAGAGAGCAGCGGTGAAGTAGGAAGTCGATTCAAAAACAACGAAGCCGAGGGTCGCACTGAATTGACGCATGCGCCGGTCGCAAACTGGCAAGGTATCATGGGCGTGCAATTGAACAACCGCAATTTTTCCGCAAAGGGAGAAGAAGCTTTCGTGCCATCCAGTCTGTCGCAATCCGCTAGCGTTTTTATGGTGGAAAAGCGCAGCTGGCAGCAATGGCTGTTCGAACTGGGCGGGCGTTTCGAGCACACCCGACATAATCCGCGCACCGAATGGCTGGCGACGCGCAACTTCCATTTGTATAGCGTATCTGCCGGGGCGGCATGGAAGTTTCTCGACGGCTACCAGCTTGATTTAACCGCAACGCGCGGACAACGCGCGCCGCATACCGTGGCATTGTTCGCCGACGGCATTCATATCGCCACCAACACTTTCGAGCAAGGTAATGCCAATATCAACCGGGAAACGTCGAATAACTTCGATATTGCAGTGCAAAAAACTGCGGGGCGTATTACCGGACGCATCAATCTGTTTTATAACCATATCGATAACTACATTTTTCAGCAAAGCAGAGACAGCAACGGTGATGGTTTCGCCGACAGAATCAACGACACGGGCGAACTCGACAGCCACGGAGCGTTCCTGGTGCAAGATTACTCGCAAACCCGGGCGAGATTTTATGGCGTCGAAGCGGAAGCATTGATCGCATTGCTGCCGGATACACTGAATTTGCGGCTGTTCACCGACACCGTTTACGGCAGACTAAAAGACAACGGCAATATCCCGCGAATGACCCCGCAACGCTTCGGTGTCGATCTGAATTTCAACAAAAACAACTGGCAAGCCAATTTCAATCTGACTCGCGTAGTGCAGCAACACCGAGTCGCGGTACTGGAAACAGAAACACCCGGCTACACACTGATGAATGCCGAAGTCGGTTACCACATGAAACTCAG
>DJMI01000120.1 GCA_002435335.1 Nitrosomonas sp. UBA6494
CCCTGAGCGTTGCGGGCAAACGGGAGATCAAGCCACTTCATGGTACGTGCGAATGTCAAATCGTTAGATGATAGCCGATAAAAACCGGAAGAGTTTAAATTTTGTGACAGGGGTTTTGCTTTTTTCTAAGTGATAATCGCGTAATTCGAACGATTTCCGCAAGTGATTTTTGATCTAATGCAGTATGTCGAAGCAGATCAATCTTGAATATTTCTTTTTATTATCAATGAACTAGGATGCTGTATCAGAATAGTGTAATGGTCTTTGCTTCTGGCGACCCAACCGCGGATTTCAAGTGGCTTCCCAACATAAGTTGATATTTCGGGAAATAATTTGAGATTGGCGTTGGCAATGCGAACATCGATCTTATCGCTAAAAATCAGCCGGGTATATTTTTTGTTAACCTTTATGCCGACCGGTGATCCTGTAAATCGCCGCCAACCTGAGGTGTGATCGCTGATTTGTGCGATCGACCGAGGTTGGTATTCCGGCATTCCCCAAATACCGAGTTTTTTCTTTTCGGCGTGCTGTTGCGCTTGAATCAGCTTATTTGCATAACGCAAATTAGGTGGAATGATGCTGAGCGTTCCTAAGCCATTTTCCAGTAGAGCCAAGTTGACATGTTTGCCGTTAGGTAAAAATACATGCGCAAGCTTGCGTTTATATTTGTCTTTTTTTTCTTCATCGTGTTCCAGAAAAATTGTTTGTTCTTTGAGCAGCTTTTGTAGCCATTCTTTGGCTGCAATGCCGCCGGGTTCTTCGCTTCGGACACGACTCTGAATTTCCGGGGTGTTTACTCCTAGTAAGCGGACATGCAGACCGCCTTCCAGCATAATTGTATCGCCATCATATACTTTTTCGACTTGATACAAGCGGCGCTTAACTTGCGCATTGATTTGTAGGCGGTGTGCATCAGTGGAAGGAGTATCGGAATAAGTGACACGCCCTTGACTGTCGATGTGGCGGTAAATATCTCCGGCGACAAGCGTGGGGGCTGAGATAAGTAGGATTAGAGAGATAATTCCGTAAAGTTGCTTATGATGAAGCATATAGGTTCCGGTACGATTAAGCCGATCTCGAAGAAATGGGAACGTTGCAGAGTAAAATATGGCAAAATTTACCATTTGATCGTTTCCGTGATTGGTTCGTATCAAATGAACAATTGCATAAACAATATATCAATAATCGAAATCAAATCAAAATAATGTGTTTTATCTCTTTTCACCTCAATGTTTCTTGCAAAATTTGATATCGAGTGGGCCATGTTTCAGTGTGATCGAATATCGCTGCATGCAACTTAGTAAGGGTTGTGTGGCCGGAGTTCAATAATCTATGATCTATGGAAATCGATAAATTAATCGACGCGACTTTTGAGCCGATTTCAAACGCGGTGGCATCGGTTATTTTCTATAGTGTCCGACTGCTTGATCTGGAGATAAAGTTAATTCTGATTTGGTTGGTCATTGCCGCGCTGTTTTTTACGTTTTATCTCGGCTTTATCAATTTCCGCTGTTTTTTTCATGCGATCGATGTGTTGCGTGGCAAGCATGATAGCGGTGAATCGAATGGTCATATTAGCCGGTTCCAGGCTTTGATGACATCGTTATCTGCAACGATTGGATTGGGCAATATTGCAGGCGTTGCAGTAGCGATTTCCGTCGGCGGACCCGGGGCTGCATTCTGGATGGCGTTCATGGGACTATTTAGCATGTCGACCAAATTTGTCGAGGTAACCTTGGGCGTTAAGTATCGCCAATACGGTGCGAATCATGACCAGGAAATGATTTCCGGCGGTCCGATGTATTATTTGCGTATCGCATTTGAACGATTGCAAAAACCGCGCATGGCGAAATTCATGGCAGGATTGTTTGCGGCGTGTTGCATCGGCGGCACTATCGGTGCCGGAGGATTGTTTCAAGCCAATCAGGCTTATCAACAAGCACTGGTGGTAACGGGTGGCGATGCCAGTTTTATAGCCGATAAAGGCTGGTTGTTTGGTTTTTTCATGGCCATTCTGGTGGGCATGGTCATCATCGGCGGTATTCAGTGGATTGCGGCGGTGGCTGGACGGATCGTGCCGGTCATGGCGATTATTTATGTGGTTGCGGGATTTGTGGTGATCGGTATTCATCATCAAGCGATTCCTGCTGCAATGAAAACTATTTTTGAAATGGCTTTGTACCCCGAGGCCGGTATCGGTGCATTATTGGGTGCTTTGTTAATGGGCGTGCAACGGGCGACTTTCTCCAACGAAGCGGGGTTGGGGTCGTCGGCGATTGCGCATGCGGCGGTAAAAACCGATGTGCCGATCAGTCAAGGCATGGTGGCGATGCTTGGGCCATTCATCGACACGGTGGTGGTATGCATGATTACCGCGCTGGTAATCGTGATTTCAGGTGCTTATGTTGAGGGTGGCGGTATCGAAGGCGTGCAATTGGCTTCACGCGCATTTGCTTCGGGAATTTCATGGTTTCCCTATGTGTTGGCGCTGACGGTGTTTTTGTTTGCCTATTCAACCATGATTTCCTGGTCTTATTACGGTTTGAAATGTGCGACCTACTTATTCGGTGAGCAGCTCATCATTGAACGCATCTATAAGCTGCTATTTTGCTTATTTATTATTATCGGTGCGTCGGCGCAGCTATCCAACATCATTTTATTCACCGATGCCATGGTGTTTGCCATGGCGATTCCAAATATCATCGGCTTATATATGCTGGCACCTGAAGTGAAGCGGGATCTGCGCGCTTATCTGCGCGATTTACATCAAAAAAGAAACAGATAAACCTTTGGGAGCGACAAAAGTGCATTAAAATTAGCACCGCTCTGAAAAGTGCAAATAAAAAACCTTTTATCAGCTTGATGGCATGGCATCCGAAAATTTAATTGAAATTAAAGACCTGAATTTTTCCTACGATACCCGGGCAATTCTAAAAGGCATCAATATGACGATGCAGCGCGGTAAAGTTGTGGCCATCATGGGCGGCAGCGGGTCTGGGAAAACCACGTTGCTGCGGTTAATCGGTGGCGCGTTGCCGCCTACGTCCGGGTATGTGAAATTTGACGGTGATGTCGTGCATGAATTGAATCGCGATGCATTGTTCAAATTGCGCCGCAAAATGGGCATGTTGTTTCAGTTCGGCGCATTGTTTACGGATTTATCGGTATTCGACAATGTTGCATTTCAAATGCGCGAACACACCAATTTACCGGAATCAATGATACGTGATCTGGTATTGATGAAATTGCATGCGGTCGGGTTGCGCGGTGCACATCATTTGATGCCGAATGAATTATCCGGTGGCATGGCGCGTCGGGTCGCTTTGGCACGCTCGATCGCACTCGATCCAATGTTGATCATGTACGATGAGCCATTCACTGGCCTTGATCCGATATCACTCAGCGTAATCGGCAATTTGATCCGCCGTTTAACAGATGCCTTGGGTATGACATCGATCGTGGTGACTCACGACGTTCAGGAATCGCTGAAAATTGTCGATTACGTTTATTTTGTCGCTGACGGCGTGATTGCTGCCGAAGGTACGCCGCAGCAAGTACGTGATTCGGTCGCGCCGTTTGTGCACCAATTCGTTCATGGCGAAGAAGACGGTCCGGTGCCGTTTCATTACCCCGCGCAGCAGTATCGCAAGGATTTGAATCTGGAGAGCGAAGTTGTTTAAGCGTATCGTCTCTAGCATTCGACATATCGGACATCAAACGATCGAAGGTGCTTGGCGTTTGGGGGTTGCCACCCGATTCTTTTTGCTGGTACTGCTGAAATCTGGCACCAGCTTGCGGCGATTCGGCTTGGTGGTTCGGGAATTGTATTTTACCGGTGTGTTGTCGCTGATCATTATTGTCGTATCCGGTTTGTTTGTTGGTATGGTATTGGGTTTGCAAGGTTATGAAACATTGCAAAAATACGGTTCCGAATCGGCAGTTGGTACCTTGGTGGCTTTGTCGCTGGTGCGTGAGCTAGGACCGGTGGTTGCAGCGTTATTGTTTGCTAGTCGCGCTGGTTCAGCGATTACCGCAGAAATCGGTTTGATGAAGGCGACCGAACAATTGTCCGCGATGGGTATGATGGCGGTCGATCCGATAGCGCGAGTGGTTGCGCCGCGTTTCTGGGCTGGTGTGATTTCAATGCCGTTCCTCGCGGCTATTTTTTCGGTAATGGGTGTATTCGGCGGCTATCTGGTTACCGTAGTCTTCATTGGTGTCGATGAAGGGTCTTATTGGTCGCAAATGCAAAGTGCAGTGGATTTTCGTTTCGACATCGTAAACGGTTTCATCAAAAGCTGTTTCTTCGGTGTCGCGGTGACAGCGATTGCGGTATTTGAAGGTTACGATGCGCCACCGACGGCGGAAGGCGTGTCCGGCGCAACCACACGTACCGTGGTTACGTCGTCATTGGTGATTTTGGGGCTTGATTTTATATTGACCGCGTTCATGTTCAGAGGAGTGAGTTAATGCAGCGGACAGCGATGGATTTGTGGGTGGGTTTGTTTGTCGTGATGGGAATTGTCGCATTGATGATTCTGAGCCTTAAAGTGGGCAACCTCAATGTCTACAATCCGGCGCAAAGCTATACCATTACCGGGAATTTTGAAAATATTGGTGGCCTAAAAGTGCGTGCGCCGGTCAAGAGTGCCGGTGTGGTGGTCGGGCGTGTGACCGATATTCAGTTTAGTACCGAAACATACGATGCGATTGTGACGCTGAGTATGGACAGCCGGTTTCAGTTCCCGAAAGATACTTTCGCCAGTATTTTGACTTCGGGCTTACTCGGTGAGCAGTACATCGGCTTGGCGGCGGGCGGTGACGAAACCAAGCTGCAACATGGTGACAAGTTGATGAAAACTAATTCCGCGATGGTACTGGAAGAATTGATCGGACGCTTTTTATTTAACAAAGCAGCCGAAGATGATTCGCTGTGATTGAATGGATATTTGTCAATTTCAGCGTTGTTAGTTAGTATTGCATCTACTTGAACATTTGGTGAGGAAGCGATGAAAAGATTTCTTGGCGTAGTTGTGTTAATACTTTCCGGTTTGTTGGTTTTTCCGGCAGGAGCAGCTAATTTGGCGCCTGATAAATTGGTGGATCAAACAGTGCATGAAGTCATTGATATTATCAGGAAGGACGAGGCATTAAGAAATGGCAATAAGGAAAAAATGCTGGATCTGATCGAAACCAAGATACTGCCGCATTTTAATTTCACTCGCATGACGCAGTTGGCGATGGGGCAACACTGGTCAAAGGCTTCGCCGGAGCAACAAGCTAAGCTAGTGGGTGAATTTCGCACTCTGCTGGTGCGCACTTATTCCAATGCATTGACCAGCTATCAGGACGAAACGATCAAAGTCAATCCAATATCGTCACTGGGCGATCGCACCGAAACTTCAGTTCGTACAATGGTTATCCAAGGAAAAGGAAAGGAGCCTATCCCGATTGATTACGCCATGGAAAAGAAACCAGATGGCTGGAAAGTCTATGATGTAACTGTGGCCGGCGTGAGCTTGGTGATTAATTATCGCGGTAGTTTCAACAGCCAGGTGCGTAAAGGTGGCGTTGATGGATTGATTAAGGCGTTGGTAGATAAAAATAAATCATTAGAAGGAAAGAAATAGTCGGAGCAATGAACAAACCGGCGGCAACGATTTTTCGTGAGGGTGACAGAGTAATCGTGGATGGTTCTGTCACCGTCGATAACGTTGTAGCATTGACACAAAAAGGTATTGTCTTGTTTGAGGGACAAACTTTGACGGTCGACTTGGGAAAAGTGACCGAAGTGGACTCTACAGCGATCAGCATGTTGCTCGAATGGTTGCGAGCAGTGCAACACAACAACGATTCTTTGCGGATTGAGAATACACCGCAAAATCTTAGCAGTCTGATTCAACTCTATGGCGTGGCGGAGATGATTCCGCTATCTTCTTGTCAGTAATCCATCTGGCGTTTTGTTGTAAGTAAGTATTATCGCATCGATTTAAAACAAACGCGTCCTTTTATTTTTTAGTATGTTGCCTGCGATAGCAGTAAAACAGATATGCAAGCGCTATGGCAATGTACAAGCGCTGACCGATATTGATCTTGAAATTCAGCAAGGGGAATTTTTTGCATTATTGGGACCCAATGGCGCTGGAAAAACGACACTGATCAGCATTATCGCCGGATTGACATTGGCGAACAGTGGTTCGGTCAAAGTGATGGGGTACGACGTTACTTCGGATTACCGGCATGCGCGACTCAATTTAGGCGTGGTTCCGCAAGAATTGGTGTTTGATCCTTTTTTTACCGTACGTGAAATTCTGCACATTCAATCCGGTTATTATGGCATTAAAGGCAATGCACACTGGATCGACGAAATTATCGAACGCTTGGATCTTTCCGATAAAGCGGGCGCAAATATGCGAGCACTGTCGGGTGGCATGAAACGCCGTGTACTGGTGGCGCAAGCATTGGTGCACAAACCACCGGTGATCATTTTGGACGAACCCACTGCAGGTGTCGATGTCGAGTTGCGTCAAACGCTGTGGGAATTTGTGCGACAACTCAACCGGGATGGACACACCGTGGTGTTGACCACACACTACCTGGAAGAAGCAGAAGCCATGTGCAATCGCGTTGCAATGCTGAAAGCTGGAAAAATCATTGCATTGGATCAGATGCAAAATCTGATCGGGAAAATGGCCGGTAATAACTCGCTCAGACTGCGACTGTTACCGGATCAATTGCCAGCAGAGTTGCAACCGCTGGAAATCAATCGCATCGGTGGTATGTATGAATTGCGCATAGACGACTATACTCAGCTCGAGTCGATTTTGTCGTTGTTGCGTTCGGCACAGATTCAAGTTTTGGAAATGCAGTTACAGCAACCGGATTTGGAGGATGTATTCGTCAATTTGATGCAAAACGATGAAAATTGAACTTGAATCCATATAGATCGAATCCCATGACCGGTTTTTTTACGCTACTGTACAAGGAATTGTTGCGTTTTTGGAAGGTCAGCTTCCAGACCATCGTAGCGCCAATGGTGTCTCCGTTGCTGTATCTGCTGATTTTTTATCACGTACTGGAAGCGCATGTCGAGGTATACCCCGGTGTTGCTTATCCAACGTTCTTGATTCCAGGATTGGTGATGATGGCGGCGATCCAGAATGCATTCGCCAATTCTTCGTCCAGCGTGATTCAATCGAAAATAAGCGGCAATTTGGTTTTTATTTTGCTGTCACCGCTGACATATCATGAGATCTTTATTGCCTATATTTTAGCGGCGATTGCGCGAGGTCTTTTGGTGGGTTTGGGCGTGTATCTGGTAGCGTTGATTTTCTTTGAAATGCCGCTCCAATCGCCATTCTGGGTATTGCTGTTCGTTGTCTTAGGCAGTGCGATCTTAGGTGCGCTTGGTTTGATCGCCGGAATTTGGGCTGACAAATTCGATCAATTGGCGGCATTTCAAAATTTCATCATTTTGCCGCTCACTTTTTTGTCCGGCGTTTTCTACACCATCCATTCGTTGCCTGCTGGCTGGCAGATTTTATCTCATCTTAATCCGTTCTTTTATATGATCGACGGTTTTCGTTACGGTTTTTTCGGCGTGTCGGATATTTCGCCTTATATTAGCCTGTCGATTGTGGCAATATGCTTGGTTGCAATTTCCTATCTCACCATCTGGATGCTGAGAACGGGTTATAAATTGCGTCACTGAAATCAGGAGGAATTATGCTTAGTGCGGAAACCGTGAAGCAATATATCGAATCGGCGCTACCTTGCGAACATGTGTATGTGGAAGGTGATGACGGTCATCATTTTCACGCATTGATCGTCAGCGCGGAATTCACAGGGAAAAATATGGTACAGCAGCACCAACTGGTCTACAAATCGTTGGGGGAACGCATGAAGCAGGAAATTCACGCGTTATCGATGAAAACGTTGACACCCGAACAGTGGGCGAATCAATCTTGATGTCATTGCAACTTCCATTACCCATCGCCATGCCGGGTGCTTGCCCGGGCTATCGTTAATTCTTCGTTGCAGCGGTATTGCATTGTTTAGAATATTAGGCGCATTAGCCGGTTTTTTTATCCTGGGAATTCTGGGTATTATCCTGGGATACTTCATCGGTAGCATCATCGATCGAATCCGGTCAATGAGCGGCGGATTCAATCCGCTGAATACGGTACGACGCCAGTCGGTTTTTCTCGAAACGGTCTTTATTCTGATGGGGAAATTGGCCAAAAGCGATGGTCGCGTGTCGGAAAGCGAAGTGGCGCATGTCGAGCAGTTCATGCACAAGTTACGTATGACCCGCGAACATCGGTTGAAAGCGATTGCACTCTTCAAACAAGGTGCCGCAACCGATTACGACATTCGCCCGCAGCTTGATGAGTTTCTGTCGGTATGCGGGTATTCAGGCAATCTGAAGCAAATGCTGTTGATTTATCTCGTCATTATGGGATTGTCCGACGGGCAGTTGAACGCAGCCGAAGAAGCATTGCTGAAATCTATTGCAAACCGTCTTGGCTATTCTGCGAGCGAATTCGAACAATTGCTCGATATGGTGATGGGGCAAATGCATTTTGCTGGTGGCCAAACTTCGTCGGTCTCCGCTTTGGAGGACGCATATCAAGCATTGGGGGTAAACAAAGATAGCACCGATGCCGAAATCAAACGAGCTTATCGCAAATTGATGAGTCAATATCATCCCGATAAATTGATGGGGCAAGGCGTTCCCGAAGAAATGATCGCTGTCGCGACCGAGCAAGCAAAGGAAGTGCAAATCGCTTATGATCTGATTAAAAAGCATCGCGAGCATAATCGTTCGACCCAATAAACAGTTGCAGGATCGTGGGTGATTTGTTCATATGATTCTGTTAGCCTGTTAG
>DJMI01000159.1 GCA_002435335.1 Nitrosomonas sp. UBA6494
TTATCCCATTGGCGCAGTAGATTAATCTTAAGTCCGACAGACTCCTAGCAGACAGGTCGATCAGTTGATGTTCAAGGATATTTTTCGTCAGGCGGCCAAACATGGATTGATTACCTTGGACGAAGCTGAACGCTGGCTGGTTTATCGCGATAATCGTAACGATACAGCACATGATTACGGTGAGGGCTTTGCCAATCAAACCTTGTTGCTGTTACCCCAATTCATTCAGGATGCGCGCCGTATCAATGCGGTAATCCAGCAGCAATGACGCATCAGCTTATGCTACGTGACCAAGATCGCAAACGGCTGGAGGAATTGCTGGTTACGTATCTACCATCAATCACAGTTTGGGCGTACGGTTCCCGGGTCAATGGCGATGCGCACGAAGCCAGCGACCTCGATTTGGTATTACGCTCGTCGGATTTAAGTCCAATTTCCGCGGAAGTACTGGAAAGCTTTGTGGAAGCTGTACGCGCATCCAATATCCCCATTTTGATCGAAGCACGCGATTGGGCGAGACTCCCCGATTCATTTCACCGGGAAATACTGAAGCATTATGTCGTACTGCGGCAACAGGGGATTTGATTGTGTGACTGAATACTTGGAATAAATTTCCAAGGTCGAGCGGGAAATGCCGCTCGGACCGTGCAATATTCGTGTTGACCAAGACTGCCCGTGTGGAACGCGTTATTTATATTTCTACTGCCACTCGCCGTTTCCTTTTCCGTCTCCCGGTCCAATTAGTGAGCGGATACCTTCGGACAAAACCGTTTTCTTTGCTTCCGTCAAAGCAGCCGAGTCGGTTTCGAACGTGTCATCCCATACGCTTGAATTGTTAAATTCATCGACTAACTCAAGAGTCCATAATGTCTCGCCCTCTAGCCGATAAATCTCGACACTTATAGTCCGTCCACCGTTCGATAGCTTTTGAGTCAGCGGCGATGTTTCTAGTTTTGGTTCTTCAATCATGGCATTTCACTCATTGCACATCAAAATCGATAGGGTCAAACTTCATTGCTTCAAAGAGTTATTGCTTCGAACGCTTCATGAAGTCTTTATGGAAGCTTGCCGTGGTGCGGTTGTAATGTGAATTCACCTGCATTAATTGTACTATCTCATCACTTTCTTGTGCGAAGCGACATCTATCGAGTCTGACCCTAATGATATTCTTGACCCTAATGATATTCTGGGACACGGCTTTTTGCAGCGAATCCAGGATTACTTGGTCTTTTCTGTAAGGTGTTGTTTTTAGAATGATCTTAATTTCTTGGTATTCTTGTTAAGGAAAATTCAAGATCTGACCCCTCGTGTGCTTGTGACCCCTAGTGTGTGACCCCTTGTGTGTGTGACCTTCCAGACTCGAGTTTGGTAGNNTTGGTAGAGCCGCCAGATTTCCTGGCGATCCATTAAAGTTAAACGGGTGCGTTTATGTATGTTCATCTACAGTATTCTCCCAAATACTGTAAACAACACTAGAAATTCTTACATTTTAGGTATTCCTGCTACTTCCCCAGAGCATAGGCACGCCTCCACTGCAAAGCTGGTTTTGCTTGAACTGCTTCAAGGTATGCCGTCAGCTTGTCGAGGTCACGGCCTTTTCGCTCAATGATCGATTTGCTTTTCACACGATTGATGATGGTGTTGAAGCGCTCGCCGTAAAACTGCTTTACAACCTCGGGAACACCGTTCTTGTAGCCCAGCTCTATCTCCAAGAATCGGCGAACGCATAGGCTGACGAGATCTGAAAGCTGAATCATTGGGTTCTTTCTGGAATCAACTGGGTAGCTGAATTCGACTATCCATTTGACTTTTTGTGCTGTGGGAACACCGAAGCGGCGATGGTGAATGATTGCCTCAATGCTGTCGTGGTGCTCAGGCTTTTCATCAAGCACGAGCATTCCGCGCGCGGATTGTCCAAGATTTTCTTTCACGTGCCAGTTTATATACGTGATGAGGTAATCAAAGGCGAGAAGGTATGGAGTCTTTGTATCGTATGGGGCTTCAAACTCGCACTTGGATTTCGCCATCTTCGACTTCTCGATGGCGAAGAAGTGCGCGTGGTGGCCGAGGTCATCCATAAGTGCGAGTAGCTTACGCACTAGATCAAGGCGCTTTTCGATGGCATGGCCTTGAAATGGCCCCTCTCCGTTGGGGGACAGCAACTCGGTTGCATGAAGTTCGAATTGTTCGGGGACGGTACCAGCAAAATACCTGTGAAGAACACCGTCAAGTGATTCTTTCGTGTTGTTCCATTTTTTGTCGGCGACGCTCAATCCAGCCAAAACAAAAATCGGCTGGTCTTTATCTCCGAGATTCGCTCCAGTGTCCCCACTTTCATCGATATAGAAGAAGTGCACGCTATTTCCTTTATGCCTGACGTAATATATAAGACATTTTGTCCAATAATCCCGTCGATGATGTCGTGTGATCACAGTGAATATTATCTATCATCCTGTTTCCAATATTAATTGATAAATAGAATAAAACAATTCATAGAAGCAAATAAGCTCAATGCGATCACTTAAGCATGACAAACCAATATTTTATAGAGTAACACTCTATTATTTTTGTTGGCAATCTTCCTTTGGCTAATCGAATAATGCTTCAGCAATCGAAGCAATCCGGAATCAGCAATTAGGCCGCTACCGTTCCACCAACACCACTTCAGCCACCACAACCGCATCATCTCTTCGATATTTCAGTTCTATCTTCTCTCCTGCTTTCAACGACCGCAAAATCGCTGCATACGATGCCAAATCACTGACCGGCTGTCCGGCCAGTTGAATCAGAATGTCGCCTTGTTGCAGTCCGGCTTGTTGTGCAGGGGAGCCGGGGAGGGTGTTGTCAATGCGGACGCCTTCGCCCTGATAGGAAAAATCGGGAACGGTGCCGAGGCTGGTTTTGCGTTTTTCTTTAGGCTCGGTGGATTCTGCGGAGATAGGAACTGACGATAGCGTCACTGTCAGCGGTTCGATGCGATTGGCGAGGTATTCGCTGGCTTCTTTCAGGATCGCGGCCACTTTGACCAATCCGGCGGTGTCGATTTTGTCGGCGGTGTCGCCGGGGGCGTGGTAGTCTTCGTGCGCACTGGCGAACAGTTGCACCGCAGGTATGCCGGCCTGGATGAACGCGGCCTGGTCGCTGGAGCCGAAGTCGTCTTGCACGGCGTTGACCGGGATGCCGGTGACGAAGCTTGCGCCGCGGAAGATGTGCACCAGTTCGCGTGCAGTGCCGGTGCCGAACACGGTGACGGGGTTGTTTTCCAGTCGTCCGACGGTATCGAGATTGAGCATGGCGATGATTTTTTCGGCGGGGTATCGGTCGCTATCGCGTAGGTATTGCTTGGAGCCGAGTAAACCGGCTTCTTCGCCGGTGAATGCGACGAAAATGACGGTGCGCTCCGGTTGCCATTTCGGCACGATCTGGCGCGCGAGTTCCAGCATCACGGCGATGCCGCTGGCGTTGTCGTCGGCGCCGTGGTGGATTTTGCCNNCCGATCACCAGGCTTTGCCCGGCCAGTTGCGGGTTGGTGCCGGGCAGAATGCCGACGACGTTACGCAAAGTGATGTTGCCTTTCGGCAGACCGACATCCTGTTGCCAGGTCTGAAAAAAACTGCCGCTGTCACCACCCGGGAGCAGGCCGATTTGTTGAAATTGCTTGGCGATGTAAGTGGCTGCTTCGTCCAGTTCCGGCGTGCCGAGTTCGCGGCCTTTGTACGATTCATGCGCCAGGTGATGAATATCCGCCATCATGCGGCTTTCGGAAAATACCGGCGGCAGTTCGGCCAAGGCGCGGCGCGGCTTGGTGATGCCGCTATGCGTGGTGCGGATGACGTGACCGTCTTGTTGCTTAACCCATTGCGACAACGGCGATTGCGTGATCGGCCATTGTCCTTTGTCGATGTTGACCAAATCGTCGCCTTTGAACACCAAGTAACTGTATTTGCGGTAATGTGGCAGTTTGTTGGCGAGTTCGGCGATGGTTTTTGGGGTGTCGGCGGCGACCCATAGCAATGTCTTACCGGGATCGGCGGGTTGCCGCGCGGTCAGTACGGCGGCATGACCGGTTTGCGGATAGTTTTTGCGATCCAATTGCAATTGGCCATTTTGCAAGGCGACACCGCGATCTTTCAGGTTTTTGATCACCGCATCGGCAAATTGATTTCGCCAACCTAAAATCCACACGGTGCGATTCTCCGGTAACGTTTTCAATTGATCGTCGGTGACGATTTCGAAAGAACTGGCTTGCGTTTTCTGCCAATTGGCGGCTAACGCGCGATAGGCATCCAAGACGGTTTTTGGTTCGCGCGCCGGTAAAATCAACAGCGGTTTTTCCGCACCGAAGCCCTGCGACAACGCGGATGGGATCTCGCGGCTATCCAAGCGCCTGAACACGTCAAAATGCGAATCGAGGTCGACACGCACCGGGCGGTTGGCGAATTCCAGTTCAACGGTTTGTTGACGTTGATCGACGAGGATATGCGATTCCGTCGCCATGTCATCGCCTTCCAGCGTGATGGTTACCGGTATGCGCAAACGGTACGGTTCGCCCGCTTGCGTTTGCTCGACTTGCAATGTGAGTTTGAATCCCTGCACGGTGGGTTCGGTTGCCGCGCTGCGCAGCACCAAATCCGGCGCGCCGGTGCGGTGTACCCATTGCTCGAATTGATAGGTCAGATCCTTTCCGGTGGAGGTGTTGAACGTGGTGAGCAAGTCGGCGAATGTCGCTTGCTTAAATTTGAATTGCTGATAAAACCGGCGTAGTGTCTTGGTGAACACCTCATCGCCCAATTCCTGCCGCAGCATGTGGAAAAACATCATGGTCTTGCCGTAGCCGACCGCTTCCGAGCTGGCGCTGTGGCGGGAAACAAACTGAATGATCGGGAAATCTTTTTCGTGGTTGACGAAATCCGCGTATTTTTGCAGCACGTCGCGGCGGTATTCCTCGCCTTTGCCGCGCTGCTCGTTGATCAGATGATCCGCCATATAGGCCGTCAACCCTTCCGCCCAATTGCCTTTGGCGTAATCGACAAACACGCCGTTGCCCCAGTAGTTGTGCAGGATTTCATGCGGATAAGACGAATGCAGGATAAACGGCAGACGGATCACCTTGGAGCCGAGCAGCGTAAACGACGGCATGCCGTAACCGGTTTCCCAGAAATTCTCCACCAGCGCAAATTTGCTGTACGGATAAGGGCCGATCAGCTTGTTGTACATCGCGATATATTGCGCGGTCGCGTCCAGATACTTCTGCGCCAGCGGTTGATCGGCGTCGCGCAAATACACCTGCGCATTCACCGCTCCGGCGGATTGCGTGTAACGATGGAATTTCGCAGCGATCAGATAAATATCGTCCTGCGGCTGTTTTTCCTCCCATACCACGGTTTTCGCCGTATCCGTTCTGCCTTCGCGCAACAGCGCGCCCTGACTCACCGCATCCCAACCCGGCGGCAACTGAATCTCCAATTGAAACGACACCAGCGCGTCGCCGAAATGCGGATACCACGCACTGGCGCTCGCCAAAAACACCCCTTCCGGCGAAATGACCCCTGGTGTGGAGCCGAAACTGCGCGAATACTCCTGCCCCGGTCCCTGCACCGCATGGTGAATCTTGCCACTGAATTGCAGCGTGAACTCCCGTTGCTGCGGCGGCAATGTCACGCGGTAATGGCGGATCGAAATCGGACGCGATTTTAAGGCGATCTCATTTTCATCCGCTTCGATGGACGCGCCGCGTACATCAGTGACCGACAGTCCGGTGTGTAGGAAAAACTCAAGTGCTACTGGTTCATGATTGTCTGGCAGCGCATCGGGAATAGTGATCCGATCGGTAACACGGATTTCGGAAGTGTC
>DJMI01000140.1 GCA_002435335.1 Nitrosomonas sp. UBA6494
CATTATTGATTCTGGGGATATCCCCGCACATCGAATGGTCGGTTCATGGGCCGGTGCGATGGGGCATATGCAATTCATGCCTTCCACGTTTCTTCGTTATGCGAAAGATGGCGATGGTGATGGTCGTCGCGATCTATGGGGGAGCGTATCCGACGCGATGGGATCGGCTGCTAATTTTTTGCGTCAATTAGGTTGGATTCCGGGAATGGAATGGGGGCATGAAGTTCGATTGCCGCAGTTTTTTGATTATTCGCTAGCCGGAAGAGATCATTTATTAAGTTATTCCGATTGGTCTAAATTGGGTGTAACGACAATTGCGGGAACACCTTTGCCCGAATCGAATCAGCAGGTTGCTTTGCTTGTTCCTTCGGGTCATCAAGGACCGGCTTTCTTGGTTACGCATAATTTTTTTGTGATCATGCGCTGGAATCGTTCAGAATTTTATGCCTTATCGGTGGGGAATCTGGCAGATCGAATTGCTGGTGCTCCAGCTTTAATGCGTTCACCGCCGCTTGAAAATGCCCGGATATCGCGTGATCAGGTGCGTCAACTGCAAATGGATTTGTTGGCGTTAGGCATTGATGCCGGTGAGGCAGACGGAGTACTCGGCTCGGCAACACGTAAAGCCATCAGTCACTTTCAACAAAGAACACAACGCATTGCCGACGGGCATTTGGATGCATCGCTGCTAAGTGCGGTGCGTGAAGCAGCAAACGCTATGTTTCAGTGACGATTGAAGCCAAGCAAACGCCAAACATTTTTTGAGCATCCCAGGCAGGTTTATCTTTTGTTTAATAAATTAATCGGCGTTTGCCAAAGACCGGTTCCTCCCAATCCTTGTTCGTGGTTTTCTGATGCAATATCAGAGTGATGAGTATTAGGTGTTATTGATTGATCAAGATTTTTCATTTGCTGTGATCCTAATTCAGTTCAAAAAATAAAGTTTCTTCCGTATCCTGTTTATTCTGATTGCGATGAAAAGGTTCAATGACAGCGTATTTGTCTGCAATTTTGTCGTTATATGGGTTTCAATTGAGAGACAACGCTGGAATTGCTTACGGTTTAGTACCGAATTGCTTCAGGATTTGATTGCTATTGCTCAACAGCAAAAATTGTTACGCAAGCTCGAGTTGCTTTTTTTGATTGTTGCTTAGGTATGCTGAAAATGTAGCTTTGACGTCAGTTTTTACTGAGGACTGGAAGAGCATATCGGGGATGGTTTGCCCTTCCAGTTATCAGTTGCCTAGCTTAATACGCTGACATCATCCCAACTGATTTCGTTTGGCTGAACACCGACCAAGGTGATCGATACATCAGCACCAAAATTTACAATGAAGTCTTGGCCATCATGATGAAACTCTGTGATAAAGCTGGCCAAATGATCGATAGAGGTTAAACCAAGTCCCGTGTCAAAGATCAAGGTGTCGTCTTCGAGAGAGTCGAAATCTTCGATGCGCAGATGTGCGGCTTCACGAATAACAAAGCCGTCGGCGCCTTGGCCACCTGCACAATCTTCGCCACTGCGGACTGCGATATAGTCGTCGTCATCGGTGGGGGCGTAGCGTAGCGTTTCTCCCAATTGCGGTATAACACTGCTGCTGCCGGGAGTGATTTGCCATTCTTCCGAAACTCGCAAATAAATACCGTCCTCGTCGGTATCCGCATAGCGGGTAATTTCCACGCCAAAGGGCTTGGTTTCGGTACGAACAACTTCACTTCCCTCTACGGTATAAGTCTCACTGCCGTCATCGTCAATTGATTTTTGTTCCCATTCACCGTCGTCCCATTCATAAACGGCCGTTACTACTCCATCGGTGATTGTAAATTGAAAGCTTTTATGTTCATGACCTGATTCATGATCATCATCCGCATCGTCATCATTATCGTCGTCGCTATCGTCTTCTTCATGATCATCATCGTCGTAACTGTGATCATCGTCATCGCTATGGTCTTCTTCGCCGCTGTTGACGGTGTCATCGCTGGTTTCGGATGTGATTGCATAGAAACCGTTACCGTCTGGATCGGAAAAAACAGTGGTTTCAGTACCGTCGGAGGTTTGTTTGGTTAGCGTGATCTGGTTGCCATCGACGACAAACGAATCGTCGCTATCGATAGATTCTTGTTCTTCTATACCGTCTTCGATTTCGTAATAAGCGGTAACGAGTCCGTCTGTTATTGTAAATCTGTATTCTTTATCGCTGTTTGATAAGCCATCATTTCCTGAGCTCATTTGTGTCTCCTTATGGTTTGTCGTAATGGTTTTGTGGTACTGATATCAAGTAGCTATGCCAAGAAACGGGCAAATTGTGCATCCAACTATTGATATTGTTAATAGTATTGATGTCGTAATGAGAAGATCCGGCTATTTGAAAAGTGAATCCTTGAGCGGATTTGGGGGCGATTTTCACTTGCGGTGTGTCAACAGTCGGATTTAATTCCGATTTATTAATGATATGGGTTTTTGCTAGCGCTAAAGTCAGGGGGGTTGTGCAGAAAATGATCGTGCAGACTGCTTTAATCAGTGGTGATGCTTTTTTCCACATAACTCCCTCCATTTAATTGATTAACGATTGATTGGTTTTAAAAAGTTAGCAAAATTTAATTTAATGGTGAGTTGTGTAAAAAATTCCCGCGTAATTGTGAGTTACTATACGTGGGAAAATTTTCCATGTCAATAAGATGTGAGAAATTTTCCCACGCTATGTTAGAATTGCATAACAGGTCAAATTGGATTGTTCGGTTATTTCTATCAAGTGATACGCTATGAGTGATGTTGCAGCAGCCAAATCGATGCATTCTCCCGCACTTGTTGCGGCGTTGCGCCGCGTGTTGCGTCCTTTCATCAAATTGATGTTGGCTAAAGGATTGACCTATCCTTATTTGGCTGAGCTGTTGAAAGATTTATTCGTGCAGATTGCCGATCGAGAGTTTAGAATTGGATCCAAATTGTCGACGGACAGCCATTTGAGCTTACTGACCGGCATTCATCGCAAAGACATCAAGCGGCTGAGACAAAATATTTGCTCTGATGCGGAATTTGTCCCGCAAGCGGTTTCATTGGGTATGCGTTTAATTAACTTGTGGATAAGCGATACTCGTTATTTGGACGAGAATAATCAGCCGAAACCGTTACTCAGATATATCAAAGATGGTGGTGAGATTTCCTTTGAGGGGTTGGTGGCAAGCGTCAGTTGCGATATCCGTTCGCGGGTTGTGTTGGATGAATGGTTAAGACTCGGGATCGCACACTTTGATAATGAGAATCGCGTGTGCCTGAACACGGCGGCCTTTGTTCCGGTAAACGGATTTGAAGAAATGGCTTATTATTTCGGCCACAATATACACGATCATGCTGCTGCGGCGACTAGTAATTTGCTTGGGGAAAATCAACCTTTCTTAGAGCGAAGCGTGCATTATGATGAACTCAGTGCCGATTCCATCAACAAATTGACTGAGAAGTCGCATCAGTTGGGTATGGATGCTTTGCTAATCCTTAATAAGGAAGCAATGCAATTGGAAAAGAGTGATGCAATCAATCCTGGGCCGCGTTATCGCATGACATTTGGGATTTATTATTATAATGAACCAATTGAAACGAACGAAAAAACAAAAGCCGGCGACATGAATGGCGGATGATCATTACGAGTGTTTGTATGAGAAAAATTTCAATCACGGCAGTTTATCGCGCAAGTATGAATGCACTCAGCATTTTATTGTTGATTGCCTTTTGTGCTGCGAACGCGTTTGCGAAAAATAATTGTGAGAATAATGCTGCTTTAGTTAATCCGGCGCTGGTGGCAAACTCCGGAATAGGTGGTACAGGAATATCTGCCGCACAATCAGGTATCGGCGGTACCGGTCTTCACGACGACAGTACAGCGCAATCTGAGAATGCTGGAAGCGGCATCGGCGGTACCGGCATTGTAGTCGATAAAGGTGGCATCGGCGGTACCGGCATAATTGGTGTAATTACCGGGTTTGCAAGCATTTGTGTCAATGGTATTGAAGTGCACTACGATGATCGTACACCGATCTCAGTGGATGGTCGTGCTTCTAACATTCGTGAACTTGCGATTGGGCAATTGGTGGCGGTACGGGCAAAGGGAACGGGACAAGAGCTCACCGCAGACAACATCGCGATTATTCATGCGACCGTCGGACCAATAAGTAGTCTTGACTTAGAAGCTGGAGAAATGCGGGTGCTGGGACAGACGGTATATATCGGTACAAATTCTACCGATGAGCAATTGGCGCTTTTACAAGCCGGTGATTGGGTACGTGTCAGTGGACATCGCTTAACCAACGGCGCTATCGTTGCGTCACGCATCGAGTCGACGCAGCCGCTGGATGAAGCGCACATTAATGGTCGTGTCTCTCAGGTGGATGATCAAGGTTTTGTGATAAACGGTACACAGGTCCGCTACGTTGCTGATTCGCGGTTGTTCGATGTTTCGCAAGGCGCGGAAGTGCAAGCAGTTGGTTATTGGGATGGTACTTATTTGCACGCTCAACAGGTTCTGATTGAACCCGTCAATCACAGCTTGGGAAATGTAGCCCATGTCGTGATTGAAGGTTATGTTCATAATCGCGACAATCGGGAATTGAACCTGAACAATCGTATTGTCGTGTTTGATGCCAATGCAAATATTGCGGGTTCGGCAATGGATGACTTCAGAGTGGATCAGCGTGTTCAAATAAGCGGTAGAGTGGGCACCGATCACCGCATTACGCCGGAACGAGTTGAGGTAGTCAATGCCGCATCAGCACCTGCTTTTGAACGAATTGACCGAGATTTTATAGATAATGGTGGCAAGATCGAAATGAAGAAAGAGGTTGATCAAGGTACCGATGACAAGCCAGCAGTTGACGGGGATATAAAGCGGGACGATAAGCTGGATATGCCGGATACACCAGCCATGAGTGATTCTAATTTGCTGGATCAAGCAAACGATCATCATGATTTAGTGCGCAATATCGATAAACCGGATCTGCTGGATACGCCAACCATGAGTGATTCTAATTTACTGGATCGGATGGATGATCATCGTGATTTAGTGCGGGATATCGATAATCACAGGGATTATCAGCGGGATTTTGAGCTTCCGGATCATGTGCGTGATTTTGACGGACATCATGATCGATTGTTTTTAGATCGATAATCCACAAATGATTTTTAATGCGCCGGATAGAACAATATAGGAACGATTCTCAGCCAAGATATTTGTGTTCGACAGCCTGGCGGTTGTTTTTTTTGCATGGCACTTTGAAACGAAAATTCTTCGTCGTGATGTTGCTGCTTGTGCATGCCGCCCCGGAAGCGTTTGCCAATCGATTCAGTTTCAGTGCGGCCACCGATTTTACGACCGGCGATTACGGTGGGGTAACACCAACGAATATCTGGTATGTTCCTTTTGCCGCGCGTTATGACAAAGGACGTGCATCTTTTCGGCTTATTGTTCCTTATATCGACATCACTGGCCCGGGTAATGTATTAGGACCGGGAATAGGTGGTATTGACGGCAGAGGCGGCGTCATTGGCGGTGGATTTGTGAACGGAGGCTCGGGTGTCGTCGTTTGTGACGAAGATGCCGAGGATTGTTTTGCAAATGAGCAGAATCAAAGAGTTAGTGATGATGAGAAAAACGAAAGTGAAAGTGGCAAGGAAATCGGGATCAAAACGACAACGCCGGAACAGATTGGCCGGTTAGGATTGGTAGGTGGTATTCCGTTAGGTGGATCATCGTTGTTTCGAACTTCGCAATCCGGCTTAGGGGATGTGATTGGCGCATTCAGCTACAACCTAATAGACCATGCACCGACCGGCATCGCCTTCGATATAACTACGCGATTGAAAATTCCGACAGCCAATGCCAGCCATAATTTGGGTAGCGGGAAAGTCGATTATGCAATTCAGGGTGATTTATACAAAACCGTGTCGCAATTTACATTCGTTGCTACATTTGGATACAGAATCCTCGGTAACCCCTCTGTCATTGCTTTTCACAATGTTTTATATGGCGCGGCGACTGTCGGTTACCGCCTGTCCTCCAATGTTTCATTGGGTACAAGCTACACTATGGCACAATCGCCGGTACGACTGCAGGATAGTCGTGATCTGACATTTTATCTTTCTCAGCGGGTTACCGACAATTTCAGGCTCAACGTTTATGGATTGAAGGGTTTTTCAGAACGGAGTCCTGATTGGGGGGGCGGTATCAATTTGCGGTATATTTTCTGACTTGATCGAGAGATTCCTTGACGGTGAACACATTTGATCAATTGAACCAAAAAAACAGTGCTGATCGTAAAATCGGAATATGATGTTTTATTTAATACTTATCATTGTTATTGCGATTATTGTTGTGGGGCCGTCTTATTGGGTCAAGTATACGTTGCGGAAATACAGTTACCCAGAAGATCGTTACCCGGGAACAGGCGCGGAATTGGCGAGGCTATTGCTGGATTGGGCAAACTTGCAAGCGGTCAAAGTTGAGCAGACCGACCAAGGAGATCATTATGATCCGATCGAAAAGGCGGTGCGATTGACACCGGGTAACTTTGGGGGCAAATCATTGAAGGCCATTACGGTGGCAGCGCATGAAGTCGGTCATGCGGTTCAGGATCGTGATGGTTATTTGCCGCTGAAATGGCGCACGCAGTTAGTTAAGATTGCCGCATCGGCGGAGAAATTGGGCGCAGCGATATTGATGATCGCACCGGTTGTTACTGTGATTACAAAAGCACCGTTTACGGGTGCGTTGTTTCTGGCCGGCGGTTTGTTGACCCTGGGTACCGCAACAATCATTCATATGATTACGCTTCCGATGGAGCTGCACGCGAGTTTTGCGCGTGCACTGCCGATGTTGGTGCATGGCAAGTTTTTATTTGCTGAAGATGAGCCGCATGCTCGCAAAATCCTGCGTGCCGCCGCTTGGACGTATGTTTCAGCTTCTTTAATGGCGTTGCTCAATATCGGTCGATGGTGGGCCATACTCAGGCGCTAGCTAGTATGGCGAGTTTATTGATATATGAACTTGCTTGTCTTGACCCTGCCATGTAAGCAACATACCATGAATAGGTTTAATTTATGAATCATATCAGTTAGAGGATAAACATGATGTTTTCGGTTAAGCTGCAAAAAGCAGGTAATATGCACGGATTTACACTTCTCGAGTTGTTGGTTGTGATGGTTATCATCGGTTTGTTGGCTGCTTATGTTGGGCCTAAATATTTTTCGCAGGTTGGTAAATCGGAGATCAAAATGGCGCAAGCGCAAATCGATGCTTTGGAAAAAGCATTGCACCAGTATCGGCTGGATGTAGGTAGTTATCCGGCGACTGAGCAGGGATTGACGGCATTGGTCAATCGTCCTAGCAATGAGCCCAGATGGCAAGGTCCTTATCTTTCCAAATTGCCGCCTGCCGATCCGTGGGGACGGCCATACGTGTATAAATACCCGGGTGAGCGTGCGGAGTTCGATCTGCTTTCTTACGGCAAGGACGGACAACCTGGCGGAGACGGCGAAGCCGCGGATATTACAAACTGGTAAATCAGTCGATGCATTTTGAAGTGAAGGCGGTCATTTCCGGTCAAGGAACCGTGTATTTGCAACTGGAGGCAAACAGTGAGGCAGAAGCGCGCCGTCAGGTGATGGATCAGGGCGGTATGGTATTGAGTGTACGCCGAAAGTTTTCCGGCTTTACGTTTAAGTCACGTACGCATTTTCCGTTGGTACATTTCAGTCAAGAGTTGCTTTCTTTGCAAACTGCCGGTTTAAGCTTGGTCGAATGCATAGAAACTTTACTGGAGAAGGAGCAAGATGCAAGCAATCGCAATATTATCCAGAATATTTTGAACAAGCTCTACGAAGGGGTTACGTTCTCGAATTCGCTGGAAGATTTTCCACAAGCTTTTCCGCCGCTCTATATCGCGACGATACGTGCTAGTGAACGTACCGGCGATTTGGTAGAAGCATTGACGCGATTCATCAGTTATCAAACACAAATGGATTTTGTGCGAAAAAAACTGGTGGGTGCGTCGATATATCCTGTGCTGTTGTTGGCCGTTGGTTTTCTGGTTTCAATTTTCTTGATGGTATTTGTGGTGCCCAAGTTTAGTGCAATTTACGATGATATGGGCAGTGATCTGCCGTGGTTATCGTTATTGTTGATCAAATGGGGGCAATTTGTACATGAGCGCGGCTGGGAATTGGCTGTTGCTGCGATGGGAATAACGCTTGCTTTGGGTTACATCGTTACACGTGCGTCATTCCGCGCCAGCGTGCTGAGCGTGTTATGGCGCATACCGGCGATTGGTGAACGCATGCGGGTTTATCAGTTGGCTCGGTTTTACAAGACATTGGGTATGCTGTTGCGCGGCGGTATTCCGATTACGCAAGCGCTGGAAATGGTAAGCGGTTTGCTACAATCGCATTTTCTTCCCAAGGTGAAGGCGGCTGCAAGGCATATCCGCGAAGGTAAAACGATATCCAGTGCTATGGAAATGGAGGGGTTGACAACGGCAGTCGGCAATCGAATGCTTCGAGTGGGCGAGAGAACCGGTTTGATGGGCGACATGATGGAGCGGATCGGCAATTTTCACGATGAAGAAATTTCACGTTGGGTCGAGTGGACGACCAAATTGATCGAACCGTTACTGATGGCGTTTATCGGTATTGTAATCGGCGGCATCATCGTTTTGATGTACATGCCGATTTTTGAATTGGCGGGAAGTATTAATTAATGGACGCTTCGACACAAACCGCACACAAACCCTATATTGATCTCAATCGCTTGGCGGAGATCCGGCGTAAAGCGATTGCACAGGGTGTTTCCGTCATTCAATTGTTGGAAGAGGACGGTGGATTTGATCCCGATGAATTGATGCAACAATTGGGGCTATTGATGCGTATGCCGGTACTGGAAATGAAAACAATTCACGCAATGCAACCCGCTTTCGATATATTGCCTTTTTCCGAAGCAATGACTCACGAATGTGTGTTATTTCGTCGTGATCAGGATTATTTGCTGGCGACCAGCAATCCCTTTTCAGGAAAGCTGAGAGCATGGGCGGAGGAGCGTGTTGATCGGGCGATGGAATGGTATTTGGTACATCCCGCTGATTTGAGCGCATTCTTCAGTCAGCAAGAAAAGAATATGCTTGCGATGGATCAGGTGATGTCAGCATCCGAGTCGGACAAAGTGCAAAGCGGTGTTGAGGATTTGTCGTTAAAAAGTATCAATGAAGGAACCAGTCAAGTGGTACGGCTGGTACATTCGACACTGTACGATGCACATAAATCTCAAGCAAGCGATATTCATCTGGAAATGGCGCCGGGATCGCTATCGATCAAATATCGCATCGACGGCGTATTGACATCGATCGGCGTGATCCAAGGTACCGATTTGGCGGAGCAGGTTATTTCCCGTATCAAAGTGATGTCGGAGTTGGATATCGCGGAGCGGCGCATACCGCAGGACGGGCGGTTTAAGATTTCCATCCAAGGCCGCGAGATCGATTTTCGTGTATCCATCATGCCCAGTATCTTCGGCGAAGATGCTGTACTGCGTATTCTTGATCGGCAGGCATTGTCGGATCATATCGAAGGATTGACGCTGAACCAATTGGGTTTCTCGGCCGCTGCGATCGCCAGTGTGCGTCGCTTGAGTTCAGAACCCTACGGGATGTTGCTGGTGACCGGTCCAACCGGAAGCGGTAAAACGACCTCGTTATATGCAGCAATCTCGGAAGTGAATAAAGGTAGCGATAAAATTATAACTATTGAGGATCCGATCGAGTATCAATTACCCGGCGTGTTGCAGATACCGGTTAACGAGAAAAAAGGGCTGACGTTTGCACGCGGATTACGTTCGATTTTGCGGCATGATCCCGACAAAATTATGGTCGGAGAAATTCGTGATGCCGAAACAGCACAAATTGCGATTCAAGCTGCATTGACCGGCCATTTGGTTTTTACCACGGTGCATGCCAATAATGTGTTTGACGTAATCGGTCGGTTTTCACACATGGGCGTGGATCCATACAGTTTTGTTTCGGCACTGAACGGAATAGTTGCGCAACGCCTGGTGCGTTTGTTATGTTCGCATTGTGCGGTGGACGAGCGCCCGGATGATGAGGTGATCACAGAATCAGGCATTCCGGTAGCTGAAGCTGAGCATTATCGTTTCCGCAGTGGTAAAGGCTGCGGACAATGTCGGGGTAGCGGATATCGCGGCAGAAATGCAATCGCCGAGATTTTGTTGCTTAACGACGAAATTCGTGAATTGATCGTTGCGCAAGAACCGATACGCCGCATCAAAGAAGCTGCTCGAAACAATGGGACGCGTTTCTTGCGTGAGGCGGCGCTTGATATGGTCAGGCAAGGATTGACCAGTTTAGAGGAGGCGAATCGTGTCACCATTGTGGCGTGATCAAATCCATATTTTTCTGGCGCCAACTCGAGTAGACTGGGTGAAAAGGAAGCGTGGTTGGCGTTCGGTGCAAACTGATAGGGTAACCGAACAGTGCAATTCTTCGGAAGCAGGCCCGGTTTGGGCGGCGGCATTGCAACTGCTGGAAAATATTTTGCAACAAGCGGCCGGTTCGGATGTATTTATTATTTTGTCGAATCATTTTTTGCGTTATGTTGCATTGCCGCCGCAAATTGAAATTACTACGCCGGAAGAAGTAAAGTCGTATGCCGATTTTCGCATGCGGGAAGTATATGCTGAGCGGGTCGATTCCTGGGTACTCAGTATCAGTGATTGGAATCCTGTCGATGGCGCAGTTTGTGCTGCGATTCCTCGAGAACTGATACTGCAATTGGAGCAATCGGCATCGATTTGTCGCTGTAAAATTAAAATGCTGGAGCCTTACTTGGCATCGGTTTACGATCGCTGGGAAGCGCAATTGAAAGGCGATAAACTTTATCTTGCCATCATCGAAACCGGGCGTATTTGTTTGGCGATCAAGCATCACGGCAAGTGGCAAAGCGTCAGAAATCAACGAATTTTGCATCAAGCTGATCAGGATTTGCTTGCAGCATTGGATCAAGAAGTGATCTGGTCGGGAACAAAAGAAGCGTTGGAATTTGTTTACCTATTTGCACCGGAACATCCCCGGTTGTCCTTGCATGACGGCAGCGGTTGGAGCATCATTCCGCTTCCTGCTGGAAAAATGCCGGTTCTGGCGCATTATCCCGTTGCCACAACCAATCATAGTGAGCTCGATCAATGTCCCGGTTAAGATTGCGATTTCCTTATCGAGAACAATCAGCTCCGCAGGGAGATGTTGTGCTGCTGTTGATGGGATTGTTGATTGTCGCGACGGTGTTTCTACAATTCCGTAATTTGGCAGAAGAAGTCAATTTTTGGAGTACCAGGGTTGAGCGTATGGAGCAACAGCAGCAGCAAAAAACTGCACCACGAGCGCGCGCAGCTTCGCGTATCCGAGAATTCGGGCAAGAAATTCAGAAGGAAATCGCATATGCAAATGCGATATTGGATCAGATGAATTTGCCCTGGGGGGCGTTGTTCGATTCGATTGAACATGCAG
Organism: Nitrosomonas sp. UBA6494; assembly: GCA_002435335.1. Taxonomy (GTDB): domain Bacteria; phylum Pseudomonadota; class Gammaproteobacteria; order Burkholderiales; family Nitrosomonadaceae; genus Nitrosomonas. The sequence goes on from DJMI01000140.1 coordinate 11,554, forward strand.
CAACCGATGATGTGGCTTTGTTGTCGATACAACCCAATGTGGGCAGCAGAACTGTGCGCTTAAGCGGGGAAGCCAAAAGTATGACTGAATTATTGGATTTCGTGGAAGCGCTTGAGCGAGAATCGGTGTTTGAGAATGTGCATTTGTTAAGCTACAAAATTAAACAGGATAATCCCTATCGTCCGATCGTTTTTCTATTGCATGCCATATGGAATCAAACCGTTTGAGACCAGGATTGACGCAAATATCATGGAATCGTCTGTTGCCGATGCTGCGCTGGCACGTGGGGCGCCTAGGCAATTTAGGTAAGATCGGTATCGGGTTGGCGGTGGCGAGCGGAATTTATTTTTTTCTTGCGGTGATACCGCAGGAAACGGAATTGCAAAAACTGAAAGATCGTGCTGTTACATTGCAAGCACAAGTCGCGCTGAAGAAATCTTCCACTAGTGTCATGGAAACCGAAAGCGGTAGGAAAATGAGCGGCGATCAAGCATTGCAAGTGTTTTACGATTTTTTTCCTCGCGTCGATTCATCGCCATTCTGGGTACGTGAATTGGTGCGGGTGGCTAAAAAACAAGGTGTTGAATTGAGCAGCAGCGAATATCGCCTGATCAATGAGGCAGATGCTCGGTTGGCGCGCTATGAAATGATTCTGCCGGTGAAAGGTAATTATCGGCAAATCCGTGCTTTCATCGCGGAAGCTTTGGAGGTTGTTCCTGCGATGGCGATATCAGCTATAGCCATAAAGCGTGAAAATATAACTGTGGATATACTCGAAGCGCGCATTGAGATAAGTCTTTACTTGAACAAGTAGTGCCATGGATGCTGCGGAAAAAAAACGGAAAATGATTATCGCCGGCGCCTTGGTGGCAACCCTGATTACAGTCGTTTTGGTAGATGATGATGATATTGTTATGAATACAACGGAAACGTTGCAACCGATAAGAACATCTCAAGAAAGGGCAAAAAAAACGGAGATGACTACGACCCAACTGGATGTCGGTAAACTGGGACAAAGGCAATTCAATTCGCTGGCGGGCGAGCTTTTTTTGTCAACAACTTGGGAGCCCAAACGGATGCAACCTGATCCCACAACACAACCGGTCAAGCTGACGCAGACACCTAAATCGGTTGCTCCGCCACCTGCTCCGGTTGCACCTCCTTTGCAATTTAAATATGCGGGAAAAGTGGTAGAAGACAATCAAATTTGGGTATTCCTTTCCCAAGCAGGGGAGAATTTAATTACCAAAGTGGGTGAAAAAATTAATCCGCAATACCGTTTGGATGCCATTAACGATGAAACGGTTACCGTGACTTATTTACCCCTCAATGTGAAACAAACGCTTACAATCAACAATAAGATCGCGGGAAATTTCCGATGAAAAACTGGAAAGTTATTGTACTGGGTGTTTTGATCGTCATTGTTGCGGGATGTGCAATCAATAACAGAACCTTCGGAACGCGCAATAGTGCTTTTCTTGAAGGGCAGCAATTAATTACACAAGGGCAATTGGAAGACGGTCTTGCAAAATTGGAGCAGGCGCTGCGAGAAGAGCCTGAAAACAAGGAAATTCGCACCGTACTGATTCGTAGTCGCGATGAAGTGATCAACAAACTGTTGATCGAGGCCGACAACAAAAAGTCAGCAGGTGATTTGATCAACGCTAAAGCTGCATATCAGCGCATTATTGATTTGTGGCCGTTCAATGAGCGTGCGCTAGCAGGTCTGGAAGCTATCGAATTGGACCGTCGTCATGTTGACACTGTCAGGGCTGCGAAAGAACTAATGGCTAAAGGTAACGTGGCCAAAGCTGAGACGATCGTCAGATCTGTACTTCAGGAAAACCCCAATCAATCGCATGCTCGGCAACTGATGAAACATATTCATGCACAAATGGCGCGGGCTGAAGTTAACGAGTTGGGATTGGACACATCATTCAAAAAACCATTGACCATTGAATTCAAGGATA
>DJMI01000112.1 GCA_002435335.1 Nitrosomonas sp. UBA6494
GCTCGGCAAGCGGAAGCAGCGTATTGACAAAGCAGATCACGCCGCCGTGCCCGATCGGTATCTCAAGGCTATTCAGCACGCTGAAGCCTCTCCATCTCAACGGCTGAATCGATGCGGTTTTTTTGATTTCAATCGGATGAAGTAAACCGCTTGATTCGATCAACAGATCGACTTCCCGTTTTTCTTTGTCGCGATAGAAATAAACGCGTGGCGTACGACCATGATGCCAGTAAGATTTAACGATCTCCGCAACCACCCAGGTTTCCAATAATGCGCCGGACATTGCACCTCGCTCCAATACATCGGCGTTCAGCCAACCAGTCAGAAAACAACACAGACCGGTATCCATAAAATACAGCTTCGGGGTTTTGAGCAAACGCTTGGTGCGATTATTGAAATAAGGCTGCAACAAATAAATGATGCCCGAGGCATGTAGAACATTCAGCCAAGTCTTGATCGTGACTTCGCTCACACCGGTATCCCTGGCCATGTCGGCATAATTCAGCAATTGGCCGGTGCGAGCGGCGGCGATTTGCATGAACCGATGGAAAACCGCCGTGTCGTTGACATTCAAATATTCGCGCACATCCCGTTGGATATATGTAGTTACATAAGAAGCGTAAAACCGCTCCCACTGATCGCTATCCAGCTGCGCCACCATCGCCGGATAACTGCCTCGCCATATTTTGTAATACACCTCCGGTATCGTCAGCGGTTTCGCCGTTTGTAGACGGGTTTTAAGTAATGCGAGTTCCGGTAGAAAGGGGCTATCATCCATGCGCCCCTGCTCTTCCGCCAGCGAAATGCCCTGCAAGTGCAACAGTGCAACCCGACCCGCCAGCGATTCCGTGACCTGCTTCATCATTTCGAATTGCTGCGAACCGGTCAACCAAAACAAACCGTTGCGGTTACTCTGATCCACCGCCATTTTGATATAGGGAAACAAATTCGGCGCGTACTGCACTTCGTCGATCAATGCGGGAAGCTTGATCCGATCCAGAAAACCAGCCGGATCCTGCTGCGCCGCCATGCGCACATTCAAATCATCCAAAGTGATGTAACACCGCTCCGATTCCTGCATAGTCCGCAGCAGCGTAGTTTTCCCAACCTGCCGCGGCCCGGTCAGCAAAACAACTTTAAAATTGGCGCTGACATCCAGAATGGCTTTACTCAGCGTGCGTTTGATAGTTTGATGCATTCCCGACCAATCCAAAATTAGACTTTAGATTAGTCAGCAATGGTGTGATTGTCAATGGATAGTGTGTGTATGAACAGCGAGGACGAAATCATGCCACCGCCGGGAGAGCATGCGCATTGAGGATTGCAACGGGCAACAATAAAGAAATTTTGTAGGGTGGATAAGTGAAACGCCATCCACCTTAAACGACATGCGACAAGTAACTGAAAACCGGTGGATGACGCTACGCTGATCCACCCTAATTGCTCATTGCCCCAAAAAAATCGCAGGGGCTGCGCCCCTGGCCCCGCAAAGGACAAAAGCGCAAAGATCAAAGTCACAAGGCCCTGGCGACACGAAAGCCGAGATCGACGATCGCGACATCGGAGTAGTACCTGACACGGAGAGCCGACCGCAGGAACTGAGGATAGCTGCCCCACGACCCGCCCCGAACCACCCGGCGATCACAATCGCCGCCGTTGGTATTCAGCCAAGCGGAACCATCGGTGGGTGCATTGTCATTGCTTTCATGCCAGCAATCCTGCGTCCACTCCCTCACGTTGCCCAGCATATCGAACAAACCGAACGGATTCTTCCCAAAACTGGCCACCGGCGCGGTATAGACATAACCATCCGAACAATTTGCCAATATCCAACCAGAATCTGCAATGGATTTCGCTTCTTGTCCTGCTCCATTGGCGTAAACGCATTGTTGATCGTCCCGATAGTAGCGTGCCGTCGTCGTTCCTGCTCGTGCCGCGTATTCCCATTCCGCCTCGGTCGGCAATCGATACGTCACGCCGGTGCGATCGCTCAACCAAGCAACATAGGCTTGCGCATCGTCCCACGAGACGCACACTACCGGATGATCATCGGTTTGCTTGAAGCCCGGATTACTCCAATTGCGCTGCGGCAATTGCTCTGTCTTCTTTTCTTTCTCATTCCAACCCACGCAACCTTCACCGTTCTTTTCAGCGGTTGTTTGATAGCGGCTGTCTTGCACAAATTGCCGGAACTGGGCCACCGTGATTTCCGTGCGGCTGATGGTGAAGGACGCTACGTTGACGCGATGTTGCGGTCCCTCATCAGAATCTCGACCAGCTTCGGTTTCAGGAGAACCCATCAGAAAGGAACCGGAAGGAATGCGCACCATTTCCGGTTCAAACGGCAGCCGGGTTTCGACGGGCCGTTTTACCGTGGTTTGGTTGTTTTGCAGCCCCAGCCTTTTAACGCTCGCGCGATGATTTCCGCCGGAACTGCGCTTGCCGTACGTCCGCTGTCGGTGATCATGCCGATGACTTTATCGTCGGCGAGAACCGGCGCACCGGAGTAGCCTTCATCAAGCTTGGCGCTGAAAACCAGGTCGAGCCCTTCTTGCGATGCGAGCGTAACCGGTGTCCATCCCCATGAAACGCCAGGAGGAAACCCGATGACGTTGAGTTTGTCGCCGTAGCCGATCGTTTCGGAAACCGACAACGCCAGTGCAGCGGTGTTTTTCGGTACTTGCGCGCTATCACGGATTTTAAGCAGGGCAATGTCACTGCGCCGGTCCGTCTTCAAGACTTCCGCCTCGACGGGCGAATGACGGCGGTTGAAGAAAGATACTTTGGGGTATTTATCACCTTCAACGACATGCGATGCCGTAACGATGTAAATGATCGGATTGTTGTGCTGATCGGCATCATGATGCGGCACGATGAAACCGGTCCCGGTCTTTTCCCTGCCGTCCACCGCCGCAACGATTTTCACCACACCGTTATTGCGCCACTCGTTCGCGTGCTGCGCCAATGCCGTCCCTTTTGCCATCAACAATATGGCCGACAAAAACACCATCGCAAACAAGCCGCGCATCACGGTGCGGCCGCTAGAAAATATCGTTTTATGCACATTAATTCCGTTCTGAATCAAGATAAACGGCGCTCATTGTAACAAGCATCGGCGACTCAGCCTATTGGGAAGACTGGGATTGTAGAGAACAAATAAACTGTCCGTGTTTGTAGCACAAGATCTGTCCGGATTATCTTAGCCCAAGGAGGGCAAGAGATGAAACGGACAGAATGGCTACAGGAGACACGGAAGATGAGATTTGAAGAAGCGTACGAGAAATGCA
>DJMI01000137.1 GCA_002435335.1 Nitrosomonas sp. UBA6494
ACACAAAAGTTCTTACACTCTCTATTAAAACCATCTTTTCAATGGTGCTATAGTTTGTCTTCCTGCAAAATACAAATTAATCATGATCGAACTTAAACAGAAAATTTTATTAACATAATTTAAGGAAACATTGATTGAATGACAGAGCCAGTAAATCACTTTGTTGTGCGATACGCACTCACCCGACTATCTTGTTGATATGTTTCGTTTGCTGCGCTCCGTTCGCCTCGTATCTCATTCCATCCGTCGAATTAATCAGTGTTTCCCTAATATATGAAATAAAAATTTAAAGCTTTGCATTGATTGGTTCCATATTCAATAAATTAGCGTTTTTCTAATGACAAATATTTCGTTAATGCCCCTTTACAACGATCAGGGTTTGCTTCAATGCAAACAATGTCCGCGTTTAACCAATTTCTTGCAAACGGTAAAGAATCAATACCCGGGTTACCATGCCCATCCGGTTCCACCCTTTGGTAATTCGGCTTCTAAGCTACTTATCGTTGGTTTGGCACCCGGCATGCATGGCGCCAACCGTACCGGACGTCCTTTTACCGGTGATTACGCCGGGATTTTGTTGTACCGAACATTACATCGATTCGGTTTTGCTACTCACGGTGAATCGATTGCCGCTGATGATGGCCTGCAACTTGTCGGCTGCCGCATTACCAACGCGGTGAAATGCTTGCCACCGGAAAATAAACCCTTGCCACAAGAAATAAAGCAATGCAATCGTTATTTATCTGAGGAAATGAAACAGTTTGTACAAGGTGGCGGCATTGCAGTGCTGGCACTGGGAAGAGTAGCACATCAAGCAATACTGATGAGTTTACAGCTGAAAACTAAAGATTATGCGTTTGCTCACGGCAATGTGCATCATTTGCAGGGCGGAAGCGGTTTGCGATTGTATGACAGCTATCATTGCAGTCGTTACAATACGCAAACCAAACGTCTGACCGAAGAAATGTTCATGCAGGTGTTTGCGCAAATCATCGCGGACATTCAAGTGCAATCGAATCCTTGAGGAGATAAACAAACCATGCCTTACATCAATATTAAAGTCGCCGGTAGATTAACCGAAGAACAAAAACAACAAATCGCTACTGAAATTACCGATACGATGGAACGTATCGCAAAAAAACCAAGATCGTATACTTACATTTGTTTTGACGAATTGCCCGACGAAAACTGGGCAGTCGCCGGCAAATTACTGAGTGCTGAGGATTAAGCGCATTGCCGCAAACTGATTTCAACGCTAAGGAATTTTGCGCTAACCTGCCATTGCAGCCAGGTGTTTATCGCATGCTGAATGCGAAAGGTGAAGTGATTTATGTCGGCAAAGCAGTAAGCCTCAGAAAACGCGTTTCATCGTATTTTCAAAAAAGTAATCTGGCACCGAGAACGCAATTGATGGTTTCGCAGATAGATGGAATAGAAACCACTGTGACGCGCTCGGAAGCTGAAGCGCTACTTTTAGAAAACAATCTGATCAAAAGCTTGAAGCCGCGTTATAACATATTGTTTCGCGATGACAAAACCTATCCTTATGTAATTTTGAGCGGCCACGTATTTCCGCGCCTGGGATTTTATCGCGGTGCTCTGGATAAATCGCACCAATATTTCGGCCCCTACCCGAATGCTGGCATCGTACGTGAGAGCATTCAATTGTTACAAAAAATCTTCCGCTTGCGTACTTGCGAAGACAGCGTATTCAGCAACCGCACCCGGCCTTGTTTGCTGTTTCAGATTAAGCGATGCAGTGGCCCATGTATCGGCCAGATCACTGAGCAGGCTTATCAAAATGACGTCAAAAATGCCGAATTGTTCTTACAAGGCAAACAGACTGAAGTGATCGAAGTAATTAATGCCAAAATGCTACAAGCATCTGAGCGCATGGAATATGAACAAGCTGCGTTGTTGCGTGATCAAATTCAGGCTTTGCGGCGCATCCGCGAGAAGCAATTTGTCGATAGTGGCAAAGCACTCGATGCAGATGTAGTGGCGTGCGCGACATCAACAGATGGTACCGGCAAAATTTGCGTCAACCTAGCAATGATACGCGGCGGGCGGCATCTGGGAGATAAATGCTTTTTTCCTCAAAATGCTGATGATTACTCGACAACAAGAATCATCGAAGCATTTTTGTCACAACACTATCTAAACCGCAGTGCGCCACCGTTAATCATACTTGGTGAAAAAATCGAACGCGAAGCATTGCAACAACTATTGACCGAGCAGTGTGGGCATAAAATCATCATTCAATCTAACCCGATCGGTGAAAAGCGCGTTTGGCTCAATATGACCATAGAGAACGCACAACTGGCATTGCAACAAATGCAAAGCCGTCAAGCCAGTCAAGAAAAACGTTTGCAAGCATTGCAGCAAGTGTTGGATTTACCGGGTATACAGCGCATCGAATGCTTCGACATCAGCCATACACTCGGCGAAGCCACGGTTGCTTCGTGCGTAGTCTATGACAATTGTGCCATGCGCAATAACGAATACCGCCGCTTTAACATCGAAGGTATCACCCCAGGTGATGATTACGCCGCTATGCGCGAAGCGCTGACACGCCGTTATCAAAAAGTAGCCAGCGGTGAAGGACAATTACCAGATTTGCTATTGATCGATGGCGGAAAGGGACAAGTTACGTCCGCACAAGAAGCATTACAAGAATTGGGCATAGCAGATGCCAATCTAGTCGGTGTTGCAAAAGGCGAGGAACGCAAACCTGGCTTGGAGCAGTTGATTTCCCCGTTATTGGAAAAGCCGTTACAATTACCAAGCATGCATCCAGCATTACATCTGATTCAGCAAATCCGAGACGAAGCACACCGTTTTGCCATTCAAGGACACCGCGGACGGCGTGGCAAAGCCCGTACCCATTCAACACTGGAAAGCATAGAAGGTGTAGGTACCAAGCGCAGGCAACGTTTATTGGGACGTTTTGGCGGTTTGAAGGGAGTTCTGACTGCAAGCATTGAAGAACTACAGCAAACAGAAGGCATCAGCCGCAAGCTGGCAGAAAAAATTTATAAGGAGCTTCATTGATTCGCATCGCCTTACCTTTTCCTAGATATTTTAAACATAAACATCATCATGCCTTTCAATCTTCCAAATTTATTAACCTGGTTGCGTATCTTGGCAATTCCCTTGTTTGTCGGCATTTATTATTTGCCGCATGCTTGGTTGTCACCCGATGAGAAAAATTTGACGGCAACGATCATTTTCACCGTTGCTGCTATAACAGACTGGCTCGATGGTTACTTGGCGCGGGTGATGAATCAAACTTCCGCGTTTGGTGCTTTTCTTGATCCTGTCGCCGACAAGTTAATGGTTTGCGCCGCATTAATCGTTTTGGTTTATTTGGAAAGATTGGATGCACCGATCGCATTGATCATTATCGGACGGGAAATCACCGTCTCCGCGCTACGCGAATGGATGGCGCAAATCGGTCAATCTAAAAGCGTCGCAGTCTCTTTTTTAGGCAAGATCAAAACCACTTCGCAAATGATAGCCATTCCTTTGCTGCTCTATCATGACAAAATCGGCGAACACTTCGATCCGCAGCTAATGGGCACCTGGTTAATTTACATCGCGGCTGTGCTGACGTTATGGTCGATGATTTATTATTTAAAAGCTGCTATTCCTCAAGCTTTAAAGAGTTGAATTGGATCTATTGAAAATAAAAATTGAAATCACACATGTCGCACATCAGTGTATGAGAATTTCACTGATAACGCGATCAGGAGACTGATAATATGTTGATGAATAGACGACAATTTCTGAGCATTTCTGGAGCAGCAACCTTAGTCGCCGTATGCTCACCCAATGCATTAGCCGTATCATCATCGCCTGATCCTAAGTCGATTGCCTCTGATGCCTTCAAAGCAATGCGAAATCTGGCACAACAAAAAAGCCGGTTACTCGGATACCCAATCAACATGACCACGCCACCTGATGAGTTCTTTGCCTGGCGTAAAGAATTGGCTGCAGCGGGTATTAATCGATTTTCCTTTAACAATGTCGGCAATCCATACGATCATAGCAATATTCCATTTAACTGCCATTCATTTGAAAAAGATTTGATCAATCGCTTTGGCGAAGTTTATGGATTTCCGTTAAGCAATATCTGGGGATTTCTCAGCAACAGTGGTACAGATAGCAATATGCACGGTCTGTACATGGGACGCACGATTCTGAAAAGTGATACCGGTGTAGTGCCAAAAATTTACTTCACCAACGAAGCACATTATTCAATTCAGATCTTGCGGGATTTATTACAACTCGATTGGGTTGTGGTAGGTACCAATCCTGATGGAAGTATGGATGCTGATGATTTGGAGAGGCAACTGAATGCAAACCCTGACTACCCAGCTTTGGTAGTTGCAACCATCGGCACTACATTTAAAGGTGCGATAGATCCGGTGGACGATATCCAAAAAAAGCTAAAAGGACGAACTGCATATCTCCACTTGGATGCAGCCTTATTCGGTGGTTATCTGCCGCATACTTCTTATGCCGATGAGATATTACATGAATCAACCGTTTCATCAAGCGGGGTAAAGCAGAAACGCTACGATTCGATCGCCGTTTCCTGCCATAAATTTTTTGGATTTCCATCCCCTGCGGGATTATTTATTACCACACGAACCAATTTTGAAGCATTTCGCAATCAATTTAGCCAAATTCATAATCCTGAATATATTAAACAAGTACCAGGCACTATTACCTGCTCACGCGATGCGGTGAAGCCGGCGGAATTTTATTTTTTCAGCACGCCATCGGCCTTTAAGCGACATGCTATCGATGCCGCGGCGATGCTGAAAAACACCGCTTATTTACTTAAGGAAATGAGCAATCACTATAGTTACCTACATCCGGTACGTGCAAATGATCGTTCAAACACTATTTATTTCATCACACCGGGTAAAGCGATTGTGGATCATTATTCGTTAGCCACTATGCAACTCGAAATTGATGGAAAATTAACCCCATGTGCACATGCCGTAGTAATGCCGCATGCTACGAAAAAAATGCTTGATCAATTTTTAAGTGACCTGAGAAATAGAATTACTTAGCTGTAAGAAACCTTAGGGTTGTTT
>DJMI01000030.1 GCA_002435335.1 Nitrosomonas sp. UBA6494
AGCGCATCCAAATCGCCGCCGGAATCGCGTGTACGGAACGTAATAGGAACATTCGTCAATGGATTACTGATCGGAACGAACAGATTGGTTCTTGACGGATCGTTATTGAACAAACCGGTTGCACGCTGATTGTGCGTTTCCTGTCGCCCTACTTCGACACCTGCCATCAGCGTATGTGTTAACGGTCCGGTATTTAACGAATACAACAGATTAGTTTGGTTAAAGACATTTTCACGAGAAGTTGTATTATTATAAGCACCGAGCGATAGTAAACCGGTGGTAAGATTCAAGCCACTATTGGCAAACACGTTCTGATATAACTTATCGTAAGTGGTGTAATTGGTACGATTCTGCAGCGTAAAGCCGGATTCGAATTTATGCTCGATAAAGGAATTGAATGCCAGCACATCGACATTTGCATTACTGCGCCGCGGATCACCGAAAAATTGTGATCGTGCCACATCGACCGGTCCCATCACTTGACCAGTGGAACCCAAAACTGACGTGATGCCGCGATCAGCCACACGGTCATCGTGAAACCGTTCCATGTTGGCGACGATTTTAGTTCGCGTGGTCGGTTTGATCGTAACCGTCGGCGAAATGCCGAGTCGCTCCATGTTGACGCCGTCGCGGAAGCTGCCTGCATCCTCGTACATCGCATTCAGTCGTAACGCCGCCTTATCATTGATGACATACCCAACATCGGCTGTCATGCGCTTCTGATTGAACGAACCACCTTGAAATGAGAACTCCTTTTTTGGGTCCCAATTGGCTTCTTTAGTTACGCGATTAACCACTCCACCTGAACCACCACGGCCAAAAATCATACCATTTGCGCCTTTCAGCACTTCCACGCGCTCAATGTTATACAGATCCCGATAATATTCAACGTCATCGCGAATACCGTCGACAAAGAAATCACCGGTTGAACGGTTTCCGCGAAACACCAACGCATCGCGATTCCCCTCACCTTGCGAAACCCCCACACCCGGCACGTAACGAACCGCGTCCCCTATGCTACGTATCGACTGATCTTTGATCAAATCATCGGTAATTACCGTAATAGACTGCGGGACATCGCGCAGCAGCGTGTTGGTTTTGGTCGCAGTGCTGGTACTGACTGCAGCATAGCGATTTGTGCTGGCTGCGGTAATTTGTATTGAAGGCAATGTAACGACGGATTCGACCGCCGTTGCGGTCGGCACTGCCATAATTGCATATTTCCCGTTTTGCTCTGAAAGCTGCAACCCTGAATTTTCCAATAACTGTTCCAACGCTTCCTTAAATTCAAAATCACCAGTCAGACCAAAGGTAATTTTTCCTTGCAGCAATGCGGGATCAAATGCCAGCTTCACACCGGATTGTTCGGCGAAAACCACTAGCGCATCTTGTAACGTGCCAGCGGGAATATCGTAGGTACGCTTTGAAACGGTAATCTTAGGTACATTTTCCGGCTCGGCCGAACCAGGAGCGGGCAAGAACATAATCGTCATGCCGACTAGGGCAACGATACAGGCTTTATCAACAGATTTAGTAATTGCTTGTATGAAATGATATATTTTCAAATACATTCATCAAGCCGCATAAAAGTAGAATCGATTTGGAATATTGCAAATGAATCGCACTATGGCGTCGAGAATTGAAAAAAATTTCTACGCCGCCGTCTCGCACAAACAGGTCGCTTGCTCATGATAGCCTTGCGCCTCGGATTTCTGAGCTAGCGTTTGATCAAGAATCTGCTTAGCGTAGCAGGCGCAAATACCGCATTGCTCGGAGACACCAAGACGAGTCTTTAAATCCCGCATCCGATCCGCGCCTTCGTGAATCGCATCACGCAGCGCTTTTTCCGTTACGCCTTTGCATACACACACGTACATAGTAAATTCTCAGCAATCAATAATGAAAAAAGTTTCTCACAATATTCGGCGCTAAACGCTATTAATAATGAGAATGATTCTTAATTATAAGGATGCTGTGATAAAAAATCAATAGCCTTGTTAGAAAAATTGCACTCGTATATGAGCGATGCGGATAACAAAACGATTACTTGTGACGAATACCCAGGAGAAGTAAAACTCCTCCTGGGCATCCAATTAGATAACTTTCACGTCAGGTAACGGAAAGCCGTTGAAATTACTTGCGTAAGCCGTTGTATAAGCGCCGGCATTTGGAATATAAATGAAATCACCTTCCTGCATATCATTCGGCAGCATCAAATCATGCGTCAGAATATCGACTGAATCGCATGTAGGGCCAGCGACCGACCAAGGAATAAGGTTTCCGGTTCTATCAGTGAGTATTTCATAACGTAACCCTTCGGTCATTTCAATCACCCCACCAAACATACCGGCATCCCAATAAATCCATCGTTTATCATTACGAGTAGCGGTTCCTACCACACGACAAACAAAGTAAGCGGAATCAGACACCAAGTAACGTCCAGGTTCCGCCATGATCCGGATATGCTCCGGCAAATCAGCAATCGCTTCATTGATGACATCAGCTATTATTTCAATCGAAGGGATCGGTTTAACATGACGAACAGGATAACCACCGCCAATGTTGAGCAAACGCGGATCAAGACCAGCTTGACGCATCTCGGCAAATACTTTTATTGCACGCTCGATACCGACACGCCAATTTTGCGGATTGCGACACTGCGAACCGACGTGAAACGTCACACCCGCCAAATCGGCTTTAAGTGCCACCGCTTCTTGAATAATGGCACTAATATCAGCCAAATGCGTGCCGAATTTGCCAGCCAACGGCCAATCGCTGCCAATGTTCGGTGTGTCGATGCGTAAATACATTTTTGCATTGGGCTTGACGCTGACAATTTTCCGCAACTCTTCCACGCTATCCAGCACATACCACTCAACCCCTTTTGCTGCGGCATATTCGAGGTACGCACGCGATTTCATCGGGTTACTATAAAAAATTTCCGCAGCAGGAACTCCTAATTTCATCAATAAATCGAGTTCAGCGATAGAAGCAATTTCAAAGCCGACGCCCTCTTCAATCAAGGTTCGCAGCACCCGTTCATCAGGGTTGGCTTTAACTGCGTAATGTGGGTGTACTCGGGGCATAGCGGATTTAAATCGTCGTGCCTTTTGTCGCACGATATCGCTGTCAACCAACAAGAATGGTCGTTGGTAACCGGATTTAAGAGCATTTCTTACATGCTCAAAATTCAAACTAATTTCGGGATGGGTATCAAACAGAACTTCGGCTGGTTCAGTTTTTTTCAATATAGCGGAGCGCTTAGACATGGATTTTTTCCTTAAAAAATGGCTACGTTTCAGGAATATGGACGTTAACTAAATCTGCAGGCGCAAAAAAGTTCTTGATGCTTCTCATGATGACCTCCTTATCGATGATATAAAATTTTTGTGTTTAAATTTTGCACGCATTATAGTCTGCATTTTAGGCAAATCAAGTGTTTTTTTTATCAAATAAGTATCTTTAAAAACATGATGTTGCAAATCAACCGACAATGCAGCATTAGATGGGTAATTTTGGAAAAAGTTTAATCGTTTTGTATTCACTCAGTTACAGCCTATATCAACCTAGAAACGCATATCGTTCTTGCAAAAAAGATTTTAAATTAAATCATCAATGCCAAAACAAACGAATATACCCGTCTTTCGGGTTATTCATTTGAAAATAAAAAATGTTTTCGCCGCGATTAATAACTTGCTGATTCGATAAAGCCCTAAATGGTCCGGCTGCTGAGACAGATTTTTCAACACGCAATCGCGTCGAGTGAGGAGAATAAAATTTCAATTCGAATTTGCCTGGCCTTATTTCCCGCAACATCGGTGCAAAAGGCTTTGCCAGCGGCTCGCCGATAAATACTCCTTGTCCCGGCCAAGCAACACTTTTCCAATAGGCTTCGATCGCCGTTGTTCCAAGTGTGTAATAAAATAATGCAACTCCCGGTGCCGGAAATTTCTGCGGGAAACTACACGGTTCTACCACCGCACCGTAACTTGCGGTCGCGCCAGCTTCCAGCCAACGCAGACTGCTCATTTGCAATGAATCAGTCAATCTACCTCCCGCCGAGGTTAAATGATCCGCCAAGGCGCCCGGCAAAAACCTGAGTGTATCCAGCTTCGTCACCTCGGGCAAACCGGTGAAATAACCAAGCACATCGCTACGATCGGAAATAAAATCGGCGTCCAGAATTTGGATCGGAAGGACATCACTCAATTCCCGGGCTGTCTCTTCAAAAGCAAATGCCCGACTGCTACGTGCTTTGTCGGAAGTATTCAGTAAATACACCTGTCCGCGAGGAAAGCTGTAATCCGATTGTATCCCCCGATCGATGAGCATTTTTACCTGCTCAAACGAAGTTCCCGCCAGCATCATTGCAGGGCGCAATTGATGATCGTTAAAGGGATAGCGGCTAGGCGAATTAAAATAAGCGCTTGGTTGCGTCGGTTTACACTGATCAGCGCAATATTTTTTATCAAAACCAAACGCTAATGCGGAGGTCATCGACATGCACCCTACCCGGTACGGTGCAGTCCATGCTATTGCATAGGCTTGCACATGCTTTGGCGTACGCTGATCAATGATCGCTTTGATGCGTTGAAATTCTTTCTCGGACATGACGCTGCGCCCGGCAGGAAAACGGACGCGAATGACGTTCGCAGCAGGAATATTGCGTACTCTTTGATAATATTCAACGACTTGCTGTGATAACGGATCGTCATCATTGATAATCAGCGCAATATCTCCCGGCGTTAATCCGGTTTTGGGTAGAGAAATGCGCTGCATTGCTTGCGCGACACAGGTAAACAACAGCAAGGACAGTAGCGCGAAAAATTTAAAAGCGTTACGGCTAGCCATGATTCCAAGGCGACGCATTCATCAATTAAATTTTCGGCAACGTTACACCGTGCTGTCCCTGGTATTTACCGCCGCGATCTTTGTACGAAGTTTCGCACACTTCATCGGATTCGAAAAAAATCACCTGCGCGACGCCTTCATTGGCGTAAATTTTGGCCGGNNACGATGATGCCGCAGCGCGCATAAGTCGATTTGCCGAGGCAAATCGTCAGAATATTGCGCGGAATGCGGAAGTATTCCACTGTCCGTGCCAACGCAAACGAATTCGGAGGAATAATGCAAACGTCGCTTTTGATATCGATAAACGAATTCGGGTCGAAATTTTTCGGATCGACGATGGTGGTATTGATGTTGGTAAATAACTTAAATTCGTCCGAGCAGCGGATGTCGTAACCGTAACTCGAAGTGCCATACGATACGATACGCTGATCGTCCTTGTGCCGAATCTGATCCGGCTCGAACGGTTCGATCATGCCGTATTCAATCGCCATGCGGCGTATCCACTTGTCCGATTTAATGGTCATTTCCAGGATTCCTTAATCGTTTTCCATGATGATTTTAGCGAACAATTCAGAATGATCTTCAGCGGATTCTGCCACTTTGACGGCGATACGCCTTGCAATCAAGCGATAGGTTTCGGCGATTTTTCCGTCCGGTTCGGCCACCACGCTCGGTTTTCCGGTATCGGTATGTTCGCGAATCTTGATATCAAGCGGCAGTGCGCCCAAAAACTCCACCTGGTAATCCTGGCACATTTTTTTGCCGCCGCCGGTGCCGAAAATGGGTTCGGTATGCCCGCAATTCGAACAAGTATGTGTGCTCATGTTTTCTACGATACCTAAAATCGGAATACCGACTTTCTCAAACATTTTGAGCCCCTTGCGTGCGTCAAGCAATGCGATGTCTTGCGGCGTGGTCACGATCACCGCGCCGGTGACCGGGATTTTTTGCGCTAGCGTCAATTGAATGTCGCCAGTTCCCGGCGGTAAATCAACGATCAAATAATCCAAATCCTTCCAATTGGTATCGTTCAGCAATTGCAACAATGCTTGTGTCACCATCGGACCGCGCCACACCATCGGCGTTTCAACATCGATCAACAAACCGATCGACATCGCCTGAATACCGTGCGCGATCACCGGTTCCATGGTTTTACCATCAAGGGACTCCGGATGATTGCTAATCCCCAGCATTTGCGGTTGCGACGGCCCATAAATATCGGCATCCAGAATACCGACCGTTGCACCTTCCGCTGACAACGCCAATGCCAGATTAACCGCTGTCGCCGATTTGCCGACACCGCCTTTGCCGGAGGCAACAGCAATCACGTTTTTAACCCCAGGAATCAACTTGACGCCACGTTGCACACTATGCGGAATGATTTTGCTGCGCACCGTCACTTGAATGGTGCCGATGCCGGGAATCGCTTGCAAAGCTGCGCTGATTTGTCGTTGCACCGACTCCAGCACGCTCTTGGCCGGATAGCCGAGTTCGATTTCTACACTCACTTGATTTGGTTCCATGCGAATCGCTTGCACCGCTTTTTCCGACACATAATCTTTTCCTGTCGTCGGATCGATGGTTTGGGATAAAACGGTTCGTATCTGTTGTTCAGTAATGCTCACTAAAAACTTCCTTTTTTGTCGTTCAATGAATCTTGGGATGGTAACAAATATCGGGAATCAACACACAGGGAAACGCTCAATAATTTGTTGCGTAAGATTAGATGCAAGACGGAATGAGCGCGGGAAATGAAACATATCACAATGATAGGCAAATATTCGAGCACCTCCCAACGTAGAGAATCGCATGCGTAGACAATTATTCAGTGTTTCCACAGTTTGTTACAATGTGCATCTAATCAACCCGACGTACTTAGAGCTCATAAACATGCGAAAAATTCTGGTGACTTCCGCACTCCCATATGCCAACGGCAGTATTCACTTGGGTCATTTGGTCGAGTATATCCAAACCGATATTTGGGTGCGTTTCCAGAAAATGCGCGG
>DJMI01000066.1 GCA_002435335.1 Nitrosomonas sp. UBA6494
CTACACCACCAATGCCATTGAGTCAGTAAACATGTCACTGCGCAAGGTTACCAAAAATAGGGGATCATTCCCCAGCGATGAAGCTTTGCTATAATTGTTCTATCTGGCGTTGATGAACATCAGCCAGAAATGGACCATGCCTCTGTTAAACTGGAAAGCCGCTCTCAACAGGTTTACCATTATGTTCGAGGAGCGAATGCCTATCCATTGACCATAACACCGTTTACACAAAATTCGGGACACCCTCGCTCTCGGCATGTCATCGTAAAATTCAGCGAGCCGGAAGAAACCCCTGTCAGCGAGCGCTGGCGTGATTTGTTACTGGCTGAACATATCGCCCTCGATACGCTACGCCGAGCCGGAATCGCTGCCGCCAGAACACGAATCCTGGATCACAATGGCCAACGCTTCCTCGAAACAGAACGTTTCGACCGTTATGGCAGCCTGGGACGGTGCGCACTGATTTCATTGGCAGCACTGGACGCCGAATTTGCCGGGATCGGCACAGGCGGCTGGCCGGTTATTACCCGCCGTCTTGCCACCGATGGCCATATCCAGGTGGAAGCAGCCAATAACTCGGATTTGCTATGGGCTTTCGGAACACTGATCGGCAATACCGACATGCACAGCGGTAATCTGTCATTCTTTTCGGAACACGGACGCCCTTACGGCATCGCACCAGCTTATGACATGACGCCGATGGCATTTGCTCCACGTAGCGGCGGCGGATTACCCGATACTATTCCTGAAGCAAACATTCACGCCAGCGTCGCCAATAAAACTTGGAAAACCGCTGAACAACTGGCACGCTCATTCCTCGCCCGCATAATCGTAACCACAGAATTCAGTCACCGATTCGAACCCTGCATTTCTGCGCTTAAACATCACATCGCAACTGCCAGCGCCAAGATTGAGCGATTGGAGTAGAAGACTGAATTTCTAGAAGTCTGTCGAACTTAAGCGATCGTAGCAAGCCGAGTGGGAAAGAGAGTGCAGATTTTCTCAATTTTGAGGCGCATAGTTAATCTATGTAACGAAAAATTGAGGAAATATGAACCGCTATCCCTTTGACGTAGTAGATTAGTCTTAAGTCCGACAGATTCCTAGGTTTAATGCACTGTCGGCCCCGCTTCGCGAAATATCGCATCGACTGCCAGCGCGTCCAATCGGTATTCACGGTTGCAGATGTCGTCGTTGACGATGACTTCGCCGAATTCTTTGAGGATTGAATCGACTTCTTCGCGACCCAGCGAACGTAGCATAGCGTAGATTTTGGCGGGGTCTTCCTTGCAACCGTAGTGGACGGGTTGCGGATCGAAAATACGGATGGTTTCCTCGTAAAACAGTCGCATCAATATTTGTTCCGCGTTTAGGTCAAACAGTTTGTGATCGTAAACAGTGGCGGCCAGCGCTTCGGCACGCGCCCAGCCGTCGGGGTCTACGAGGTCTGCGTTGGGGAGTTTTTGCAGCAACAGACCGAAAACAGCGTGATGTTCGGTGATCAAAAACAAGCGCGACGGCAGTTGTTCGGATTGATGAAAGTAATGTTCGAAGATTGCTGCGATGCTGTTGCCTTCCAGCGGAACGATGCTTTGGTAACTTTCACGCATTGATGGCATGTCGAGTGTGAGCAGCAACCGACCATTGCCAAGCAAATCGGGTACCGGCTTTGCCGCAACCAGGGAATCGCATTTCGCCATACCCCGCAGGCACAGGTCTTCGGTGCAATCGAGCACCAGCATTGATATTGGGCCATTCCCGGTGAGCTGAATGGTCAGCCGACCGGTTTGCTTGAGGTTTTCACCCAGCAATAGTGTAATCGCACTCATTTCTCCGAGCAGTTGTGTCACCGGCTGCGGATAGTTACGTCCGTCGGTCATTTGTTGCCAAATCGAATCGAGGTGCACCACTGCACCGCGAATGTCCAAGTTTTCCAGCAGGAAGCGCTGCACGTAGTTGTTCATAATTAACTTTTAATATCGAAAGGCTATTATTATACCGGCTAACAGGAAATCAAATACTCATGGAAAGTTCAACAGACGCTCAAGGATCAGCTGTAAAACCATCTGCATCGCCGCTGCAATATCAGAAACAAGCTCAAAATGCTCATTTATTCCACATAGCCGGCCTGAATTTTCATGTAAATTATAGACAATTGGATCTCAAGTAATTTTTATCAGCATAAAACAGCGTACTATGAAAATTTCATCCGGTCCTGCATGGATCGCGCTCACGGTTACTCTTTTCCTTTTGCTCATAGTGGTCGCGCTTGGAAAACTGGAGCAAGCACGATTTCAGAAAGATTTGCACGCCGAAGTGGTAGATCAATTGAGTCAAGTGCGCTCGCGCTTGGAATCCGAAGTCAATGCCAATCTTTATCTGAATAGAGGATTGGTCAGCTTGGTGAAAGCTTATCCCCATTTTACCGAAGCGGAGTTCATGATCATCGGCGAAGAGTTGTTACGTGGCAGAACCAGTGTCCGCAATATCGGCTTGGCGCCTGATAATGTGTTAAACCACATATTCCCGGTCGAAGGTAATGAAATGGCAATCGGCCTGGTCTATCGCGACAATCCCGATCAATGGCCACCAGTCGAACGCGCTATGCTGTCACGGAAAACCGTTATTTCAGGACCGTTGAAATTGGTGGAGGGTAATCTCGCATTCATCAGTTTGACACCTATCTGGATTAACATGCCGGGTAGTCAAGAAGAAAGCTACTGGGGAGTGGCCAGTCTTGTCATCAACGCTGACACGCTTTTTACCAATGCCGGCATTGCTCATGGTGAGCAGCGTAGCATTGCGTTAGCAATACGCGGCGCGGACGGTTCCGGCCAGGAGGGAGCGGTATTTTTTGGCGAAGCTTCGCTGTTTGATCAACAACCGGTCACGATGGAAGTTTTTCTTCCCAACGGCACTTGGCAACTTGGCGCGATACCGAAAGACGGCTGGGTACAATCCTCGAGATTATTCGATTGGCTATGGATGGGCGGTATTACCGCTTCAGTGGCAATTGGGTTGCTGGTATGGTTTTGGATGACCGCACAGAGCCGGCACACACAAATGTTGATGGAGGCAAAGCAAGCAGCGGAAAAAGCCAATCGCGCCAAATCGGAATTCCTATCCCGCATGAGCCACGAATTACGTACACCATTAAACGCCATCCTGGGCTTCGGGCAACTGTTGGATTCGGGTATAGACGCATCGCGCAGCACAGATAAGCAGATCTGAAGCATATTATGAACAGCGGCCATCACTTGCTCTCGCTGATCAATGAAGTACTGGATCTGGCAAGAATTGATGCAGGAAAATTTGAATTGAAGCTGGAGCAGATCAATGTACCGGAAGTACTTGATGAATGCTTATTACTTGTGCAGCCACTGGCGAATACACACAACATTGCAGT
The DNA here is from genome assembly GCA_002435335.1 of Nitrosomonas sp. UBA6494. Lineage (GTDB taxonomy): Bacteria > Pseudomonadota > Gammaproteobacteria > Burkholderiales > Nitrosomonadaceae > Nitrosomonas. Next base: position 3,407 of record DJMI01000066.1, read on the forward strand.
ATCGATTGAGCGCTCCGATGACAAGCTGTTTGTATGGGGCGATCCTAAGTGTTTGAAACAAATAATTCTGAATCTGATATCAAATGCCATAAAATATAATCGCAAAGGCGGCAGCGTTACCGTTGCTTACCGAAAAACGATCGATGGAAGAATCAGATTGTCGGTGACCGATACCGGTGCAGGTATTCCAAAGGAAAAATGGGAACAGCTTTTTCAGCCATTTAGCCGCCTTGGCGCCGAAAACAGTCAAATCGAAGGCACAGGAATCGGTCTGGCTATTTCCAAGAATCTGGTAGAAGCAATGAATGGCAGCATTGGGTTTGAAAGTACTGCCGAAGTTGGCTCCGAGTTTTGGATCAAGTTGCCCCAGACATTCGAACATATTGAGCAACCTTACATGCTCGAAGAAAAACAAGCTGAAGTTATTACCAGAAAGGCTGGCAGGAAAGGAAAAATTCTTTATATTGAAGACAATATTTTCAATCAAGAACTAATGAAGGAATGTATGTCGTTGTTGTTCCCTGATATACAATTGTTCATGGAAACAACCGCCGAGCTTGGTTTGGCAACCGCTGAGAAAGAGCTGCCTCAGCTTATTTTGATGGACATCAATCTGCCTGGTATGAGCGGTATCGAAGCTTTACGCATCATCCGCAAGCACGACAAACTGGCGAAAACGCCGGTTATCGCATTAAGTGCGGCTGCAATGATTGAAGATATTGAAATAAGCATGAATGCTGGGTTTGATGCATATATCACTAAGCCATTCGATATTCAGAACATCAAGCAAGTAATCGAAAAGACTCTTGAACAATGAGTGTACTCGGATGCATTGCTACAGCTTATCGGCTGAAACGACTCAAGATACGACATATTATTCGTTGATACTGACAAGCGATCAACAACAGCGAGCCTGCAAAGCACCGCGACAACGTTTATCTTGGTTGTTCGGTTTGGTTTTGTTGCAGATTTCAACAAATTCTTTCGGTTTCGATTGGAGCATTACGGAACTGCATTATCAATACGGCAGATTGAAACAACCGTTTTTACAGCAACCGGAAGCCAACACATCGGTGATGACTTTTCAACATATCAACGGCTGGCGCTATGGCAACAATTTCCTGTTCTTCGATACCTTGATGCCGCATCAAGGAAAAATGGATTATTACGGTGAATATTACGGCAGTCTTAGCTTGAGCAAGTTAACCGGCGTTAATCTTGCCGTCGGTCCGATCAAGGATATCGGGTTACTGATGGGGGTTAACTGGGCGCCAACTCCGGGTATGGTGAAGTATTTGCCGGGTCTACGAGTTTCCTGGGATTTGCCGGGTTTTACATTTTTAAACGCGGACATCACTGCGTATGTCGATTACAGTGATCGCAACATCAAAGAAAACGACAGCTTCATGATCGATATCAACGGCCAGTACCCGTTCAAACTGTTCAATGCCAACTTTAGCATCGAAGGCCACGCCGAATATATCGGTGAACGCCGCAATCAATTCGGACAAGTCCATGCGTGGTTCTTTAGTCAAATACAAGTACGCTATGACATCGGCGAATTGTTGCTAAAGAAATCAAAGAAAGTCTTTATCGGTACCGAGTGGCAGTATTGGAGCCACAAATTGGGATCCAACGTAGAAGAAAACGTCGCGCAAGCTTTACTGGTATGGCGGTTGTAGTTTTAGTTGTTTCAGTTAAGGTTGAGTTGTTGTCGAGCCACCCAAGCTTGACCCAAAGAAATGCTACTGTCATCAGGGGGCATTACTTTAGGAAATAACAGTTGCAAGCCCGTTGTTGATAAGCGATCGATCAAGCCTTCTTTCAGCACGGCATTGTGAAAACAACCGCCGCCGAATGCGACCAGCGAAATATTGTGCTGTTGAGCCGCTTGCTGCAGCCATGCCGCTAAACCTTCTATCAGTGTTGCGTGAAATAGCGCGGCAGCATAAGCGGTGTCGCGACCGGTATCGCGGCAATCAAGCAATGCCGCCAGCAACGGCGCAAAATCCAGATCGTTGTCCGCCGTGATGCGATAACCATCGACTAATGCAGGAACGATGCCATTTTGCTCGGCAAGTTGCTGCAATTGAATCGCGGCCTGCGCTTCGTGTGCCTGAATCATGTTGACACCCAGCAAAGCCGCGGCAGCGTCGAATAACCGCCCCACGCTGGAAGTCTGTGGACAATTGAGATTTTTTTCCAGCATCACGGCGACGGTCGCCGCTGCCGGTTGATCGGCATAGCGACGCACGATTTCAGCGCTACGCTGTAACCGAAACAATACCGCAGCNNGCGTGATACCGTATTCGGCACACACGGCGGCGATGTGCGCATGGTGATGTTGCACCGCCAAAGCAGTAACGCGGTGTTGCTCAGCGAAATGCAGTGCGAATTCGGTGCTGTAAAAATCGGGGTGTAGGTCGTGCGCGACGATAACGGGTTTGTCCGGATATTGTTGCAGCATGCGCTGTACTGTTTGATCCAGTCGGTTGCGCGCAGCGACACTGCCAAGATCGCCGATCACCGGCGACACGAAGGCTCGATTACTTTGCGTCAAACAGACGGTATTTTTCAACCAGGCGCCGCAAGCGAGAACGGCGGGGCCGTCGCTTGCAAGCGGAATAGCGGTGTCTTGCGGATTAGCCAAGCGCTAAACCTGGAAGCTGGCTTCCATCGAATCGGCATTTGCAGCAACCCGGCGACAGTTGGCCGCGATCCAATCGCACCAGGTCTGCATGCCGTCGCCTTGCGTTGCGGAGAGCTGAATCACCGGCAAACCGGGATGGACGCGGTGCGCGTAGCCGATCGCCGCATCGATATCGAAATCGACATAAGGCAACAGATCGCATTTGTTCAACAGCATCAGATTGGCGGCGTGAAACATGTCGGGATATTTGAGCGGCTTGTCCTCGCCTTCGGTTACCGATAGGATCACCACTTTATGCGCTTCGCCCAAATCGAAGCCGGACGGGCACACCAGGTTGCCGACGTTCTCGATGAACAACAGGCTGTTACCTGGCAAGGCCAATTGTTGCAACGCGCGATCGATCATGTGTGCATCCAGATGACAACCTTTGCCGGTATTGATTTGCACCGCCGGAGCGCCGGTCGCGCGTATCCGGGCGGCGTCATGATCGGTTTGCTGGTCGCCTTCGATTACGGCGATCGGGAATTGGTTGCGCAACCGTTGAATGGTGTTGACCAGCAGCGTGGTTTTACCGGAACCCGGACTGGAAACCAAATTCAACGCGAAAATACCGTGCTGCAAAAAATAGCTGCGATTCTGCTGCGCTGAGCGGTTATTGTTGGTCAGAATGTCGCGCTCGATCTTAACCATACGCGATGGACTGATACCTGGTACGTGCGCACCGGCAATGCCGTTACCGAAATCGATCGTACCTCTATCATGGTGTTGATGTACCGGTTGGCGAAAGCGCAGCGATTGATCGGCGCGATGATGCGTTGATACCGGTTTACCGTTGATATGCGTTTGCCCGTTGCCACATCCGCACGTTGTGCACATATACCCTACCCTCCTCTATTCCACTTCCAATTCCTTGATGCGCATCTCCCCCCCCTGGATGATCTTCAGCGCATAATTGCCGCAATGCGGACACAAAGCATGATAAGTTTCGACGCTGCAAAGTTGATTGCAAACTCCACAACATGCTTGCCCGGGACTTACGATAATATGCAGCGTCGCTTCATGCGCGATGCTGTCTCTGGTGATCGCATCGAAATAAAACTGCAGCGATTGCTGCTCGACGCACGCCAGTTGCCCGATTTCCAACCAAACGGCTTTGACGCGGGAAAACCGCTGCTCCCGAGCCGCATCTTCGATAATTAGCAGCAGACTCTCGGCGAGCGACAATTCATGCATCGTTATGCAATCACTGATTGCAGCAACAATAATCCACCGTATCCGCTCACCATGATACCGCTAAAACGCAGCCAGTTGATAGAGCCACGGTTGCGCAACAACAGCGCCAAACCGATACCGATCAAATGCAGCAATACTGTAGCCGACATGAAGCCGCTTGCGTAACCGAGTAGCGATATGTCCGACGGCATCTCGTTTCCATGCGCGTAACCGTGACTCAATGCAAAGACGGCGATCAAACTCAAGCTGACACCTGGCGGCAACGCCATGCGCCGTATCAACAAGATACCGAGTATCAACAACGACAGCACGATACCGTGCTCGGCCAGAATGTTAGGCAACGATACCATCCCCAATAGACCGCCCAATCCCATCACTACTACAAAAGCCATCGGTATAAACCACAGCATACGGCCCTGCCATTGCGCCGCCCACAACCCGACCGCAACCATCGCCAGCACATGGTCCAAACCGCTAAAAGGATGAGAAAAACCATGCAGGAAGCCAACGTGCGGACCGTCGCCGGTATGCGCAAAAGCCAGCGCTGGGACGGTGGCAAGGATAAGAAAAAGCGGCAGTTTCATTGATGTCAGTGCTCCATATGCCATTGCTGTACTTTAGCGATGGCGGCTTCCAAATTATGTTGGGCGCGCTCGCTCAACGAGTTACCCAGTTCAAACGCATAACCGCGAATACGCAGCAAAAAAGCCGTTGGCGCAGGACGGCGGTACGCCTGTTGATAAATAAACAGTAATGCCGCCGGTGTCAAGGCGTGGCTGGTGTAGCTCTCGTCTTGCTGCGCTGTTACTACTGAAAATTCGTAGGGTGCTGCACAAGCCACATCCGCATCGACGAACAATATTTGATCAAACCCGATTAAATCTGCGGCGTGTTCGATCAATAATTGCATATCCACGAGGCAAACGGTATCGACAAGGCGATGTTGTTCCAGTCGCTCGATCAACATCGTCCCCAAAGCATCGTCCCCACGCCCGGGGTTGCCGTAACCAAACAGTAACCGCATCACAACACCGTCGGTTTGTCGGGCAATTCATTTCGGTTGTTGCGCTCGTGCGGCGGAAAATGATTTGCCAGATGGCTACCGATTGCTTGGATGCCTTCGATAACGCCGTTTTCAAATTGCCGCTGCCGGAAAGCGGATTCCATGGCACGGCAAATCGCTTCCCATTCGGCTTCCGCGACTTTGGTGCTGATGCCGCGATCAGCAACGATTTCGACATCGCGATCTGCGAGCAGTACGTAAATCAGCACGCCGTTATTGCGTTCGGTATCCCAAACACGCAATTGCGAAAACACTTCGATCGCGCGTTCGCGAGCGGTTTGGTTTTTAAGTAGCGGCAAGGTGTTTAGCGCAACTTCAACAGCAAAACAAATTTCACCGCCGTGCTGCATTTCGGATTGCCGGATCGCTTGTTCGATGGCGTTGAGCGTAGTTTGGGGAAAACAAAAACGCAATGCCAATTGACCTGTGGCCAGATGTATAAACCAACGTTTGATGTTCATTACCACCGCCCCGATGCGCCGCCGCCGCCAAAACCACCGCCACCACCGCCAAATCCTCCTCCGCTGAAGCCGCCATGACGATAATCATGACCTGTCCAGCCACGGCTGCCGCGATAGACACCAGTGCTGGCGTTGAGAAAAAGATTCAGAATGAAAGCAGCGATGGCAATTAGCATCGCTATTGCGACAGAAGAAAAAATCATCCAACCAACCAACCCCAAGCCGATGCCGGTAACGCCGGAGCCGATCAAGCGCCCGAGGAAAACTTGCAATACGCGTCCCAATATCACGGAGAATATGAGAATCGACACGAAATTGTCGAGATTCGATTGCGTATCGTCTGCCGGTTTTACGCGCGACACGGGTAGCGGCTCGCCGTTGATTAACTTGATCAGCGCATCGATGCCTGCATCGATACCTGCAACAAAGTGTCCTTGCTTGAATGACGGCGTAATGATTTCTGCGATGATGCGTTTCGCTTTGGCGTCCGGCACCGCACCTTCCAAACCGTAACCGACTTCGATACGCAGTGCCCGGTCATTTTTGGCGATCAGCAGCAAAATGCCGTCGTCCACGCCTTTGCGCCCTAGCTTCCAGGCTTCTGCAACGCGCATCGCGTATTGTTCAATGGTTTCAGGCTGTGTCGTGGACACGAGCAGTACCGCGATTTGACTGCCCTTGGCTTGCTCAAACGCCGCCAGTTTTTGCTCCAATTGTGCAAGTTCCGACGCGGCAAGCGTTGCCGTCAGATCAGTGACATGCTTTTTCAGCGGCGGCACAGCCACTTCGGCTTGTACCGCAGGAATTGCCGGCATCCAGCAAGTCAAGAACAGACACACCCAAAGCAACGCGGGTGCAATAAATCGGTTCAGTTCCGGCATCGGTTTCATGACGAATATGTTGTTACTTTCCGGTTGCTTCCGATGTGCCGAAATCCACTTTCGGTGCGGAAGAAATTTCCTGCTCATTTTCGACACTGAAACTCGGCTTGGTTTGATAGCCAAACAGCATCGCGGTCAGATTGCTCGGAAAAGAACGCACCACGATGTTGTATGCCTGCACCGCTTTGATATAACGGTTACGCGCGACGGTAATACGGTTTTCGGTGCCTTCCAGTTGCGCTTGCAAATCACGGAAATTGGCATCGGATTTCAATTCGGGATAATTCTCGGTCACCATCAGCAATCGTGACAATGCGCTGGACAACTCGCCTTGTGCTTGTTGGAATTTCGAGAATGCATTCGCATCGTTGATCAGCTCCGGCGTAGCTTGAACACTACCTACCTTGGAACGGGCGTTAGTGACACCGAGCAGCACATCCTTCTCTTGCGCAGCAAACCCTTTTACCGTACTGACCAAATTTGGCACCAAATCGGCGCGGCGTTTATATTGATTCAACACCTCGGCCCAACTGGCTTTAATTTGCTCGTCAGTTTCCTGCAGCGTGTTGTACCCGCAGCCACTGAGCGTCAGCATACAAACAATAACAGCGATCGAGAACATCTGGCGCATAAACTCTTCCTCACGTAATGGAATATAACAGATCAAAATATGGCGATGAGAACTGCGATTAACAATACCATTTGATAATTATTTTGCAATGCGAAGTTGCTGGCAACGAGCAATCACAAGCGAATAAAACCTCAAATAAACAAGCTGCATCATCAAAAGTCGTAGTGCTTTACAATGATGGAAGCATATCGCCCTATCGTGACAACTTATCATTTCTTAAAAAACAATCTGCTACTCAATGGCACGAGGAAACCGGAAATAACGACACTGTCGCACAGGCTCAAACATCCAAACAAGCTGATAATCAGCACGGACCCAACGAGATTAAAGTCACTCCAGTACCCGAACCCACTTTATTTTCAGAGTTACTGACAGGGATGGGTTTACTGTTGCTATGGGGCAAGCTATTTAGAAACCGCAATTGAGTCGTGTTGTTTTAGCAATACGTAGTAAACCCGCAGAGAAGCAATCAATCAGGATTCTTAGTCAACTGCATCATAAACTTATATTCTGCAGACAAGCCAAGAGTCCTTCAGGACTGGTTCGATGGCAAAAGAAATAAACACTGCCCATTAATGCAACAATTGACATCAGCAACATAAAAACCGGAACTATCAGGTTCTTTTTCTCATATTTTGCTTTAATCGTATTTGCGATCTGTTCGTAAGTATTAGCCGATGTATCTAAATCAACAGAATCCATTCATAAACATCCTGAGCGTCGACGACCGATTTGTTGCATTCGGAGGCAACGTTCAATGCGCGATCGCATAGTGAATTGATCGTACGCGGTGTGCCGCCTGCGCGAAACGCTATCGACAACGCCTCCCAGCCGGTATCAGAAAAGAGGCCGGGATTGCCTCCCGCTATTTGGATGCGATGCCTAATGTATTTCAACACGGCATCCACATTCATTCTTCCCAATGTTTCTAAAGCAGCGATACGCTGTTTGAAAGGAAGCATTTCGGGCTTATTGATTTTATCCATCAATTCTTCCTGACCAAGCAGCAGCAATTGAATGAGCTTTAACGACCCTTCTTCCAGATTGTTCAACAAGCGAACGCCATTGATGACATCATCGGACATGAGATGAGATTCATCCATAATCACCAGACACTTATTTCCTTCCGCGTTAATCTTCACTAAGGCGTTTCTGATATCTCGCATGACAAAAGTTTTCTCAGCGGAAGAAGGCTGCACACCGAGTTCTTGAGCAAGATACAAATAAAGATCGACACTGCTCGCAGGAGGTTCCGCCATCCAAATCACTTGTATGTTATGCGGAAAATCCGCTTTAATCATTTGGCTTAATGTGGTTTTCCCGGAACCGATCGGACCGGTTACCACAATCAAACCGCGACCGCTTTGCAATGAACCGGAAATTTGTTTTCGAATGCGCGCATGATCTCCTTGATCATAAAAAAACATGGGATCCGGTACATTCTCAAACGGCAATAAATTGAGATTAAAGTGCTGTGCATACATGTGCATTAATTGCCCCCTTCTTTGGATGTCAGTATGACTTCTACTCTTCGGTTTCTTAACCGACCGTCTTCAGTTTCATTGGTATCGATTGGACGCATATCGCCAAAGCCTTGTATCGATATTCTATCCGGTGGTATTCCACGCGAAATCAGTATATTTGCAATACTTTTAGCGCGTTGCAACGATAAATCCATATTGCCGCCAGCTCTCCATGACGGTGTGTTGTCGGTATGCCCTTCGATTGATATGCGACTATCGGGTGACAATGATATTTCTCGAATCATTTTTTCGATCACTGATGGCTCAATATTCTGAATGATATCCTGGCCCGAACGAAACGTTTTTCCATCAAAAACAGCCAAGGTTTTTGGCAATTCGTGACTTATGATCGGTTGAACACTTTCCGGCACCGATTCAATTGTCTCGGATTGCGTCTCATTTTGTACCGCGGTTGAGGACAACTCTTCTAAATATGTTTTATCGCCTGCCAATTCTGTGATGAAAGTTTGCTCACCGTCACTCGCGGGATGAGGCGTGGATGTATCTGATAACGGTGGCGGTATAAATGTTATCAGTGATTCACTTAATGGATAATCGCCACTGTACTCATCCGGAGTAACAACTGCCTTAAACGTAATAAAAGCCGACATTGCAAAAAAACAAGCGATAACCCCAGAATAAAGGAACGAATCATAATAAACCGCCTTGCCTTGTGTTGATAGATTTAGAATTAACGATACCAAATTGGTATTTTAACGTATCCGTATTTCGATTAAGTGAAGAGATTGCTTTAATAAAATGCTTTTATTCATTATTAGCATTCAGAATATTTCATTTAACACACAAGCTTGCTAAAGTATCAGTTCGCTAACGCAATAAACCTCCTTCCTTATACAAAATCTGGCTCGGATAGTTTCATTACACAGCAATAACTTTTAAAATATTTATTCTATTAATGACGCAACTAAAAGAAAGCCTCTTTTTGCAACCAATCTGGAGATTGATCACATGAATACAACGCAGATTTTATTTTCACCTCTTTTGCCCAATCAAATGCGTAACTCACGATTATGGCATATGATTTTTGTTTGCATCCTGATTGCGGGGTGTGGAATTGGTGATTCTGTCGACAAAATTACCAAGAAAGTTGATGAGGTTACAGACAAAGTAACCGATAAGGTTGAAGATCTAACCAACACGACCAGTGATATTGCAGGCGATACCGTAGCCACTCTGGATGATGCGATAGATGCGTTGGATCGCAACTCCGCATCCTGGCAAGCTGTTTTACAGGATACCACCAAAAAACTGACTGCCGATGCACAATCGACCATCCGCAATGAAATTTCCGATTTGCTCAACCGCAGTGTAGCAGCAACCGGCGTAGAAATGCGCTGCGATCTTGATTTTATCGGTACACGGGTAAAACAGTCTCTGCTAAGAATGCGCGCACATTTACTCAGCGAACCGGAGCCTCCAATTGAGCCGGCGCTATGCCATGTCGTTCCCGCTGCGATTGACATGGCTTTGGATGCCAACCGGAGGAATAAAATCGAAATTTTTGGCTATGATTTCGATAACACGCCAATCAAAGTCAAGCTGCATGATAAGTCGCGCACCTTGGATGCTTCTAAGCACTTAAATAGACTTACACATTATCATATGACATTGAACCTTGGCGGTAACGGTGTTCCTTTAACCAATACCAGCAATCGATTGACGTTGGAATGGGATAACGAACCAATTTCCAGTATCGCAGTGATTCAACCGGCAACACCGATATGTGAGGAAAAAATCGTAACTGTTCCTGCATCCGCCGAAATCACGTATACCCCACCGCACAAACAAGGAGACAAAGATTTTTTTGGATTCGGCCCTGAAATTTGGACGACAGCGGAATGGATCAAGGAAGACAAGGAAATCAAGTTCAAACTTTGGATGAAAGCACTACAAACCAAACCTGATCTCACGCTTCCCTTTACGCAATCAAAACCACCTACCAAAGCAGAAGGTACGCACATCGTTTCATATTATAAAGCACCCTCCGGCTGGCGCATTGAAAGCATAGAAAGCGACACAAAGAGTTCCGCACACTATGTAGACACCGATCACAATGAAGATCGCCAAGGCGCTGGACCGAATGGACCGGTCAAGGAATTTGTATTCCGCGGCGACCAAAAAGGTGACGATGCCGGCAGTTATACCGGAGTGGATGTACGTTTCAACCCGCTGATCGTTAAATTGGTGCAAGAAGAAAATTGCGCACCGGCATCGGCTATCAAAACCCTGAAAGATATAGGTCAGCTTGCACCGGCGACAATCAAACGTTTGAATCCTGAGTTGATGAAGCTGCAAATCCGAAAACCGTAATGAAATGACAGAAGCGATTGTGTTCATGCAGTAGCAACCATGAACACAATCGCCGCCTCCTCATTTACTCCAGCATACCAAAAAATGAACCGTTTTATCGCCGCTGATCCGATTTGACACAAACTACGCTCCTGTTAACATTTTCCTTATTTTTCACTACCACTGCGGGCATTTTGCAGCAACAAGGAGGAGTAAAATCTTGACTCATAAATCAAGCAGCAATGCGATAGGCACCGATGAACGTATCATTAGCGGCGCAAGCGGTTGGATGATGTTGATTCTGCTGCTAGTAGGACTACTCTTTGGTTTTTTTCTGGTCGCAACACCGGGTGGCCCGATCAAAATGATCTCGGGCGGTTTGTTTCTAGGCTTAATTCTGTTTTTGTTTAAGGGATTATTTACACTGGAACCCAATCAAGCCGCGGTAATGATCTTTTTCGGAAAATACGCAGGCACTGTCAATGAAAGCGGATTTTTTTGGGTAAATCCTTTTTATAACCGTAACAAGGTTTCGCTTCGCATCAATAATTGGAACACACCGGTGTTAAAAGTCAATGACGAACGGGGTAGTCCCATCGAAATTGCCGCCGTCATCGCCTGGCGAATTCAGGATACTGCCCGAGCTGTTTTTGACGTAGAAAGCGCAATGAACTACCTGCAAATTCAAAGCGAGTCGGCGGTACGCCAAGTCGCCAGCAGTCATGCTTACGACGACTCCGAAGGCGAACAGCGCAAAAGCTTACGCACCGATCTCGATGCGATAGCCGAATTATTGCGCGAGTCGATTCAGCAGCATGTCGAAGTAGCGGGAATTGTCATCGAAGAAGCCAAGATTGCGCACTTAGCGTATGCACCGGAAATCGCCAATGCCATGTTGCGTCGCCAGCAAGCAGAAGCAGTCGTCATGGCGCGCCAAAAATTGGTGGATGGTGCGGTAGGCATGGTGGAAGTGGCGTTAAAAAATCTGGAGGACAAAAAAATCGTCTCTTTAACACCGGATCAACGTGCCGTTTTGGTCACCAATATGATGACGGTATTATTATCCGAATCAGGCGCTCAGCCGGTCATTCAAATGGCACAAACAAGCCAATAATTGCACGTATAATTCGCGGCGTCACTCATTTAACAAGCTAAAAAGGGAACGCTTCATGAGCAAACTTTGGTTTAAAGATTATACCGTCGACTATTTGGAAGGATTGCGCAATGCCAATATGGGCGAGCATATTGGCATTCGTTTCACCGAACTCGGCCCGGATTTCCTGAAAGCACGCATGCCAGTGGACAAGCGTACCACGCAACCGTTCGGCATTTTGCACGGTGGTGCAAGCTGCGTGCTGTCGGAAACATTGGGCAGTGTCTCTGGTTGGATGACCATCGACCCCGAGAAATACCGTGCGGTGGGATTAGAATTGAATATCAATCATATTCGCGCGGTAACACAAGGTGACGTGATCGGTATTTGTACGCCGTTGCACACCGGTCGCCGTACCCAAGTCTGGCAAACCGACATTATCGAAGAAGCCACCGGAAAACGCGTCGCGATTTCAAGATTGACGTTGGCAATTATCGATCAAGGTACATTAAGCGCTCAGAAAGAGCATGTAGTTGTCGATAGAAAATAGCAAAGCCGAAATAAACCGAGATTTTCCATTAGGGTTGGAATGGATTGTGGATGCAGTGGCAAGGCAGTTTCAATCCGACTGAAGCGCCTATAGTTCCCACTATGGGTAACGAAGAGGATTCAAAATGACTGCCAATGCGCCACAAACCACCCAACAGCTCCAAAGGTGAGCCTTATGGAAAATCTCGGATAAATACGACTTACGACTCCCATGCAAATCTCAAGGGAACCGTATATCAAGCTCGTTGCTATTTTTTGGTTTCTTCTTTTTCTGCAATGGATTCGGTCGCTTCGGTCGATTTAATCGCATGCGAATGATCTGGTTGTGCGGAAACCGTATCTGTCTCCTCTTCAACATCTGCTTCTCGTTCTGTATCTGCAGTCTGTTCCTCCTGACCGCCTTTGCTATTCCACATAAAATAAACGGCGCCCATAGTCACCACAATCAGCGGCAGCACGACAAACTCAAGCAAGGCGGATTCTATCGTCACATCTTTGCCGGGAGGAAGCGGTTTGGTGGTGATCATATAAGCATGCCCCATGGCAATACCGTAAACAGGAAATAATGCAGCAATATATCGATTGTTAACCAGCGGACGAACTGTCAGCATGTTCAACACATTAGAGCCGTAATAACCGGCAAAAAAAATGAAAATATAGAAAAAAATAGCACCCATAATTTTTCCTGTACCTAATTGGTTTATCGAAATGAACAGTGAAAAACATACAACTTCAGCAAAACATCGCTCGGTTTATGATACACAGATCATCATGAAAAATGTACTACTCGTGAGGCACTATTCCGCTATTCTGCCAAACATTCTTAAATACAGAAAGTTACACCATCTTGATTATCGATGCTCACGAAGAGGTTGGAAATTCAGAATAATCTATAGTATACTTCTTAACCTTGCTGTAACTATGGAAAATCAATTAAATATAAGGACACAATGGAGATGAAATCATCAATTTTTGCTTTAACACTTTTAGCTTTTTTAGCCGCTTGCTCAAATGCAGACATGGGTGACCCCAATGCTTCGTATGACGATTGTAAGTTTGGCATAGGTGGTAATGGTGAATGTCTCAAAGAGGGACAAGATCCACGCCCTTACGGTGGAACCAGCAAACCTGGTCACTAATTCGCCAAGAATCGGCTAAAAAACCGCCTTTACCGGCGGTTTTTTTATGCACTACTTCAAAATCATTTCAATACACCGTTTCCCATAAAGCCACCGATTTCCATCATCCAAGCAATACCCAAATGCACCACTAATCCACCGACAATCGATCGTGTCCGGTATGCAATAACACCCAGAATCAATCCACCGAAGAAAGAAGAAATACACTCCATCAGCGGTTTACCAAAATGGATACTGCAATAGAATACCGCCATCGGTAACAGTGCGGATGCACCGGCATAGCGCACAAAAGCAAACACCAAAAACCCGCGAAAGAATAATTCAATCGTTACAAAATCGATGCCGTAGCCGATTTCATACAGCAACACCGTCGCAAACCAACTATCGTTATAAGGTGCGATATAAGCAATCTGCTTTACCCTTGGATAAGCACTTAAAAAAACCGCTTGCGTACTGGCAAATACAATTAATGGCACCATCGCAACCAGCATCAACAAGTAAGGTTTCCAACTGAGACTTCGCAGCGTTACCCCCCAGAAACCCGGTTGAGCAGGCAAAATACGATACAAAACGACCAAAATAACCAGCACCACCAGAAACTTGAAAGGCAGCGTCGTAACGGCAACCCAATAATCACCCCAGATTCCATCGAATATATTCTCCAAGGGATTGGAAATACTGACTTTCAGAGCAAATATAGCGGGTGCAAATACCAGCAATAACCAAAATGTAGGTGTCGGCGTTACCAAATGTCTCGATATGGCAAACCAATACGGTGCAATAAAAGCGCAACAATACACACCGAACAGCGCGACAAACTGATCAAATCTCGTTCCCAATTGCTTAATCAATCCGCTTTCAATATTAAATGCATAGTTCAGAACAATCAGCAAACTCGCCCAAAATATGCAAAAAAGCAGCAGCCATTTATCAATTATCGAAGCGGATTCACGCAAATAAGTAAAAATGGCGGTCATAAATTTCAGAACGGGAATTATGCGAATCAAACGAAATCGATAGGATCTGACAATTACAGATGGGGAGCGGCAATCTTGCGATATAGCGCTTTCATTACTTCGTTATTATAGTGTTGGACAATAAGTTGCGATTGAAACAAGGCTTTGAGTTCAACCATGCAGATAAAGATCACCGACAAAATCCCCGGCAATATCCATCCGGTTAATAGCAAAACCACACCCGCGAAAAAAAGAAACAGATTAATCGCACCCCGTAACCATTCACCCAGATAAAAATGATGCAGCCCGGCGACAAAAAAGAAATTCAATGCGGCATAGGTATCCGGGTCTTTAAGACGCTTTTCCGCTTCGCGAAAAAACTGCAACCGCTTTTCATCGGGTAATTCGCGCACCAACTTGCGGATTCGCTCCTCATCATCCTGGATAGCCTCTCTGGATTTCATCTTTTACGCTAACGCGCCAATGTAATGATCACCGCCTCGCGTTTCCAAAATAACAAAAAACGCTTCTGTTCCACAAATTGAAACACCAGCGTCCAGCCGTCCGCAGCCTCCTTATTGAGCGTCATTTCCAATCGCTTGATCGGAATACCGGAAGCTCCTAGGAAAATTGTTCCAAACCCGCCTTCGGTCACATATAACACTTTGTATTCTCGATAAGCCATGTCACGTTTCTCTATAAACCATTAATCCTATTTATCTTGCGGAACTTCAAAATTAATCCAACTATAACTACTCCCAAATCACCATCTTGAACCGCTCCTTGACGATGCCGAAATAATTGCATTTCCAGTCGCTTTGCGCAAAGAAATCCAAGTGATGCCATTGTTGCTTTAATTTCAGCATGCTGAGTGCTGCATCGTCCCAGTCGATAGCGGCGAATTTCATTTCCAATTGCTGTTTGCGTTCCGCGACTTCGTCGAAATCGAAACCGTCGTATTCCCAATGCAAAACTTCAAACACATTGCCGTCGCGATCGGCATAGTCCATGCTGAAATCCAGTCCCCATTTCGGACGGATGCGGATGATTTTGTAAATCAGTGGATTGATTTTCGCCCAACGCTCCAGTTGCCGCAACGCATCGCCGGTATAACCTTTACGTTCGAACAGCAGGCTGTGATTCAACACCGCACCCTCCACCCGATCCGGTTGCGTAAACCAAGGTGCCTTCAGCGCGCGCCGGTGCTCGCGATGCGGCTTGGCGGACATCGAGTTGACTGTCGCGTAACATTGCTCCAAATCGGTCAAGTCGTAGCCGTTCTGATCGAATAATGCCAGTTCACCAGCCGAAGGAACAACCGAACGGCCAAGCGGTCGATCCCAATAACCTTCAGGATCGAATTGATGCGTAGTTAAATCAATATAACTCATGAATAAACAGACTGATTTCTGATAAGCAAGCTAAAAAACCCATCAACTATTGACACGCGGCCTGCCATACAATGCACGCAACTCATCCTTGGCTTTTTCTAAAATTTCCCGCTGCGGTGTGGGCAAATGCTTCCCCGCCCGGTTGATGTAAAAATTGAGCATCGCCATCGCCGACGCAAACGGCTCCGCTTTGCGCCGCTGGCTGCTGTCGGCTGAATGCTTCAACGACAACGCGATTTTGCGCGGATCATCCCACGAAAAAACACCGGGTTCAAGATCCAATGCGTTGCTGGTTTCAGTGACGTGTTGAGACCAATTTTGAGAATTTTTTTTGATCATTAAATTATGATCTCTCATTCACAAAATAATAATTACATAGAATATTGAATATATTTTCCAATTAAAACATTAAGGTTCAGAAATTCCATGCTTCCCAGAGTTTATATCCCCATTAAATATATCCATCCAATCAATCCTTTCCCATTTAGGCACGACAAAAAAACCATCAAGATCTCTATATCCATTGTTTGGTTCAATGGGAAGAATACGATGTCCCTTATCATCGAAAAACCCAACACATTTTGATCCATTTGAATCAAAACCTTGATAGAAAATCGGTGCATTGCCATCAGGATAAAGAAATTGAACTCTGCGATAGTGAATCCTAGATTGTTTGATTTTTGATCGAAAATCTTTCACTGGAAAAATAATTTTTTTAAATGGACATAGCAAGTTTCGCCAAAAAAATTTGGATGATCCACTTAAAGCTAAAACACCAGTAAAGAGGAAAAATAGCAACAATTGCCCCCTGCTTGAAGTACGCAATGTGAACAAACCAAGTTGGCACGCCAAATCATCCGGAATAAATAATACAAATGCAGAAACCAAAAAAGCTGCCCATGCATATTTAGCTCCAAATTCAAGAGCTTTAACAAAGGTATCCATTTTGCAATAATTTCCCAGTCAGATTTAGATTACATTCTTAAAAAAACGATACGATATAAAAAAACTGCTATTGCATTTTGCATTCCCAAATTTTTTCAAGCTTAGCAGTATCTAATAGTCCGATAACATTTTTCCCATCTATTTTCGAATCAAACGGCATCACCCCCAGCAACGGACCCTCCAACCACTGTTCCAGTGTCGCAATATTTTCCTGCAGTGCCTGCATCTGCGGATCGATGCCATTCGCCACCCAGCCCGCCAGCGGCAAACCGGCTGTCTTAATCGCTTGTGCCGTCAGCAATGCGTGATTCAAGCAACCCAGCCGCATGCCGACCACCAGGATTACCGGCAGGTTGAGCGTTTGTGCCAAATCCGCACCGGTCTGGCGCGGATTGAGCGGTACCAGAAAACCGCCGACACCTTCGACGATGACGATATCGGCTGTTGCGCTGAGTTCCTGGTAGGCGCGATGAATAACCGTGAGATCGATTTCCGTGCCCGCTTGTTGTGCGGCAATATGCGGGGCAATGGATGGATCGAAGGCATAAGGATTGATTTGCCGACGGGTAACGTTTACGTTACTGGCAGCGCGCAACATTTCGACATCCGGCCATTGGCCGTTTTCGCAGCCTGCCGCGACCGGTTTCATGCCGACTGCTTTGCGGCCTTGCGCGGCGAAAGCATGCAGCAGCGCGCAACTGACGGTGGTTTTGCCGACGCCGGTGTCGGTGCCGGTGATGAAGTAGCCTTGACCCATATCGATGTTTATGGCGGCAAACCTAATTGCCGACGTGTTTCCGGTGTCAGGATCGAACGTGGGTCGAACGGCTTCCAGGCGTGACCATACACTACTTCAAACGTAGCGGGCAGCTTGCCGTCGCCGCGTAGCGTTTCGTAGGCCGCGATCGCCCGTTGCCATTGATGCTTGCCCATCAATCCCTGTCGCCGTCCCTGAATCACGTTATGCGCACCGATGGCTTTCAGGTCACGCATCACACCGATCATATCGTCGTAGGTCAGCGTGATGTATTCCATGTCCATCACCGGCGTGGAAAAACGATGATTCAACAGCAAATCGCCGATGTCGTGCATGTCAACAAAACGATTCACGTGACTGTAACCGTCGATTCCCGCGAATGCTTGGCGTAATTCTTTCAACGTATCCGGGCCGAAGGTACTGAACATCAATAATCCGTCGGTGCGCAGGATGCGATGCATTTCGGCAAAGGTATGATTCAGGTCGTTGCACCATTGCAGCGCTAGGTTCGACCAGATCATGCCGACGCTTTCGTTTTTGAGCGGAATTTGCTCGATGTCGGCGCACAAGTAATCGGTGCGCTGTTGCTGCAACGGCAGCAGACGCTGCCACCATGCGGTATTGGGACGCGCGTGCGTGAGCATCATCCAGGCGATGTCGACTGCGATCAATTGGCTGCTGGCATAGCGTTTCGCAAGCTGCTGCGTGCCGTAGCCGGTACCACTACCCGCATCGAGGATCACGTCGGGTTTATATTTAATGTACTCCAGACGCGCCAGCATGCGGTTGCTGATTTCGCGTTGCAGTACCGCGGCCTGGTCGTAGCTGCTTGCTGCGCGCTCGAATGCGGTGCGCAGTTGCTTTTTATCAAGAATTTGTTCTGAAATCATCGAGGTGTGCCACAAATTGTTCGGGAAACGATAAAAACGGCGCATGGCCGCAATGTGCGAATTTGACGTACCGCGATTGCGGCAATTGGCGGTGCATCCAATCGGCTGCAGCAGGGTGCGTGATCACGTCGTTTTCGCCGTGCACGATCAGAACCGGTTGCTCGATCGCGGTGATGCGGTTACGCAAATCGCTGTATTGCAACACGGCAAGTCCTTTTTGCAAAGCGGCGGGATCGGGCTCGGCGCGTTGAAAAAAGGTTTTGCGCAATTGCGACAATAACCTGCCGGCATCGCGATCTCCGCTCATTTGCAACGTCAGGAAGCGATTGATCGTAGTGGTGTAATTAACCTGCAAGTTTTCCAAAAACAGTTGCAGCAACTTATGCTCCATGCCGCACTCCCAATCGGCGCGCTTGGCAAAACACGGCGTTGTGGCGATCAATAGCAGTTTTTCGATCCGGTGTGGCTCACGCAGCGCCAGTTCCATCGCGATCTGCCCGCCGAGCGACCAGCCACCGAGCATGCAACGTTCCGGCAGTATGTCGGCAATGATCTCCACCCAATGATCCAATGTACCGGGCTCGCTCGATGGACTTAAACCGTGTCCCGGCAAATCGATCAGGTGCAATCGGAACCGTTGCGCCAGCATATCGCGCACGCTGCCCCAAATGCCGCTGTGCATTGCCCAGCCGTGCAGCAAAACGAGATCCTGGCCTTGCCCCAGGGTTTCCACATGCAATGCCGTCATGCCGCCGCCGATTGGTGTAATGCTTCAATCAATTGTTGAATATCTTCCGGCCGGTGCACAGCGGACAACGAAATGCGCAAGCGCGCCGTGCCTTGCGGCACCGTCGGCGGGCGTATCGCCGGAACCAAAATGCCGCGTTCGCGCAACCGCTCGCTAACGCGCACAGCTTCTTTGCTGTCGCCGATCAGCAGTGGTTGGATCGGCGTAACCGAAGGCAGCAACGGCCACGGCAGCGACTGCACCCCTTGTTTCAGTTGTGCGATATGGCGCTGCAAGGTATCGCGGCGCCATTCTTCATTTTCGATCACATGCAAACTGGTCAGCAACGCTTGCGCCAGCAGCGGTGGGGTTGCGGTGGTATAAATATAGCTGTGCGCCGATTGAATCAGGGTTTCGATCACTTCCGGCTGTGCCGCGACAAACGCACCGAACACACCTGCCGCCTTACCCAACGTCGCCATGTACACCAGGTTCGGCGCGTGATACGCCCGGTTATCCGCCACTTGGGACAGGCTTCCTCTGCCTTGTTTTCCCAGCACGCCAAAACCATGCGCGTCGTCCAGCAGCAATACCGCTTGATATTGCTGACACAACGCCAGCAATTCGGAGATCGGCGCGATATCGCCTTCCATGCTGAATACGGCATCGGAAATCACCAACTTGCGCCGCGCATCGGTCGACGCCAAGCGCCTTGCCAGCGCCGCCATGTCGTTGTGCGCATAGCGAATAAAGCGGGTGCGCGACAACAGCACGGCATCATTCAGCGACGCGTGATTCAATTTGTCAGCGAAAACCGCATCCTCGCGCCCGACCAATGCGGTTACAACACCGATATTCGCCATATAACCGGTGGAAAACAATAACGCTTGCGGAAATCCGGTAAACGCCGCAAGCACCTGCTCCAGATCGTGATGCGCGGCGCTATGCCCGTTGATCAAATGCGACGCACCTGCGCCGACGCCGTAACGCTTTGCGCCCACGCAAGCCGCTTCGATCAATCGCGGATCGTTGGCTAACCCCAGGTAATCGTTACTGCAAAAAGCCAGATAGTCGCACCCGTCGATGGCAACACGGCTTGCTTGCGGACTTTCGAGGATGCGCCGCCGGCGCAGCAAGCCTTGCTGTTCGCGCTTGCGCAGTTGCTCGGCCAGACCGGAAAACATTTATAACAGTGCGTGCAGTCCCAATTTTTCCAGCAACGCCCGGTCGCGGTCTGTTTCCGGGTTGCCGGTGGTCAATAATTTATCGCCGTAAAAAATCGAATTGGCTCCAGCGAGGAAACACAGCGCCTGTACCGCATCGGGCATTTGCTGGCGACCAGCGGAAAGCCGCACCATCGCTTTGGGCATGGTAATGCGCGCGGCGGCGATGGTACGCACGAATTCGAGTGGATCCAGCGCTTCGGTGCCGTGCAGCGGTGTACCTTCGACTTGCACCAGATGATTAATCGGAACCGATTCCGGATACGGATCGAGATTAGCCAATTGTGCAATCAATCCGGCACGCAATTTCCGCGATTCGCCCATGCCGACGATGCCGCCGCAGCAGACNNCATGCCGACGATGCCGCCGCAGCACACGTTGATACCGGCGGCGCGTACTTCCTGTAATGTATCCAGGCGGTCCCGGTACTGTCGCGTGCTGATGATTTCTTCGTAGAACTCGGGCGCGGTATCGAGGTTGTGATTGTAATAATCCAACCCGGCCTCACCGAGTTGCTGCGCCTGTCCGGGTTTCAACAATCCCAAGGTAGCGCAGGTTTCCATTCCCAGCGCTTTGACGGCACGGATCATTTCGGTCATTTTCTCGATGTCGCGCTGCTTCGGCCCGCGCCACGCGGCGCCCATGCAGAATCGCGACGCCCCCTTCTCTTTTGCCGCAGTTGCAGCCGTGACAACTTCATCTACCGACAGCATCGCCTGGTTCTCAACCCCCGTATGGTAACGCGCCGCCTGGGGGCAATAACCGCAATCTTCCGGACAACCGCCGGTTTTGACCGAAATCAGCGTCGACAACTGCACGCCGTTGGGGTCGTGGTGCTGCCGATGTACCGTTTGCGCACGATAAAGCAAATCGTTGAACGGCATGTCGAGCAGCGCTTGAACGTCCGTCACGCTCCAGAGTGGCTCCTGTTCCCGTTTCCCAGTTATACTGCCGGTATTGTTTTGCGCTTCGCAGGCGGTTAATGTATCTAAATTCATACCCATTACCTATCGTCCAGTTTATATCGCATTCATGATTGAGAACATGGGATGATTACGGATTCGATGGATACTGTCAATTTTTCCAGCGGATATTTTCAACTACTCCTATAACTTTGATGGTGATTTTGTCGGATAAAAACTGTGTGTTATGTGGTGCTGATGCGGATCAGTATATATGCACGCCTTGCTTTAACGATTTGCCGCAACTTCCCGCAAATCATTGCCCGATTTGCCTATGGCCAGTACCAACAAATGAAATTTGCGTTTCTTGCTTGAATAATCCACCTGCCTTTACTCGCACAATTGCAGCAATGCGCTACTCTTTTCCGGTGGATGCTCTGGTGCAATCGCTCAAATACCGAGCCAATCTGACGCTTGCGCCGATACTTGCGCAGCTGCTGGTGATATCATTGCACGCAGCAAAAACAGAACCGGATGTGATTGTACCGATGCCGCTGCATCCGCTTCGATTGCGCGAACGAGGCTTTAATCAAGCAATGGAAATCGGGCGTTATGTTGCGAAACGATTGAACATCCCACTTTTTCCCGATTGCTGCAAGCGCATCAAGCACACACAACCCCAGGCCGAACTGCCGTGGAAACAACGACAGAAAAACATTAGAAAAGCCTTTGATTGTACAATTGATCTCACCGGAAAACATATCGCCGTGGTCGACGATGTCATGACCACCGGTGAAACGTTAAATGAATTAGCCAGTGTACTTCGCAAACAAGGCGCATTGGAAATCAGCAACTGGGTCATTGCGCGAACGCTGCCCAAAAAAAAACAAACCGACCCTTTTTCCAACAAGTAACTTATCCGCATGCTACATGTCGTTTTATACCAACCGGAAATTCCGCCAAACACCGGTAACATCATTCGCCTATGCGCAAATACCGGAGCTCAACTGCATTTGATCAAGCCGCTTGGCTTTCCGTTGAAAGACAAACAATTGATTCGTGCCGGCCTGGATTACCATGAATTTGCAGCCATGAAAGTTCATGAGAATTGGCAGGATTGCTGCACCGGTTTAGTGGAGCACCGGCTATTTGCGGTTACCACGAAGGGGAAACAACGTTACGACGAAATACATTATGCAGCCGACGATGTTTTTGTTTTTGGCTCAGAAACCCGCGGCTTACCCAGTGAAATCTTGGAAAGTTTTGCAGCTACACAACGCATTCGGATTCCGATGGTCGCCAGTAGCCGCAGCCTGAATTTATCCAATACCGCAGCTATCATCGTTTACGAAGCCTGGCGGCAGATCGGATTTCCTAATGGATCATAATTACTGTAGATTCAAGCTATCGCTCAAAATTCTAGGTGTCACAAAAATCAATAATTCGCGTTTCTCGTCGACTTTTGCGGTATTCCTGAACACATTACCCAACACGGGGATATCTCCCAGCATGGGTACTTTGTTGACCACTTCATTCTCTGTTCGGTCAAAAATACCGCCAATCACAACAGTGCCGCCGTTTTCGACCAGCACTTTAGTCGTTACCTGTTTGGTATTGATCGGTGGCGGCAGAAATTGGTTGATCGCCTGACCGATTTTGTCCTGATTAACATTTAATTCCATATCAATCTGCCCATTGTGTGTAATCAACGGCTTGACGCGCAGCCGCAGTGTCGCATCCATAAAGCGAATGCTGGTAGCACCGCTGCTTGTTGCTTGTTGATACGGTACACGATCACCCTGTTCAATCGTAGCTTCGATACCGTGCGCCGTCACAACGCGCGGACTGGCAATGACTCTTCCTCGCCGATCAGTCTCCAGTGCCGACAATTCCAGATTGATTAATCGACCGTTATTGATTTTCATCAAACTCAAACCCAGCGCTGCCGGACCACCCAGCAATCCGGTCGCAGCGGCAGCAGGCAAATTGACATTCAGATTGTTGGCACCACTTGCAGAACCTCCTCCGGCCAAAGCACTGGAGCCGGTCAGACTGCCTGAAATTCCTAAGCGCTGATCCCCAACACCCGTTGCATTTTGCACACCAAAACGTGCACCAAGATTACGACTAAACGATTCTATCGCTTCGACGATACGCGCTTCAATCATAACTTGACGCTGGAATGCATCCAATTTCTGAATGCGCCGCCTAATTTCATCCAAACGGGATGGAATATCGGTTATCGTAACCGTATTGCTAATTTCATCCAGACTAACCGCACCACGCTTACTGAGCATACCCTCAAACGACATTGAGTTGACTCGGCGGTGATTCAAATGAAAAACTTCCGATCGCAAAGGCTCCAATTCGGAAATTTGCTGCTTCGCTTCTATATCGAGCAACTCACGATCCGCCATTTCTTTGCTTGGAGCGACAAAAATAACGTTTCCTGTTTTGCGTTTATCTAATCCTTGTGACTGCAACACGATGTCAAGCGCTTGATCCCATGGCACATCTTTGAGTCGTAGCGTCAAATTACCACCGACAGAATCGCTGGCAATAATGTTCAAATTGGTAAAATCAGCAATCACCTGTAGTACCGCTCGCACTTCTATATCTTGAAAGTTTAGCGATAACCGTTCACCGGTATAACCGCCGTCAACACGCTTCTTTCTGGCAATTTCTTCTTCATCTTCAGTCAATGCACGCACTTCCAAAACAAAGCGAGTGCCGGTGTGTTGCGCTGAATGCTCCCAACGTCCGCTCGCCTTGACCAGCATGCGAACATTATCGCCTTTCTTTGAAGTTTCTATGGTATGCACCGGCGTTGCGAAATCCACAACATCCAACCGTCTTTTCAGGCTTCCCGGCAATAAAGTATCCACGAATTCAACAATAATATTTTCACCCTGCTGTTGCACATCGACGCTAGTACCCTCTTTAGACAAATCGACCTCCACTCGCCCTTCGCCATAAGGGCCGCGGCGAAAATCAATATCTCGCAGACTGTTCATTTTTCTATTCGGTGTTTCTTCGGCAAAACGAACCACTGCATCACTCGCCATATTGTCTGCCACGCTCATTAACTTGATCAGCAAAATATTATCTTGTGGATGCAATTCGTAACGCATTAACTTGGATAGATTCATCACCACACGCGTCCGATTACCGACCTGCACGATGTTGATGCTGCGCAAATCCCCTTCTGCTGCGGCTTCTTGCACATGCCTGCCGAGATCATTAGCCACATCTTGAAAATCGAAATAGATACGATGCGGATTGCTTAATGCGACGCCTACAGGTAATGTTGGTAACGGACGATCCAGCGTGAGCTTAGCTATCACTTCACCGTTTAAGAAAGTTGAAATCTCAATGGCACGAATATTATTGCTCGGCTTAGCTTCAGAAGGAAGCTCTTCAGCAGTCACCAAATGAGTGAAACAAATCAACAACACTACCACAATGATGTTCAGCATATCTTTTATCAGCAGTATTCGTCGACTCATAGTTTCCCTAATTTTTGAGCATCAGCGCACTGGTTCGCTCAACCCATTCATTGACGCCTTCTTGCACAATTTCCTGTAATTTTACTTCCGACTCTGAAATATGACTGATTCTGCCAAAATTTTGTCCCATATAATTGCCCGTCTTTACGCGATATAAAGTACCTTCCGGCGATTTAATCAATGCATAAATCATATCTTTCTGCTGCAGTGTCCCAACCATGGCGAGACTCTCAAGCGGATAAGATTCCAGCACTTCCTTGCGCCGACTCAAATCCGGTTGAATGCCATCCAGAGCAGTTTGAACTTGATCGTTCTTATGTGGCGCAAACGGATTGGATAGCTCAAATGCGCCGTAAACAAATGATTTATAGTGATTAACTTCAGGAAGCGGTTCTACACGACCTTGCAATCCCACCCCCGCATTTCTAACAAATTCATCTAAATCACTATAATCATTCTGAGCACATGCAGTTAACATAATCATAAATGTTACCGCTAATGTTAGCAGGATTATTTTTTTTATCATGATTATTTCTTTGAAGATTGCTTAATCAATTCGTTTTCATCCAAATAACGAAACGTTTTCGCAACAACATCCAGTACCAGCTTGCCGTCATTGCCAGGTTTAAGGTTGATGTCGTTTAAAGTCACAATCCGTGATAATTGCGCCACATCGCTGGCAAATGCACCTATATCATGATAACCGCCTGTTACACGAATAGAAACCGGTAACTCGGCATAAAATGTGCTCATCGCTTCCTGAGCTGCCGGCTTAAACAATTCAAATTGCAAACCCCGGCCTAACCCCGCTTGATTGATATCGATCAAGAGAGCTTCCATTTCCGATTTATCAGGCAATTGTCTCAGCAAGATGGTTAAATTCTTTTCAATTTCCTGCAGTTGCTCGCGCAATAACGGTAAATTGACCGCACTCCTTTTCTTCGCGACATAGGAATTTTTTAATGTTTCTTCCTCTGCCTGCACTTTTTCCAATGCTTCCAACTGATCTTGCCAAATTAAAAAAAAGCCGCCAACGATGATCGAAACAAATAAAATTGCCAATGCGCCGATTTTAATCGGTGTTGGCCAACTGCCGGCCTGATTGATATCAAGGCGCTTTAATTCATTAAGTAAATCGTTCATCGCACTATTTTCTTATCCAGTAAGATTATTGCCTATAGCTTCCGATCACCCTGCAACTTCTTCTCGTCGCAATTTTATTTTCATGTGAAACTCATTTTGTCGCGCATTATTTACCGTCGTTGCTTTGATTTCGATTAGAAGCGGCGACATCAACCAAGGAGAAGATTCTATATTGCGCATCAAAGCGGAAACACGCGCATTCGTTTGAGCATAACCAATCAAAGTTACATCCTGGCCTTCTTGCTTTATGCTCTGGAAATACACACCATCGGGTAACAGCCGAACCAACTGATCCAATAAATGCACTACCTCGGAACGACTATTTTGCAGAGCCTCTACAACCTGTTTGCGCGCCAACAGTTCTTGCATTTGCGTATTTATGTTTCTGATTTCCGCAATCTCTTTGTCCAAAAGAGCAATTTGATCATTCAAATATTGATTGCGTCCAGTCTGATGCGTAATAGCATCATCAATCACTGTATAAATTCCGAAAACAACAATAATGCCCATCAAGCTTATCAAGCCCGCTAAAGTAGCGATTTGCTGCTGTCGTGCCTTGCGTTTTTGTTCCCGATGAGGAAGTAAGTTAATTCGAATCATGATGGATCAAAACTGCGTAATGCCAGGCCACAGGCGATTAATAGTGCGGGAGCATCAATATTAAGCTGTCGTGATGAAATACGACCTGCTTGTTCCATATTGGCAAAAGGATTCACAATCAGCGTACTGACTTGGGTTCGCGAGGAGATAATCGCATCTAGCCCTGGAATAACAGCGCATCCACCAGCGATGAAAATATAATTGACTTCAGTATACTGGGTGGATGTATAAAAAAATTGAATCGCACGCATGACCTCGATTGCGAGCGTTTCACAAAAAGGTTGCAATACGTCTGCCTGGTAATTCTCCGGCAAATTCCCACCCCGCTTTGCATGCTCGGATTCTTCCAATGAAAGATTAAATTGATTATGAATTTCCTGTGTAAGTTGATTACCGCCAAAAGGTTGATCCCTGGTATACAGGGATTCTCCGTTAAGCAACACGTTCACTTTCATTACCGTAGCTCCGATATCGACCAAAGCTACAATTTGGTCTTTACCGGCACCGGGCAATTGCTGCAGCATTAACTCGAAGGCTGCTTGTGCCGCATAAGGTTCTGCATCCATAACGACCGCTTTAAGCTCTGCCGCTAAAGCTGCTGCTACACGATCTTCCACTTTTTCCTTACGCGATGCCGCAATCAGGACTTCAACTTCCTCAGGATTATCAGGCACAGATCTGATAACTTGGAAATCCAAATCCACTTCATCCAATGGGAAAGGAATATATTGACTGGCCTCGTTCTCCACTTGAAAAGCCAAATCATCCTCACGCTGACCGGCTGGAACAACTATTCGTTTGGTAATGACATCAGTCGACGGCAATGCGAGCGCTACATTTTTTTGTCGCGTACCCATACGCTTCCAGCAACGTCGCAAACATTCACTGACTGCATCCATATTTACAATGCCGCCATCCTGCATCGCATCGGGCGGCATAGTTTCAATCACGTAACGCTCGATTCGGTAGGCTTGATTCTTATTGACTTGGGATAATTCGACCATCTTCACTGATAAAGAACTAATATCCACACCGATTAAAGATGGCGGCTTAATCCTGAAGAAATCCAAATTGATTTCAATATTTCCCTTGAACATTGGCTTATTAGCAGCGATACTCGTTAGTTATGTGTTTACCGCAATCCGATCATTATGTATAACCCAATCATTATTTGTACAAATTATACAAATTCACTACCATACTGCATGGTACGTCACTTTGGAATTTTGCCAGATTTTGCCAGAAACCATTTAAAGAAAAACAAGATATATACCCCTTATTCCAATGTATTCTAACAAATCTTCATCTTAAGAATCTTTTTTTATGTTTGCTCGCGGATTGTACTATCTTTTTATCGCTTGTTCTTCATTAGGAATAATTGGGGCATTACTAGTCGGATTTGCCACATTGATTATTTATTCCAATTTGCCTTCATTGGAAACACTCACCGATTACCGTCCTAAAATTCCGTTGCGCATTTATAGTGATGAAGGTTTATTGATAGGAGAATTCGGTGCAGAGCGCAGGAATGTTGTCAGTATCTCAGAAGTACCAACGCATCTCAAGCAAGCGATTCTTGCGGCAGAAGATGATCGTTTCTATGAACATGGCGGTGTAGATTTCATGGGTGTATTGCGTGCCGCTTATTCCAATCTTACCGCGGGTACAGTACGCCAAGGAGCAAGCACCATCACCATGCAAGTTGCGCGTAATTTTTTTCTTACCCCAGAAAAAACACTTAACAGAAAATTCAGCGAAGTATTACTCGCTTTTAAAATCGAACAAAACTTAAGCAAAGATAAGATACTGGAACTCTACATTAATCAGATCTACCTGGGACAGCGCAGTTACGGCTTTTCTGCCGCAGCCCACACCTATTTTGGAAAATCACTGCAAGAAATCGATGTAGCGGAAGCCGCTTTACTAGCAGGATTACCAAAAGCACCTTCAAGCTACAATCCGATCAGCAATCCAAAGCGCGCCAAAAACCGACAACTTTATGTGCTTGGTCGCTTGCATAAGTTAAATTTTATTTCTGATGAAGAATTTAATGCGCTGGAGAAACAACCAATTTCACTAAAAAAACCGACATCTTCTTTGGCATTGACAGCCAACTACGTAACCGAGATGGTTCGTCAAGTTATATATGATCGCTACCAAGAAGATGCGTATAGTAAAGGTATCAAAGTTTATACCACAATAAGACTACTCGATCAGGAAATCGCTTATCGCGCTGTGCGGAAAAATGTCCTCGATTATGATAGACGCCACGGGTATCGAGGCGTTGAGGGTTACATAAATTTATTAAAGGATGGAACAAATCAAGAAAAAAAACTTGATGATGCACTTGATGAAATCAATGATAGTGACGATATATATGCTGCGATCGTTCTGGCAGTTAAGCCCAATAATGTTCAGGTGTACCGCAAAGGTGGGGAAATCGTTGAAATCTCAGGAGATGGATTAAAATTTGCACAAAAATACCTGACCAGCAAACAAGAAGCGGGAAAAAAACATATCGTTCCAGGTGCCTTGATCCGCATCCAGAAGGAAAAAGAGAGCTGGCATATTGTTCAGTTACCTGAAATTGAGGCTGCACTGGTTTCATTGGACCCTAATGATGGTGCAATCCGCGCATTAATCGGCGGCTTTGATTTTCTACGCAATCAATTCAATCACGTTACTCAAGCTTGGCGACAACCCGGATCCAGCTTCAAGCCCTTCGTTTATTCGGCTGCTTTGGAAAAAGGTTTTACGCCTGCAACCATCATTAATGACGCACCGCTTTCTTTCAGTGCGGCACAAACCGGAAGCCGTTCCTGGGATCCTAAAAATTTTGACGGCAAATTCGACGGCCCAATGCGTCTACGTACTGCACTAACCAAATCTAAGAATCTTGTTTCAATCCGCATTCTTCAAGCTATTGGTATTCAGTATGCACAAGATTACATCACCAGATTCGGTTTTGATGCCAGTCAACACCCTCCCTATTTACCGATGGCATTAGGCTCTGGGTCAGTGACACCGATGCAAATGGCAGCCGGTTACGCAGTATTTGCCAATGGCGGATATCGCGTGCCCCCTTATCTCATCAAAACTATTGAAGACGAGAAAGGCAACATCATCGAGCAATTTCAACCGATATCGGTTTCTAATGGTGCCAAACGTGTCATTGATCCACGTAATGCTTTTTTAATGACCAACATGATGCAAGATGTCATTAGTCGCGGTACCGCCATTAGAGCTAAACAGCTAGGCCGCACCGATTTGGCCGGAAAAACGGGTACTACCAGCAATTTTGTTGATGCATGGTTTTGCGGCTTTCAAAAAAATTTAGTTACTGTTGCTTGGACAGGTTTTGATGAACCGAAATCTCTCGGTCATAATGAAACGGGGGGGCGTGTTGCATTGCCCATATGGATGGATTATATGGGCCCCATTCTAAAAGGCATTCCGATAGCCGAATACAAAGCACCATCTGGTGTAACCGCGGCTCGAATTAATTCCGTAACGGGATTTAGAGAATCGAATGGTGATATCGTAGAATACTTTCTTAACGAGCAATTGCCGCCTGTAAACGAACAACCCAGCGAACGGCCACCTGAAACAACTAGAGATTTGATTGATCAATTATTCTAAAATTCAGAAGGCTCTGTTTCTATGAGTTACTCACTTTATCTTTCTGGGATTACGAATTCTTTTTCAACCATTCCGCCGCTTCCATGGCGTAATAAGTCAATATGGCATCAGCACCAGCACGTTTAAAAGCAAGCAATGATTCCAATACGCATGCTTCTTCATTCAACCATCCATTCATGGCAGCGGCTTTGAGCATGGCATACTCACCACTAACTTGATAGACGAAAGTCGGTGCCCCGTATTGATCTTTTACTCGACGAACAATATCGAGATAAGGCAGACCGGGTTTTATCATGACCATATCCGCACCCTCTTCGAGATCCAAGCCAACTTCCCACAAAGCCTCGTCTGAATTCGCCGGATCCATTTGGTAGGTATATTTGTTACCTGCACCTAAATTAGGGGCCGATCCTACAGCATCACGAAAGGGTCCATAAAAACTGGATGCATACTTTGCAGAATACGCCAAGATTCTGGTATGAATCAATTTCTGCCTATCCAAACTATCCCGAATAGCGGTAATGCGCCCATCCATCATATCAGAAGGAGCCACCACATCAGCACCTGCCTGCGCATGCACGACTGCTTGCTTACAGAGCACCTCAATTGTTTCATCATTAAGAACATAACCCGATTGATCGAGCAATCCATCCTGTCCATGGCTGGTATACGGATCTAAAGCAATATCTGTAATTACCCCCAATTCCGGAAATTTTTTTTTCAATTCCATAACTACTCGAGGCACTAATCCATCAGGGTTATAAGCTTCACTTGCTGTTAAGTTTTTTAACTCGCTATCAATTACAGGAAAAATTGCCAGTGCAGGTATTCCTAATTGCAAACATTGTTCAGCTTGGAAAAGCAAAAGATCAAGACTTTGTCTCACAACTCCTGGCATAGAAATAACATTCTCACTGCGCTGTTTCCCTGTTAAAACAAACACAGGATAAATTAAATCATCAGTACGTAAATGATTCTCTTGCATCAATTGCCTAGAAAATTTATCTCGGCGCATACGCCGCATTCTTCTTTGCGGAAATTTACTCATTGAATTCATAAAAGGAATATATATGTATTAAAAAGTTCAGGGAACTAATTTGCTGTATGCAACGTCTTATTAACGGACATCTTGATCGTCCCCCTGTCTTCCCTCCCTGAGACAGGGCCTTATGTGATATTAAGGCAGTTACCCGGTTTTATTCCCCTTTAACCGGGTTTTTTTTGATCCAACGAAGCAAGCATTTTTTTAACCGGTACCACCTGTCCAACGATCAATTACTGCAGCCAGCTCATCGATTCCAAAGGGAGTCAAACTGGAAAACAGTTGAACACTAACACGCGGATACGTCTTTTTTAAAGCGCTCGAAACTTCGATTAATGCAGCTTTGGCCTGCAACTTACTAAGTTTGTCCGCCTTGGTTAATAATATATGTACGTCTTTTTCTGTTGGTACGAACCAATCCAGCATTTGTAAATCGAGCGGCTTTAAAGGGTGCCTTATATCCATGATCAGAATTAAGCCGTTTAAAACTGTACGTGTCATCAAATATTCACTAAGCAAAATCTGCCAATGATGCCGTATTGATTCTGGAACTTTAGCATATCCATAACCTGGTAGATCAACCAAATGCAGGTGCTGATCCGTTCGGAAGAAATTAATATGTTGTGTTCGTCCAGGAGTTTTACTTACAAAAGCTAAACGATGTTTGTTGGTAATAGTGTTAATTACACTTGATTTTCCAGCATTAGAACGTCCGGCAAAAGCAATCTCAATACCTGAGTGAATAGGTAAATCCTGAATATTATTTACTGATGTAAGAAAATGAACATTCTGAAACAAAGCCATCTGTATTTGCCGCCGATTAGGTTTTTTTGCTTCGAATCTCATTCGCGATTAAGTGCAAACCATTGAGAACCAGACAATTAACAAATTCATAAGGATGCCGAAGATAAGGAATAATAACATGAGCACCGCCGCCGCTCACAATGCATTTACAATCCTCATCCCCGTTCATAGTGCATGCCAATAAATAACTCATTCGATCAATGGCACCCAGTAGCGCCTGAATTGCACCAGAATAAATGGCATCTTGTGTATTATTAGGAAAAGAAACAAAAGCACCATCAGCAATTTCATGCAATTTGGTATTTTGTGCAAGACATTTTGTCATCAAAAAGCTACTTGGTAGAATAATTCCTCCCAAATGCTCGCCAGATTTAGAAATAGCATCTATAGTCATTGCGGTGCCAACATTAATTACTAAACACGGTCGATGAAACAAATCCCAAGCTGCGATAAGTCCGGCCCAGCGATCACTGCCTAACTGTTGAGGATTGACATAGCCGTTACGAACACCACATTGATACGCAGCAGAACGAAGCCAGCAAACAGGTGCTGACCAAACTGCTAATATTTCGGTTATTTTTGATTCGATATTGGCTTTTGAAACATGCGAAATAATAATATCATTAGGTTCTGGCAACAGTTTAAAATCGGATTTGAGTAAATTTATTTCTGATAAGGTTACGCAATTATTAGTAATCATTTCATTATCGGAATAAAATCCCCACTTGACATGCGTATTTCCGGAATCTATTGCTAGCGTGTAGTACATAATTATTAAACAGATAAGCGCATTGAAATCTCACCTACGACAAATGATTCAATTCCATCCTCTGTCAATAAGATAATAGAACCATCATCATTTATACCAGTTGCAATGCCAAATATTTCTGAATTTCCCGGCTTGATTAATTTTACCGGCTTTTCCTGATAAGCATGATAAGCAATCCATTCTTGTTTAAATGATAAAAAACCTGAATGCTCAAATTCTGTAAGAAGCAAAAACAGCTCGTTTAGCAAAACCGCGATTACTTGATTTCTATCCCATGCCCTTCCTGTAATTTCGTACAGATCAGACGCGTCATTTTCAATACTATCTCTAACAGCACGAGAAAGCCTGCAATTAATACCAATTCCAATAACAACAACTAATAACCCAGACGAATTAAGCCAGCTTTCAATCAGAATGCCTGCCATTTTTTTTTCATTGTGAATAATATCATTAGGCCATTTAATTTTTAGGGTTGTTAAACCCAAAAGCTTAAAGGTTCTAATTATTGCAACAGAACATAATAAACTAAGCGATGATAAATTTTTGATAGTTGACGGAAACGTCCATTGTAGAGATAAGGTAATGCCACCTCCAAATTCACTATGCCACTTTCTTTGGAGACGTCCACGGCCTTTTGTTTGAACTTCAGAAATTACAACAAAATACGGAAAATTGTTGTTTATTTTTTTTTTAGAAGTGTTTTTAGATAATTATTTGTTGAATCTATCTCATCAAGTATGATTATTTCAAACTTGTTTTGAGCTAATTTGATCTGCGAAAAAATAGCTTCTTTGTTTATCCAAACTATTGGTTCTAACAAATGACATATATTATTTGTCAGATTAATCTTATAATTTGATAAAGTAATATTAATAACTTGTATTACTTCATCTTGATTCAATTTTAAAAGAATACTTAAGGAATCTAGTGTATGTTTTTTCCCATCACTTAATATGCGCAATATTTTTAACGCATAATTGCTATTCATTACAAGAAAAAAAAAATCCCAACAAATATATTACTTATTCCTCTATATCGGATATAGAAGGTCTGTCAACCAATTCTACAAGAGCCATCGGTGCATTATCACCTTTACGGAATCCAAATTTTAAAATTCTCAAATAGCCTCCAGGACGACTAACATATCGTGGACCTAAATCATTAAACAATTTTGATACAATATCACGATCGCGTAATCGATTAAATGCAATTCGTCGATTATTTAAAGTTGCATTCTTACCTAAAGTTATCATTGGCTCAACAAATCGACGAAGCTCTTTTGCTTTAGGCAAAGTCGTTTTTATAACTTCGTAACGTAACAAAGAATTTGTCATGTTACGAAACATTGCAGCCCTATGACTACTTGATCTGTTTAGTTTTCTAAATGCATTATTGTGACGCATGATTTGGATCCTTTGTATTATTCTCAAAATTAGCTGGAGGCCAATTATCTAATTTCATCCCCAAAGTGAGTTCTCTTGCAGCCAATACCTCTTTTATTTCATTGAGAGATTTTCTACCGAGATTGGGTGTTCTTAGCAATTCTGCTTCAGTTCGTTGAATAAGATCACCGATATAATATATATTTTCAACTTTAAGACAATTAGCAGATCTTACTGTCAATTCCAAATCATCGACTGGTCTTAATAATATTGGGTCAATTTGAGGTGTTTGAGGCTTTTCCTTAGGAAGCGGTGTGCTTTCTAAATCAGCAAAAACAGATAATTGTTGAACCAAAACTCGAGATGCATACCTAATCGCTTCTTCAGGTTCAACAACCCCATTAGTTTCCAAATCAATGATTAATTTATCGAGGTCTGTTTTTTGTTCAACTCTCGCACTTTCCACAGCATAACTCACTCTTCGTATTGGACTAAATGAAGCATCTAAAAAAAGTGTTCCAATGCTGTTCTCATTATTCTTTGACTTCTTAAGCGTTGCTGGGACGTAACCACGGCCTTTTTCAACTTTAATTTGTAAATCGATTGCGATATCAGAAGTTAAATGCGCAATGACATGTTCGGGATTAATGATTTCTACATCATGTCCAATTTGAAAATCATTAGCTGTTACAATCCCTTTTCCGCTTTTATTTAGTGTTATGATCGCTTCATCTTTATTGTGTAGCTTTAAAACTAAACCCTTTAAATTAAGCAGTATGTCGACGACATCTTCTTGAACACCATCTAACGATGAGTATTCATGCACCACTCCAGCAATTTTAACTTCAGTAGGGGCATATCCGATCATTGACGATAGCAATATTCTGCGTAATGCGTTCCCGAGTGTATGTCCATATCCTCGTTCAAAAGGCTCCATCACAATTCGAGCATGTAGAGGCGATATGTTTTGTACATCTATAATTCGCGGAGTTAATAATTCAGTATCCAGCATAGTTAATATTATTTATGGTCACAGCAAATTATTTAGAATACAACTCAACAACTAAAGATTCATTAATTGAAGATGAAAGGTCCATACGCTCTGGTTTATTTTTAAAAACGCCTTTCATTTCCTTGATATTCATTTCAATCCAAGCAGGAAAGTTACGATTATTTGCAGATTCTAAAGCAGTTTTAATGCGCAATTGATTTTTTGCTTTTGAAGTTACTTCAATGATATCACCATTTTTAACATGATAAGCCGGTATGTTGACTCGCTTTCCGTTAACTAAAATGCAATTATGTCTAACTATTTGTCTTGATTCTGCTCTCGATGAACCAAAACCCATAAGGTATGCAACATTATCTAAGCGACTTTCCAATGATTGGAGTAAATTATCGCCGGTAATTCCATGTGCTCTGTCCGCAGATTTATATATATGTCTAAATTGTTTTTCAAGTATGCCATATATTCTTCTAATTTTTTGCTTTTCTCTGAGCTGAACACCGTAATCCGATAGCCTACCTTTCTTTTGTCCATGTTGACCAGGTGGGTAGTTTCTTCGTTCAATAGCACACTTATCCGAAAAACATTTTTCACCTTTTAGAAAAAGTTTTTCACCTTCTCTACGACATTGTCTACATTTTGGTGCAAGATTTCTAGCCAAAACCATTTCTCCTTATATACGGCGTTTTTTTGGTGGGCGACATCCATTATGAGGAACAGGTGTTACGTCTGCTATACTAGTTATTTTAAAACCAGCAGCATTTAACGCTCTTACGGCAGAATCTCGACCTGGACCCGGGCCTTTAACTCTTACTTCAAGATTTTTTACACCACTATCAATTGCTATTTTGCTCGCTGTCTCAGCAGCTAC
Organism: Nitrosomonas sp. UBA6494; assembly: GCA_002435335.1. Taxonomy (GTDB): domain Bacteria; phylum Pseudomonadota; class Gammaproteobacteria; order Burkholderiales; family Nitrosomonadaceae; genus Nitrosomonas. Next base: position 39,493 of record DJMI01000066.1, read on the forward strand.
TTGAGCTGCATATGGAGTACTTTTGCGTGAACCTTTAAAACCAGCTCCTCCAGCTGTAGCCCAAGATAAAGCGTTTCCTTGCCTATCGGTTATTGTAACAATTGTATTGTTAAAAGATGCATGTATATGAGCTATTCCTTCAGAAACATTCTTTTTTATTTTTTTTCTAATTCTTCCAGCTGTTTTATTCATGATTATTCCTAAATTGAATAATGGATTAACGAGAGCGAACTGCTTTACGAGGACCCTTACGTGTTCTAGCATTTGTGCGTGTTCTTTGTCCTCTTACAGGTAATCCACGTCT
>DJMI01000029.1 GCA_002435335.1 Nitrosomonas sp. UBA6494
GGCCGGTGATCCTCGAATTCCAAAGTGCATAAGGAGTGCGTGATTTTCTCCAATGCATCGGAGATGCAATGGGTGTAATCGTACATCGGATAAATGCACCAACGATCGCCGGTACGTTGATGGTGTACGTGTCGGATACGGTAAATTACCGGATCTCGCATGTTGATGTTGGGCGATGCCATGTCGATTTTTGCGCGCAGTACGTATTTGCCGTCCGGAAATTCGCCTGCTTTCATGCGTCGGAATAAATCCAGATTTTCGGCAATCGGACGGTCGCGGTACGGACTGTTTTGGCCGGGGCTGGTCAAGGTGCCGCGGTATTCGCGGATTTCATCGGCAGAAAGACCTTCAACGTAGGCTTTACCTTGGGTAATCAGATACTCGGCGAATTCGTAGAGCTGATCAAAATAATCCGAAGAATAATACAAATGTTTGTCCCAATCGAAACCCAGCCAAGCAACGCTATCGCAAATCGAATCGACGTACTCTTGCGCTTCCTTCTCCGGATTGGTGTCGTCGAAGCGCAAATGGCACACGCCGCCGTAATCATGCGCAATGCCGAAATTCAGGCAGATGCTTTTGGCGTGACCGATATGTAAATAACCATTGGGTTCCGGCGGAAAGCGGGTTTCCACGCGGCTTCCCCATTTGCCGGTACGATTATCTTCGTCGATGATGTTGCGGATAAAATTGGAAGGCGATGCTTCTGTTGGCGAATTGGGTTTATCTTTCAAGGTATTCATCTCTCTATATGATCATGCTTTGGCGAGATTATAACGGCGATTGGGGTAAAATCCATCTCCCGCCCGGGTAGTTTCATGCTAGGAGTCTGTCGGACTTAAGGCTAATCTACTGCGCCAATGGGATAACGGTTCATATTTCCTCAATTTTTCGTTGCGTAGATTAACTATGCGCCTCAAAATCAAGAAAATCTGTACTCGTTCTCCCACTTGGCTCGCCACGATTACTTAAGTCCGACAGACTCCTAGCGAGACCGGTGTGCAAATTAACCGGTTATAAATTTGACATTTAGTGCAGCCTAACATATAATTGCCGACTCTTTTTGAATTCGCAGGACAGGTTTTCGTGAAAACATTTTCAGCCAAACCACACGAAGTTAATCATGACTGGTTCGTCATTGATGCGACCGACAAAGTATTGGGTCGCTTGGCTTCGTTAATCGCACATCGCTTGCGCGGCAAGCATAAGCCCATTTACACACCGCATGTCGATACCGGTGATTACATCGTTGTCGTCAATGTAGACAAGATTCGCGTAACCGGTAATAAGCTGGACGATAAAATCTATTATCGCCATACCGGTTATCCAGGCGGCATTTATTCGACAAGTCTGAGAAAAATGCAAGCCCGTTTTCCTGGGCGTCCGCTGCAGAAGGCGGTTAAAGGCATGCTGCCGAAAGGCCCGCTGGGTTATGCGATGATAAAGAAACTTAAAATTTATGCAGGTGATGCGCATCCTCATGCTGCTCAGCAACCTAAACCACTTGAAGTCAGAGCTTAACTATGGCCACTCAATTTAATTACGGAACAGGTCGACGCAAAAGTGCCGTTGCTCGTGTTTTTATCAAACCGGGAAAAGGCGCTATCGTTATCAATGACAAATCGATTGATGACTATTTTTCGCGTAAAACAGGCCGCATGATCGTCAAACAACCCTTGGAACTGACCAATAACGTCAATACGTTCGACATCATGGTCAATATTCATGGTGGTGGCGAATCGGGTCAAGCCGGCGCGGTGCGTCATGGCATTACCCGTGCTCTGATCGATTATGATGCAACCTTGAAGACCGTTTTGAGCAAAGCAGGATTGGTCACTCGCGATGCTCGCGAAGTGGAACGTAAGAAAGTCGGTTTGAGAAAAGCACGTCGTCGTAAGCAATTCTCTAAACGATAATCCTGATCGTATTCGGATCCCAAAAAGCCGCCTCAATCCAGGCGGCTTTTTTATTTAATATCTGGCAAAATACTGATGTATTAGAGGGCGTCTCTAAAAACAAAAGGAGTCTCGATGATTAAGGTTGGCATTGTCGGCGGAACCGGATATACCGGCGTAGAATTGCTTCGCTTGCTGGTTCAGCATCCCAAAGTAAAAATCAAGGCGATCACTTCGCGCGGCGAAGCAGGCATGGATGTCGCCGAGCTATTTACCAACTTGCGCGGGCATATCGATCTGAAATTCAGCGATCCGGCTTTAGCGAAGCTTGACCGATGCGACGTCGTATTCTTTGCCACGCCCAACGGTATCGCGATGCAACAAGCCGAATCGCTATTGCAAGCCGGTGTCAAAATCATCGATCTGGCTGCTGATTTTCGTATCAGGGATGTGGCATTATGGGAAAAATGGTACGGTATGCAGCACGCTTGTCCGCATTTGGTCGCCGAAGCGGTCTACGGTTTACCGGAAATCAATCGAGATGAAGTAAAAAATGCTCGTTTGATCGCTAATCCGGGCTGTTATCCAACGGCGGTGCAACTCGGTTTCTTGCCGTTGATAGAGGCCGATGCAATCGATATCGATCATCTGATCGCCGATGTCAAATCCGGCGTATCCGGTGCAGGCCGTAAAGCCGAAGTACATACATTACACGCCGAGGCTTCCGATAATTTCAAAGCTTACGGCGTTCCAGGACACCGTCACCTTCCCGAAATCAAACAAGGATTATCACGAGTTGCCAAGCGACCTGTGGGATTGACCTTCGTTCCGCATCTGGTGCCGATGATTCGCGGCATCCATGCGACACTGTATGCCAGACTCACCAAAAACATCGATCTGCAAGCGCTGTATGAAAAACGGTATCAAAATGAGGCATTTGTCGATGTATTGCCAGGTGGAAAACATCCGGAAACCCGTTCGGTGCGCGGTTCGAATCTTTGTCGCATTGCAGTGCATCAACCGCAAAACGGCGATACGGCGGTGATATTGTCGGTGACGGATAACTTAGTCAAAGGTGCTGCGGGTCAAGCGATACAAAATATGAACATCTTGTTCGGTTTGCCTGAAACCACGGGCATCAACCAAGTTCCGTTGCTGCCTTAGCGATAAAGAAAAGAGCTTGCGGTGATCGGATTGTTTCAGAAAACCCCAAAAATTCTATCTCAGCGTCTGATCATTCGCCCTCAACTTTCCTGGCAGAATCGCCTCGCAATAGCGATAACCGGTTGTGCATTGTTGTTAGCGTTATGCTGGGGAGCATACGAAGCCGGTAAGCGCGCCGCAATCGAACAACTGGATAGTGATGAGCAAAGCGAACAGTTAGCCGATGCCGACAGCGAGCCGAGTTATGTGTTTGACCCCGGCATGTGCCGCCAAACCAAAAAACAAAAACTGTGCAGTGAAATCGGTGCTTTGACGCAGCAATTGCAGATCAATACCACTGCCGGTCAGAGTCTTGCTGGGCAAGTCAAATCGTTGGTCAACGAAAACGATCAACTGAAAGAAAAATTGGCGTTTCTTCAGCACTTGGTTTCCGGCAATAATAAAGGCGGTATTTCCGTTTATCAATTCAGCGTGAAGGAGACATCAACGCCCGGTCTTTACCGTTACGCGTTGACCTTGTTACAGGACGGTGAAAAGAACGAAGATTTTAAGGGCAATTTGCGGTTCCAAGTAAAATTACTGCAAAACAAACTGAGTAAAACCGTACCCCTTACCACCCAAAACGCCAAGCGCGATTTTCCGGTTAATTTCAAATCGTTTCATCGCTTCGAAGAAAGTTTTAAAGTACCGTCCAACACCGTTGTCGAGAATATCCAAGTGCAAATCTTCAAAAACGGAGAGAAACGTGTGTTATTGACAGAAATCACCAAGCCGGTGTCATGAACCGAGATTTTTCATTAGGCGCACCTACGGTGCTGTTGGGCGGTTTGTGGCGCATTGGCAGTCATTTTGAGTCCT
>DJMI01000022.1 GCA_002435335.1 Nitrosomonas sp. UBA6494
AGCCATCCTCGCACTTGCCGATGGAACGATTTTTCGTGGCGTGTCTATTGGTGTTGAAGGAATCAATACTGGTGAAGTGGCTTTCAATACCGCAATGACCGGTTATCAAGAAATCTTGACCGATCCATCATACTGTCAGCAGATCATTACCTTGACTTATCCGCACATTGGTAACACCGGTACCAACTGGGAGGATTTTGAATCCGGCAACGTAAATAAAGTGTATGCAGCGGGACTGGTGATTCGCGATCTGCCTTTGATGGCAAGCAACTTCCGCAAGACGCAGACGTTATCGGAATTCCTGCAACAACAAAATGTCGTTGCCATAGCTGAAATCGATACGCGCAAATTGACGCGGATTTTACGCGAGAAAGGCGCACAATCCGGCTGCATTATGGCGGGGCATGTCGATGAAGACAGCGCATTGCAAGCTGCCAGGGAATTTCCCGGATTAGCCGGAATGGATTTGGCCAAGGTAGTTACTTGCCGCCAATCCTACACTTGGACGGAAGGTGAATGGTCGTTGGAATCGGGCTTTGGCGCCACGACGGATTATCAATATCATGTTGCAGCGTTTGATTTTGGTATCAAACGAACCATTTTGCGTAAATTGGCACAACGTGGCTGTAAAGTAACAGTATTCCCGGCGCAAACTTCGGCTGATGAGATTTTGTCATCGCGACCTGATGGCGTATTTCTCTCCAATGGTCCCGGCGATCCTGAGCCGTGTGATTATGCCATTGCGGCTACTCGAACTATTTTAAACCAGAATATTCCGATATTTGGCATTTGCCTGGGGCATCAGTTGCTGGGCCTAGCCAGCGGTGCGCGTACCATAAAAATGAAATTCGGTCATCACGGTGCAAATCATCCGGTGCAGGATTTAAAAAGCGGCAAAGTGATCATTACCAGTCAGAACCACGGATTTGCTGTTGATTCCGACACCTTGCCGGCGACGGCACGTGTCACTCATGTGTCGTTATTCGACGGTAGCCTGCAAGGATTTGAGTTGACGGATAAGCCTGCATTTTGTTTCCAGGGGCATCCCGAAGCCAGTCCAGGGCCGCACGAAGCGGATTATTTGTTCGACAAATTCATTCAAATGATGCGGCATTACAAAAACAATACCCGATAATTTTACTGCGCAATGACTCGCTAGTTAGCATGCCTAAACGCACTGACATACAATCCATACTTATCATCGGCTCCGGTCCCATTATCATCGGACAAGCTTGCGAATTCGATTACTCTGGTGTGCAAGCTTGCAAGGCATTGCGAGAGGAAGGTTATCGCATCGTTTTGGTCAATTCCAATCCCGCCACCATCATGACTGATCCGGAAATGGCGGATGCAACCTATATCGAGCCGATCACATGGTCGATGCTGGAAAAAATCATCGCGATCGAGCGGCCGGATGCACTGCTGCCCACCATGGGCGGGCAAACAGCACTGAATTGCGCACTTGATTTGGTCAAGCACGGTGTTCTGGAAAAATACGGTGTTGAATTGATCGGCGCATCACGTGAGGCGATCGATAAAGCGGAGGATCGCGAGAAATTCAAACAAGCAATGACGCGTATCGGCCTTAACTCGGCCCGTTCTGCAGTGGCGCACAGTTTAGAAGAAGCACTGCAAGTACAGGCTATGCTTGGATATCCGGCGATTATCCGACCTTCGTTCACCATGGGTGGCAGCGGTGGCGGTATTGCATACAATCGCGAGGAATTTTTAGATATTTGCGAACGCGGATTGAAAACATCGCCAACTAAAGAATTATTGATCGAAGAGTCGGTGATCGGTTGGAAAGAGTTTGAAATGGAAGTAGTGCGCGATAAAAACGACAACTGCATTATCGTTTGCTCGATCGAGAATCTTGATCCGATGGGAGTGCATACCGGCGATTCGATCACGGTTGCTCCGGCACAAACATTGACCGACAAAGAATATCAGTTGATGCGTAATGCATCGATTGCGGTATTGCGTGAAATCGGCGTTGAGACCGGCGGTTCCAACGTGCAGTTTGCAATTAATCCCGACAACGGACGCATGCTGGTGATCGAAATGAATCCACGTGTATCGCGCTCTTCCGCATTGGCGTCGAAAGCGACCGGTTTTCCCATCGCCAAGGTGGCGGCCAAGCTCGCAGTCGGTTATACATTGAATGAATTGGGTAATGACATTACCGGTGGCGTAATCCCTGCATCGTTTGAACCGACGATCGATTACGTCGTTACCAAAGTGCCGCGGTTTGCGTTCGAGAAATTTCCGCAGACCAACGATCGTTTGACCACGCAAATGAAATCGGTCGGCGAAGTCATGGCAATTGGACGCACCTTCCAGGAATCCTTGCAGAAAGCATTACGCGGACTGGAAACGGGTGTAGACGGACTGGATGAAAAAACCGATAACCTGGAAGTGATTCGAAGCGAGCTAGCCAATCCCGGTCCGGAGCGAATTTGGTTTGTCGCAGATGCTTTCCGCTGTCATTTGTCGCTGGAAGAAATTCATCAACTATCGCATATCGATTATTGGTTCTTGGCGCAAATCGAAGATCTGGTAAGGCAAGAACAAGCATTGCGCAACAAGAGATTGGAAACCGTCGATCGTGCCACATTGCGAAAACTGAAGCGTAGCGGTTTTTCCGATCGACGGTTGGCAAGATTACTCAATACCGAGCAAACCGCAGTGCGCATTTATCGGCACAAACTGGATTTACGCCCTGTCTACAAGCGTGTGGATACCTGTGCAGCGGAATTCGCTACCAGCTCAGCTTATATGTATTCCACGTATGAGGATGAATGCGAGTCTCAACCCACAAACAAAAAGAAAATCATGGTGCTAGGCGGCGGTCCTAACCGCATCGGGCAAGGTATCGAGTTTGACTATTGTTGTGTTCACGCTGCATTTGCGCTGCGTGAAGATGGCTTTGAAACCATCATGGTTAATTGTAATCCCGAAACAGTTTCAACGGACTATGATACTTCCGATCGACTATATTTCGAGCCATTGACGCTAGAAGACGTTCTCGAAATTGTTGCGGTAGAGAAGCCCAATGGCGTAATCGTGCAATACGGCGGGCAAACACCGCTGAAACTGGCACGCGATTTGGAAGCCAACGGCGTGCCGATTATCGGTACCAGTCCCGATATGATCGATTGTGCCGAAGATCGCGAACGCTTTCAAAAAATGCTGCATCAATTGGGACTGAAGCAACCGCCAAACCGTACCGCACGCAACCCTGAAGCGGCTTTGGTTGCTGCCGAAGAAATCGGCTATCCGCTAGTGGTTCGCCCCAGTTATGTCCTGGGTGGGCGGGCGATGGAAATCGTGCATGAGAAAGCCGATTTAGAGCGCTATATGCGTGAAGCGGTTAAAGTTTCCAACGATTCTCCGGTATTGCTCGATCATTTTCTTACCAACGCGACCGAGGTTGACGTTGATGCGATTTTTGACGGCGAAACGGTTTTGATCGGTGGCATCATGGAGCATGTTGAGCAAGCCGGTGTGCATTCCGGTGACTCCGCCTGTTCGCTACCGACCTTCAATTTATCGTCCGAAATCCTTGATGAATTGCGCCGGCAAACGGCTGAAATGGCTAAAGCGTTGCATGTCGTCGGTCTGATGAATGTACAGTTTGCAATTCAGGACGACACGATTTACGTTTTGGAAGTCAATCCAAGGGCGTCGCGCACCGTACCGTTCATATCCAAAGCAACCGGTTTGCAATTGGCGAAAATCTCGGCGCGCTGCATGACAGGAAGATCCCTGTTAGAACAAGGATATACCAAGGAAGTTATTCCAGGATATTACTCGGTTAAAGAAGCGGTATTTCCTTTTATCAAGCTGCCCGGAGTTGATACGATTTTAGGTCCGGAAATGAAATCGACCGGAGAAGTCATGGGAATGGGCGTTACCTTCGCTGAAGCTTTTGTCAAATCCCAATTGGCTACCGATGTTCGATTACCCACTTCCGGAAAGATTTTTATCAGTGTAAGGCAATCGGACAAACTGCACGCCATAGAAATCGCACGCAGTCTTGCGGAACTTGGCTTCACCCTATATGCTACGCGAGGAACTGCGGCAGCGATTGCCGATGCGGGCATCGACGTCATCATCATCAACAAAGTGGCCGAGGGACGCCCGCACATCGTGGACATGATAAAGAACGGCGAGATCAGTCTGATTATCAACACGGTAAAAAACCAGCGCAGCGCAATCCGCGATTCTTATTCAATTCGACATGCAGCGTTACAAGCGAAAGTGACTTACTATACGACGTTGGCAGGTGCACGAGCGGCTTGTGTCGGAATAACCAACAAGCGCGAATTGCAAGCTTATAATTTACAAAAATTGCATGTGCGGCTTAATAAGTCATAGCATTTTTGAAAAAGAAAGGACATGAAAGGCATAAAATTAACATGAGTACAATTCCGTTGACTGTTGCGGGCGCTGAAGCGCTACGTAAAGAATTGCATGAAATGAAGACTATTCATCGCCCCGCAGTGATCGCGGCAATTGCGGAAGCGCGTTCCCATGGAGATTTATCGGAAAATGCCGAATACGACGCTGCCAAGGAAAAGCAAGGGTTTATCGAAGGTCGCATCGCCGAATTGGAAAGCAAGCTCTCCAGTGCACAAATTATAAACCCAGCATTGATCAATGCCGATGGAGCTTGTGTTTTTGGAGCCACGGTAGAGTTGGAGGATCTGCAAAGCGGCGAAGTCGTCACTTATCAAATCGTCGGTGATGACGAGGCCGACATCAAGCTGGGTAAAATTTCGATCAGCTCCCCTATTTCACGAGCGTTGATTGGCAAATTCGCCGGAGATATTGCGGAAGTTCAAGCTCCCAGTGGTATCCGAGAATATGAAATTCTTGATGTTAAATATATCTGACAGATTGTTAAAGCAAATTAATTAAGTAAGCTTCAATCCTCTCATTAATTTTGGAAGCTGCGTTTAGTTTTGGTAGTCGTCGTTTTTTTCTTGCTTGGGGTACGGCTGGGTTTTTTCTCAACTTCCTTAGTCTTTGGTCGGTAAATTACAAGAATTTTGCCGATATGTTGAACCGGTGCTGCATTCAACCGCTGACAAATTTCCTCTAAAAGTACATTTCTTGCTTCCCGATCGTCGAGTTGCACTTTAATCTTAAGCAATTCATGACTTGAGATAGCGCGATCCAATTCTTCAAAGACACTATCGGATAACCCTAATTTTCCAATCATCACAACGGGATTCAAGGCATGAGCTTGCGCCTTTAATTCACGCCGACGATCAACAGTAAGTGTTAACATAAATTTTTGCCAAATTTGAATTTTACTTGATGAAACGGGCTAAAACCAGTAAAGCTTGGATGAAAGAGCATGTAAATGATTTTTTCGTCAAGCAAGCGAAAAAAGAGGGATATCGCTCTCGTGCCGCTTATAAGCTGCTTGAGATCGATGAGCGTGATCGTATCCTAAAGCCGGGACAGATTGTTGTTGATCTCGGTGCTGCGCCAGGCAGTTGGTCGCAAGTAGTCAGCCAGAAAGTGGGTTATACAGGTAAAGTAATCGCATTGGATATTCTGGAAATGACACCGCTGCCTAATGTTATTTTCATTCAGAGTGATTTCAGGGAAGAACAGGCAATACTCAAACTGAAAAACCATTTGAACGGACAAACGGCGAATCTTGTTATTTCCGATATGGCGCCCAATATGAGTGGTATCGCGGTCAGCGATCAGGCTAAAAGTATGTATTTGGCTGAGTTGGCTTTGACATTTAGCATGGAGCAACTGAACTACGGTGGAAATTTTTTAGTCAAAGTTTTTCAGGGAAGGGATTTTGATTCATTTCTACGTGAAATGCGGATAAATTTTCAGAGTGTGTTGATAAGAAAACCCAAGGCTTCGCGTGACCGCAGCAATGAATTGTATTTGCTAGGGTTAGGGCGAAAATAATTTTCACGCCTGAATGTAAATGAATGGATTCCCTCAGGGATTTTTGTTAATGAATGCAGTAGGATTTAAAAAGCAAAATAAAAATATTAGGCATGACTCTTCTGTTATATTTCACAGAATAGAGTTAGAATGATTAATAATGATTTTAAGGTGCAAACCAAGGAGCTAACTTGAATAACTTAATTAAAAATATGGCCATTTGGCTAGTAATTGCACTTGTGTTGATGACCGTATTCAATCAATTCAGCGTACGTCAGCCGGCGCAAGTACCGATGGAATATTCTCAGTTCATTACCGAATTGAATCAAGGCAGAATTGCCAAAGTTGTTATCGAAGGAAGAACACTCAAAGGAACCAAATCCGATGGTCGACGTTTTACCACTTATGCGCCGTCCGATCCATGGTTAGTTAGTGATTTGTTGAAAGCAGGCGTCATTGTTGAAGCCAAACCTGAGGAAGAACCTTCCATGTTAATGAGCATCTTCATTTCATGGTTCCCGATGTTGCTTTTGATTGGAGTGTGGATCTTCTTCATGCGACAAATGCAAGGAGGCGGACGCAACGGCGGTGCGTTCTCATTCGGTAAGAGCAAGGCACGTATGCTCGATAAATCGGCTAATAACATTACTTTTAGTGATGTCGCCGGTTGCGAGGAGGCAAAAGAAGAAGTAGCTGAACTGGTTGAATTTTTACGGGATCCATCCAAATTCCAAAAATTGGGTGGACGGATACCGCGCGGGGTCCTGATGGTAGGTAGCCCGGGTACAGGTAAAACATTATTGGCACGCGCAATTGCAGGCGAAGCCGGAGTGCCTTTCTTCAGCATCTCCGGTTCAGATTTTGTCGAAATGTTTGTGGGTGTCGGCGCATCGCGGGTACGTGATATGTTTGAACAAGCCAAAAAACATGCACCCTGTATCATTTTCATTGATGAGATCGACGCAGTAGGACGTCAGCGTGGCGCAGGTCTCGGCGGCGGTAATGACGAGCGCGAACAAACATTAAATCAATTATTGGTGGAAATGGATGGTTTTGAGGGATCCATGGGAGTAATCGTGATCGCAGCGACTAACCGCCCCGATGTATTGGATCCTGCATTACTTCGTCCTGGTCGCTTTGACCGTCAAGTAACGGTACCGCTACCTGATATCCGTGGCCGCGAGCAAATTCTGCATGTGCATATGCGTAAAGTTCCGCTGGCTCCCGATGTAAAGGCCGAAGTGCTTGCGCGCGGCACACCGGGTATGTCAGGTGCCGATTTGGCTAATCTGGTAAACGAGGCGGCACTTTTTGCAGCACGCAGTAATAAACGTTTGGTCGATATGGACGATTTTGAACGTGCTAAAGATAAAATTTTAATGGGCGCGGAACGGCGTTCTGTAGTTATGCCTGAGCATGAACGGAGAAACACAGCATACCATGAATCCGGTCACGCGGTTGTTGCTTGCCTGTTACCGAAAGCGGATCCGGTGCATAAAGTTACCATTATTCCTCGAGGTCGGGCTTTGGGTGTAACCATGCAATTACCGACTGAAGATCGCTTTAGCATGGAACGTGAAGAAATTCTGCAAAGAATTTCAGTGATGTTCGGTGGCCGTATTGCTGAGGAAGTATTTATGAATCAGATGACGACCGGTGCATCAAATGATTTCGAGCGCGCGACGGAATTAGCGCGCCAAATGGTTACCCAATGGGGAATGTCTGATCAGTTGGGGCCGATGGTTTATGGTGAAAATGAAGGTGAAGTTTTCCTGGGCCGCTCGGTCACGACACACAAAAATGTCAGTGAAGCAACCATGCAAAAGGTGGATTCGGAAGTAAGACGCATTGTTGATGAGCAATACGCGTTGGCGCGTAAATTGCTCGAAGAAAACAAAGACAAAGTCGAAGCGATGACGAAAGCATTGCTGGAGTGGGAAACGATAGACAGCGATCAAATCAACGATATCATGGATGGTCGTCCACCGCGTCCGCCTAAACCGCCACAATCCGTATCTTCTACCACGACAGGTGGTGAAACGGCAGCGCCAACCACAGACGAGAAGAAAGAAACAGCGACCGCACAAGAAGTGGTTAAAGAAGCTGATTAAACTCAAATTGCATCACATACGGGATACGATCCTTCATCGTATCCCGTTTTTATTTGCACATTATTTATTATGAATCTTTTTGCTGCCGATCGTCCGTTGATCATGGGAATTATCAATGTAACGCCAGATTCCTTTTCGGATGGCGGTGCTTATTTATCTGCAAAGCAAGCGATCGCGCATGGTAGAAGGCTAATTGACGAGGGTGCTGATATTCTGGATATAGGGGGAGAATCAACTCGCCCTGGCAGTCAGCAAGTCACTGCCGATGAAGAATTAGAACGTGTGATGCCGGTGCTTGATGCACTTACGGACAGCGGCATCCCGATCTCGATTGATACCTCGAAACCGGAAGTAATGAAACGTGTCATCGAAGCGGGCGCTTTCATGATCAACGATGTTAATGCGTTACGTAATCCTGGGGCTTTAGAGCTTGTTGCATTCTACGAGGGTATATATGTTTGCTTGATGCATATGCAAGGAACACCACAAAATATGCAAGCGAATCCTCAGTATCAAGATATTGTTTTTGAGGTGAAGAATTTTTTGCTGCAACGCGTGCAGGACGCAACTCAAGCAGGAATAATGCAAGACCGAATAATCATTGATCCGGGTTTTGGCTTTGGTAAGACATTGCAGCACAACTATACTTTGCTGCATCATCTGCAGGAATTCACTACGCTAGACGTACCGGTTTTGGTCGGAATCTCACGAAAATCAATGTTGGGTGCAATTTCCGGTCATTCTGTGGAACAGCGATTACACGAAAGCGTCGCGGCCGCCTTGCTAGCCGTTACCAAAGGTGCCAAAATTGTACGCGTGCATGACGTTAAAGCAACCAAAACCGCGCTTGCAATTTATGATGCAACCGTAAATTGCGGCGCAATCAATCATCACAGTTAAATTCTCTCAATCTCGGTTTATTATCGCAATAGATGAAAAAATTTTTTGGCACCGACGGCATTCGTGGTCGCGTAGGAAAAGAACCGATAACACCCCAATTCATCATGCACTTAGGCTATGCTGCCGGAAAGGTCCTGGCTGCTGCTGATTGGCATCTGGCGAAAGGAAAACGACCGACGGTATTGATCGGGAAAGATACCAGAGTATCCGGCTATATGTTTGAATCGGCTTTGGAGGCAGGATTAAGCGCAGCTGGTGTGGATATCATTTTATCAGGGCCGATGCCGACCCCAGCGATCGCTTATCTAATACGTGCGTTGCGATTACAAGCGGGAATCGTCATTTCCGCCTCGCATAATTTGTTCGAAGACAATGGCGTCAAATTTTTCTCCGCAACCGGAAGCAAGCTTCCCGACGAAACTGAACGCCTGATCGAGTCCTGTTTATCAGAACCATTTGTAACAAAGCCTTCTGCAGAGCTTGGGAAAGCGCAGCGTATCGACGATGCGGCGGGGCGTTACATTGAGTTTTGCAAAAGTACTTTTCCCTATCATCTCGATCTGCGCGGATTGCGTATCGTCGTCGATTGTGCCAACGGGGCCGCTTATCATATTGCCGGTCACGTAATGCATGAATTAGGCGCCGATGTTGTCGAGATCGGGGTACAACCCAATGGTTTAAATATCAATCTGGAATGCGGCTCGACACATATCGAAACATTGCAGAAAGCTGTTAAACAGCATCACGCGGATTTAGGCATTGCACTGGATGGCGATGGCGATCGTGTCATAATGGTTGACAGGAACGCGAAAATCTATGACGGTGATCAATTGCTGTACATTATCGCCAAACATCGCCAACGAAAGAAAATGCTAACGGGTGGTGTAGTCGGGACATTGATGACAAATTTAGCCATTGAGCATGCGTTTGACAAACTGAAAATCCCATTTCAGCGTGCGAACGTGGGCGATCGGTACGTTCTGGAATTATTGCAGCAAAACGGATGGCATTTGGGCGGAGAAAGCTCAGGGCATATTCTTTGTTATGACAAGCACACCACAGGTGACGGCATCATATCCGCTCTTCAGGTACTGCATGCATTGCGAGATAGCGATAAAACACTCGCCGAATGGATGCGTAACGTGGTTTTGTATCCGCAACGCTTAATCAATGTCCAAGTGTCGAAATCATTCACTTTCAGCAACAACAAAGCGATAAAAGCAGCGCAAATAGAAGCAGAAAAAGATTTTAACGGCAAGGGACGGGTACTAATTAGAGCATCAGGCACGGAGCCATTGATTCGAGTTATGGTGGAAGGAGAATCGAAACAGAAGGTTCATGACTGGGCGGGTCGGATTGCCGAGATCGTAGCAGCAGCCAGTCACGGATAAGCTTGTCATCATTTTGTAACAATTTTCGCATAGCATACGTATCGTTTTTCTACATTACTTATTCTTTATCATTTCAATTTATTGGGAGCTATTCATGTTGAAAACGTTTCAAGCAAAGGCATTAACGGCAGCCTTGATTGGCAGTGCGGTTTTTTTTACCGGAATCAGTCAGGCCAGTCCTATTGTAAAAATCGATGGTTCCAGCACGGTGTTTCCAATTACTGAAGCAGTTGCGGAAGATTTTCAGATCAGCAAGCGCGGTACGATACGTGTGACGGTCGGTATTTCCGGAACCGGCGGCGGCTTTAAGAAATTCTGCCGGGGAGAGATCGATATTGTCAATGCATCCCGTCCGATTACGGATTCTGAAATGGAAGCCTGCAAGCAGCAAGGGATCCAATATATTGAAATGCCAGTCGCATACGATGCATTAACCGTGGTTATCAATCCCAGGAATGATTGGAGCAAAACCATTACTACAGCGCAATTGAAAAAGATCTGGGAACCTGAAGCACAAGGGAAAATTACCAACTGGAATCAAATTGATCCTGCATGGCCAGACAGCAAAATTAAGCTATACGGCCCCGGCGCGGATTCCGGAACATTCGAATATTTTACCGAAGCCATTGTTGGCAAGGCCAAATCTAGTCGTGGCGATTTTACTGCCTCAGAAGACGACAACGTGCTAGTCCAAGGTGTTGCCAGTGACCATAATGCGCTCGGATTCTTCGGTTTTGCTTACTATATTGAGAATGCAAAGAAAATCACCGCTGTCGCGATCGATAGCGGCAACGGCGGCGTGCTTCCCTCAGCAGCTACCGTGGAGAATGGCAGTTATACTCCCCTGTCACGACCATTGTTCATTTACGTCCATGCCGCCGCAGCAGAGAAAAAGGAAGTGGTTGATTTTTTGAATTTCTACATGCAGAACGCAACAGAATTAGTAACCGAGGTTAAATACTTTCCGTTATCCAAGAGCATCTATGATTTAAATCTGGAGCACTTAGCGAAGAAA
Organism: Nitrosomonas sp. UBA6494; assembly: GCA_002435335.1. Taxonomy (GTDB): domain Bacteria; phylum Pseudomonadota; class Gammaproteobacteria; order Burkholderiales; family Nitrosomonadaceae; genus Nitrosomonas. Next base: position 11,337 of record DJMI01000022.1, read on the forward strand.
AAAGTCGGTACCTTTTTTGAGCATAGCATCGGTGTCAATGTCAAATTGGAAGAGCTGCTGAAAAAAGAACCAAGGCTCTAATTCATTCATGACTCAATCGAATCGAGACCTTTGCACGGCGTCATGAGCGGCGCGGGAATAAGACAAAAATTTGTGAAAAAGCGGAGTTTACATAGAGTCAATGAGCATTTTTCGCAAATTTTTAACGCAATTATCGTGCCGCGTAGTAGCCGTGCAAAGGTCTCGAATCAGGAAAGTTGCAGCAGCAACTACTAAGTTAGCCGCTGCAGCGACAGCAAGATAGGCGAAGGAGCGAGTAACGCGCAACGAAGTGATTCGCTCGCACAGTCAATTAATCAGCGTTTACTTAAGTAATGGATTATCTGCCGATCTTTCTCAATATTCACAATAAAACGTGTTTAATCGTCGGCGGCGGCGAGGTTGCAGCGCGAAAGACCGACTTATTGCTGCAAGCAGGCGCGCAAGTTTTTGTTGTTGCGCCGAACTTGTGCTCTACATTGCAAGATTACCTTAAACAAGGAAAAATCCACCACACCGCAGCAAGCTATCAACCGGAGAATCTCGATGATATGCATCTGGTCATCGCCGCAACCGACGATGCCATAATCAATCGACAAGTATCTGAAACCGCGCAACAGCGGCGCATTCCGGTCAACGTAGTCGATAATCCGGATTTGTGCACCTTCATCATGCCGTCTATCGTTGATCGCTCACCGCTAATGATCGCCATTTCCAGCGGAGGACATTCTCCGGTGTTGGCAAGATTGTTACGCGCACAATTGGAAACGATGATTCCGTCCGTATATGCGCGAATCGCTGCGCTAGCCGGGCAATTCCGCACACAAGTTCAACACCATTTTACGCAACCGGAAAAACGCCGCCAATTTTGGGAAAAAGTTTTGCAAGGTCGCTTTACTGAATTGATGCTATCAGGCAAGGAGCAAGCTGCTGAAGATTACTTGCTGCAAACCTTGCAACAAGACAACGACATGCCGCCACAAGGTGAAGTGTATCTGGTCGGTGCCGGGCCGGGCAACCCGGATTTACTCACGTTTCGTGCCATGCGTCTGATGCAACAAGCTGATGTCGTTGTCTATGACCGACTGGTTTCACAGCCGATTCTCGACATGGTGCGCCGCGACGCAACCCGAATCTATGCCGGAAAAGAACGTAACCGGCATACGCTGGAACAAGAGTCGATCAATCAATTGCTGGTTCGGTTGGCGCAGCAGGGCAAGCGCGTATTGCGCCTCAAAGGCGGTGATCCGTTTATTTTCGGGCGCGGCGGCGAAGAAATCGAAACCTTGACCACAAACCACATTCCCTTTCAAGTAGTGCCAGGCATTACCGCCGCATCGGGTGTTGCCGCCTACGCCGGAATTCCGCTGACACACCGGGATTACGCGCAATCGTGCATTTTTGTCACCGGTCACTTGAAAGACAATACCATCGATCTCGACTGGCCGCATCTCGCGCGCCCCAATCAGACCGTCGTTATTTATATGGGTTTGCTGGGACTGCCGGTATTATGCAGGCAATTGATCGCTCACGGTATGCCACTGGAAACACCTGCAGCTATCGTTCAACAAGGGACCACGCAGCAGCAAAAAGTAGTGACAGGAACACTGCTGACTCTGCCGGAATTGGCGCAAGCCGCACAGCTGACACCACCCACGCTGATTATCGTCGGAAACGTGGTCAAGCTGCACCAACAGCTTACATGGTTCGAACCGGCCACAGGAACAACACAGTCGGGCATTTTACCGTTGAATCAAGAACCGAGAAATTAGGAATTTGCGGATTCCATAAACCGCATCGACAAATCGATCGCTTGCACGTTTTTGGTTAAACTACCGATCGATATCCGGTCAACACCCGTTTCCGCTACCTGGCGCACGTTATCCAAGGTAATATTACCGGACGCTTCCAGCACGATCTCGCTACCCGATCGACGAACGATCGCTACCGCTTCGCGCAATTGCACAAGAGAGAAATTATCCAACAATACCATTTTTGCACCGGCTGTCATCGCTTGGCGCAATTGCAGCAGTGACTCGACTTCGATTTGAATGAAAACACCTCCAGATGCGAGTGCTTGCGCCTTCTGCAGCGCAGCGGCAATACCACCGGCGGCAAAAATGTGATTTTCCTTGATCAAAATGCCATCGTACAAACCGATGCGATGATTCACCCCGCCACCACACTTCACCGCGTATTTCTGCGCCACACGTAGGCTGGGTACGGTTTTTCGCGTATCGACGATCACCGCGCCGGTTCCCGCAATCGCATCGACATAATGCCGCGTTTGCGTTGCCACCGCGGACAACAATTGCAAAAAATTTAGCGCGGAACGCTCAGCCGTCAGCAATGCGCGTGCATTGCCTTGGATAGCGCATAGCTGTTGTCCGGCATTGATGCAATCGCCGTCGCGCATCGACCAATCGATTTCTGTATCCACTGCCAGCGACCGGAAACAGGCATCGAACCACTGCGTACCGCATAGCACCCCATTTTCACGACTGATGACTGTCGCCGCCAATGAAGAATTCTCTGCAATCAGAGCAGCAGTCAAATCGCCGCTGCCGATATCTTCTTGCAATGCTTCCTGCACGTTAGCGTGAATTTCGTTATGTAATTCTTGCAATGAATGTCCTATTAATCAGTTAAGCAAAAAATTGGGTGAATTTGTAACTCTAATTTCCGCATTGATTATATCTTATACAAAAAAGTGATAATCAAATGAAATCTTATTAGTTCCAAGAATAAAGAAAGGCTAGTAAATTTGCAGCTCTCGTAACCACGATCATTACAAAAAATGACACAACTCTCAACCACTCACAAGGATGGCCGACTTTCTGCAGATGTCATCGAAGAAATTATAGGAGCTGTATCCAGCATTGACTATGGATCGGTTGAGATCGTGATACATGACAGGAAAGTCGTACAAATCGAGTGTCGAAAAAAAATCCGCATCAATCCAGGCGAATCAAACCGTAAAACGGCGAAATTATAACCGTCCATTGAATAAGCCAGGATTGATTGCAGTCATTGAGTAACACCTACCCTATGACAGAGGGTGATAAAGCAAAAAACAAAACCAGTGATTCAACCGGATTTCCGAAGAATTCACTCAGGAGAATACAGTGAAGTTATTTTGGTTCTTATTACATATTACGCTTTTAAGCAGCTTAACGGTTCGTTCCACTGAGGCGTCTTCTGACAATAAGCCGTTGTTGGATTTTCAAGCGATGCAGAAAAGCATTGTTCAGTTGGCGCAACAGATCGTTGCTGAACCCGGAAAACCGGCAGGCGATAAAGCCACGGAAAATCAATCAACCGACAAAGCGAAAAAAGTTGAAAAAACTCTGCCATCAATAGAACCGCAAGCGCAAAAACCGGCGGCTGCACCTGCACAATCAACCAGTTATCACCGTCGCGCCGACAGTTACGCGACCAATCCGGAATCGGATCCGCCGCGATATGTGCGCCGACTTAGCGATATTGGTGTCGAGGCATTCAAGGATATCAACTGGCTCGATATCGGCTTTGAGCATCGTACCCGCTACGAATGGCGCAACAATGACCTTCGGCGCGTCGAAGGTGGCGAAGACAATCCGATTTTTTTCCGTCACCGTGCCTGGCTGGGTATCCGCGATATTCTGGATCCATTCCGTTTCGCGGTGGAATTCCAGGATTCACGGGTTATTAACAATAAATACGTAACAACTGACCAGGAAAGAAATGAATACGATTTAATCAACGCCTACGGTGAATTGAATTTCAAAAAAGCACTCGGCGCCGACGATCGCGGCAATGATCGCCCGATCCGATTTCGTGTTGGCCGGATGGCCTACGAGACTACCGACCGGCGCTTTATTGCGCGCAACGAATGGCGCAATACTACCAATACCTTCGAAGGCTTTCGTCTGAATATAGGCCGTGAAGCCAACGACTGGGAACTCGATTTATTCGGTTATCAGCCGGTAAGGCGCGCGCAAACCAAATTCGACATGTCCAACGAACGGCTATGGTTCTTCGGTGCGATTGGTCACTGGCGCCGGTGGTCTGATATTGTCACGATACAACCATACTTCATGGGTCAGAAACAAAATGCCGATCCCAATGGCTTCACCGCCACCAACCGCCTGGATCGGGAAATCTACATGCCGGGTTTCCGTGCGTACGGCAAAGCAGGCAGTTTGTTTGATTTCGACGTCAGCTACAACCATCAGCTCGGTTACAGCGGGCCGCTGCGGCAAGATGCGCAAGGCTACACCATCGAAGTCGGCAGAGCCTTTGATCATCCGTGGAAGCCGCGCCTCACCGGTTTCTACGGCTACGCCAGCGGTGACAAGGACCCAAACGATGGCGTCGACAACCGTTTCGACCGCTTCTTCGGTTTCGCCCGCCCTTGGTCGGCGGATCACTACGTGGTCTATGAAAACTTGAAAGCGCCGAAAATTCGCATGGACCTGCAACCAACCCAGAAACTGGGATTCGAATTGACCTACGGCTGGTATTTCCTGGCGAGCAAACGCGACCGGATGTTCGATATTCTTGACGGCAACATCAGCCAAACCGTTCAAGACCCCGGATTCAACCGGGATCGCACCGGACAAAGCGGCGATTTCGCCGGCCATGCATTTGAAGGACGAATACGTTACCAAGTAACGCCCAAAATCAATACCGTTCTGGGCTACACGCACTTTACCGCGGAAGATTTTGTGAAAAACCGTATTGCCGCAAGCCCGTCTTGCGCGACCGGACACGTGCATCCTTGCGTCGATCGCCGTTCTGGAGACACCGACTTCCTGTACTTCGAAGTACTGATCAGTCTTTTATAACCCACTTTATTAACTGGAGGAACATCATGAACATCAAAACAAAGTTAGCCACAAGTATCTTGGCAGCGGGTCTCATTTTCAGTACGCATGCATTGGCGGAGAAAACACTGCTCAATGTTTCTTACGATCCGACCCGCGAACTCTACCAAGAATTTAATCAAGCTTTTGCCAAGCATTGGCGCGAAAAAACCAACCAAGCCGTAAAAATCCAGCAATCGCACGGCGGCTCCGGCAAACAAGCGAGATCGGTCATCGACGGCCTGGAAGCGGATGTGGTCACGCTGGCTTTAGCCAACGATATCAATGCTATCGCCGAGAAAGCCAAGCTACTGCCAGAAGATTGGCAGCAACGCCTGGCGCTCAACAGCACCCCGTACACATCGACCATTATCTTTCTGGTGCGTAAAGGCAATCCGAAAGGCATCAAGGATTGGGAAGATCTGGTGCGCTCCGGCGTAGCCGTCATCACACCAAACCCCAAAACTTCAGGCGGTGCGCAATGGAATTACCTAGCTGCATGGGAATACGGCAAACGCCGCTTTGGCGGTGACGATCAAGCGAAAGAATTCGTGACGAATCTGTATAAAAATGTACCGGTACTGGATTCAGGCGCACGCGGCTCTACCACAACCTTTGTCGAACGCGGCGTGGGTGATGTGTTGATCACTTGGGAAAACGAAGCTTTCTTGGCACTCAAGGAATACGGTACGGATAAATTGGAAATTGTTGTTCCATCTTTAAGCATACTGGCGGAACCACCGGTTGCAGTTGTCGATAAAGTCGTCGACAAACGCGGTACCCGCCAGGTTGCGGAAGCTTATCTGCAATACCTTTATTCGGAACAGGGACAGGAAATCGCCGCCAAGCACTTCTATCGTCCGATCAATGAAAAAGTCGCTGAGAAGTACGCCACCCAGTTTCCTAAGATCGAGTTGTTCAGAATCGATGACGCCTTTGGCGGCTGGAAGAATGCGCACAAAATTCATTTTGCCGATGATGGCACATTCGATCAGATTTATCTGAGATAACGAATAATTGGCCTGATTCGACAATCCGAATTGATTCAATGGGGATTTGTAATGAGTACGTTCAAACAACACAGCATATTGCCCGGATTCAATCTGGCGCTAGGATTTACGTTGCTGTATTTAAGTCTCATCGTGCTGATTCCGCTTTCAGCCGCGTTTATTCGCACCGCCGAGCTGACCTGGTCGGAATTCTGGTCTATTGTCACCACGCCGCGTGTATTGGCTTCGTACCGCTTGACCTTTGGTGTGTCGTTTGCAGCCGCGCTCGTCAATGCGGTATTCGGTTTGTTAGTGGCGTGGGTGTTGGTGCGTTACCATTTTCCCGGCAAGAAAATCGTCGATGCATTAGTCGATCTGCCGTTTGCATTGCCGACTGCCGTGGCCGGGATTGCACTGACTGCGCTGTATTCCGGTAATGGCTGGATCGGTCAGCATTTGAAACCGTTCGGTATCAAAGTGGCGTTTACACCGTTGGGTATTTTCGTGGCACTGACTTTTATCGGTTTGCCGTTTGTGGTGCGCACGGTACAGCCAGTGCTCGAAGATATCGAAGCCGAATTGGAAGAAGCGGCGGCTACGCTGGGTGCCAATCGCTGGCAAACTTTTACGCACATCATTTTCCCTGTACTGTTTCCCGCCTTGATGACCGGTTTCGCGCTTGCTTTTGCACGCGCCATCGGTGAGTACGGCTCGGTCATTTTTATCGCTGGAAACATGCCAATGATTTCCGAAATTACGCCACTGCTGATCGTCACCAAACTGGAGCAATACGATTACGCGGGCGCTACGGCATTATCGGTGGTAATGCTGGTGATTTCTTTCATTTTGTTATTGATCATTAACCTGCTGCAATGGTGGAACCGCCGCAGTACGCAAGCTTGAGGGCACGATGACTACGACGATTACATTTCCGATATCCGGTAAAACCTTCCGGCAACGCGCCACCGAGGAACCTGCCTGGGTGCGTTATTCCTTGGTTACAGTAGCACTACTGTTTTTGACACTGTTTCTGTTTGTGCCGCTGATTTCTGTTTTTTATGAAGCGCTCAAGAAAGGCGTGGATGTTTATCTGGCGGCGATCACCGCCCCCGATGCGGTTTCGGCGATCAAACTGACCCTGACGGTGGCTGCGATTGCGGTACCGCTGAATTTGGTGTTCGGTGTCGCAGCCGCCTGGTCGATCGCCAAGTTTGAATTTCGCGGCAAGAATTTGCTGATTACCTTGATCGACTTACCTTTCTCAGTTTCTCCGGTGGTTTCCGGTTTGATTTACGTGTTGGTATTCGGTTTACAGGGATGGCTAGGGCCCTGGTTGGCGGAGCATGATCTCAAAATTATCTTTGCCGTTCCCGGCATCGTGCTGGCAACCGTGTTTGTGACCGTACCGTTCATTGCCCGCGAATTGATCCCATTGATGCAGGCGCAGGGCACTGAGGAGGAAGAAGCGGCAGTGGTATTGGGTGCAAGCGGCTGGCAGACTTTCTGGCAAATTACGTTACCCAATATCAAATGGGGATTGTTATACGGCGCCATTCTCTGTAATGCCCGGGCCATGGGCGAATTCGGCGCAGTATCGGTGGTATCGGGTCATATCCGCGGCAGCACCAATACCCTACCGCTACATGTCGAAATTCTCTACAACGAATACAACTTTGCCGCCGCATTTGCCGTCGCTTCGCTCCTTGCCTTGCTGGCACTGGTGACGCTGGCGCTCAAGACATTGATTGAGTTCCGTAACAAACAACATCAGACACTACGAGGTGATGCATGAGTATTGAAGTTCTTAGTCTCTCCAAGCAATTCGGTGCCTTTACTGCGCTGCATGATGTCAGCTTGCAAGTACATTCCGGTGAATTGCTGGCACTACTCGGGCCTTCCGGCTCCGGTAAGACCACGCTGCTGCGCGTAATCGCTGGGCTTGAAACTGCCGACAGCGGTCAGGTGCTATTCCACGGCGAAGATGCGACCGACCAGCATGTGCGCGACCGTCAAGTCGGGTTTGTATTTCAGCATTACGCGCTATTCCGCAACATGACGATTTTCGACAATGTGGCTTTCGGTTTGAACGTGCGTCCGAAGAAATTTCGTCCGACACAAGAGGAAATCCGCGCACGCGTCATGAAATTGTTGCATCTGGTGCAACTGGATTGGCTGGCGGATCGTTACCCGCATCAACTATCCGGCGGTCAGCGTCAGCGTATCGCCTTGGCGCGGGCATTGGCGGTGGAGCCGAAAGTGCTGTTGCTCGACGAGCCTTTCGGCGCCTTGGATGCCAAAGTACGCAAGGAGTTACGTGCATGGCTTAGACGATTGCACGACGATATGCATATTACCAGCGTATTTGTCACCCACGACCAGGAAGAAGCGCTGGAAGTCGCCGATCGCGTGGTTGTCATGAACGAAGGCAAAATCGAGCAAATCGGCACTCCCGATGAAGTCTATGAGCAGCCCGCCAGCCCCTTTGTGTATGAATTTCTCGGTAACGTGAATTTGTTTCACAGCCGCTTGCACCGAGGCCGCGCCTGGATCGGCGATCTCGAAGTCGACGCACCGGAACACGCGGAAGCGGAAGAACTGGCTGCAATCGCTTATGTGCGCCCTCACGAAATCGAAGTGACGCGAGAAAGCAACGGCGGATCCACATTAGCGGCGCAAGTTGTTCACATTCTGTCCGTGGGGCCGATCGTGAGACTGGAATTGCGCCGTGAAAACGACGAGTCGATCAATCCGATTCAAGTCGAGATCAGTAAGGAGCGCTTTCGTGAATTAAAGCTCGTTAAGGGAGACAAGGTATTTATCAAACCGAAAAGACTGGATTTGTTCCCTAACCATTTAACCAGCAACTTGACCCACTAAAGGTTGTTTTTTGTTGATTTGAGAGAAAACGATGAATTTTCAGCAACTGCGCATTATTAACGAAACCGTGCGACGCAATTACAATTTGACCGAGGTGGCCAATGCCTTGTTTACGTCGCAATCCGGCGTCAGCAAGCATATCAAGGATTTGGAAGACGAATTGAATATCGAGTTATTCGTCCGCAAAGGCAAACGCTTTATTGGTCTGACCGAACCGGGTAAAGAGCTGGTGAAAATTGTCGAACGGATTTTATTCGATACCAAAAACATCAAGCGCCTGGCCGAGCAATTCAGCAATCACGACCAAGGACAATTAACCATCGCCACGACGCACACGCAAGCGCAATACATCCTGCCGCCGGTCGTCGCCGAATTTAAGAAAGCATTCCCCAAGGTTCATTTGGTACTGAACGAATCGAAGCCCAGCGACATTTTATCGATGCTGATCGACGGTCGGGCGGATATCGGGATCGCGACCGAGGCATTGGAAAACGCCACCGATCTCATTTCCTTTCCGTTCCACACGTGGCAACACATTGTGATCGTCCCCACCGGACATCCGTTGGAACGCGTCGAGCCGCTTACGCTCGAGGCCATCGCGGAATACCCGATCATTACCTATCACCACGGCCTCACCGGTCGGTCGCGCATTGATCAGATCTTTGCCAAAGCCGGTTTGATACCCGATATCGCCATGTCCGCTTTGGATGCGGATGTGATCAAAACTTACGTGAAATTGGGTCTGGGTATCGGCATCATTGCTTCTGTCGCTTTTTCCAGCGACCGTGATACCACGCTGGTAAAACTGGATAGTGAGTATTTGTTTGAGAAAAACACCACTTTCATCTCCGTGCGTCGCAATCACTATCTGCGCGGCTACGCCTACCGCTTTATGGAGTTATGCATCCCGACGCTCAGCGAAGCGGAGATACGAACGAGAGTCAATCCTCTGATTGATGCGGAGTAAAACGCTCGTTGCTATCACTGATTGCGGTAGTTTTCACTGGTCCGCCCCAAAAAAACTTTGGCATATTTTATATTTCCAATATAATGGAAACATGGAAATTAATATTGCAATTAAAGCCCTGACCGCTTTGGCGCACGAAACCCGCCTCGCCATATTCCGCTTATTAGTGCAGACAGGCAAATCAGGCCTTTCACCCGGTCAATTAGCGAAAGAATTAAGCATTCCGAATGCCACACTGTCTTTTCATCTTAAAGAATTAGCCAATGCAGACCTGATTTTAGCTCGTCAGGAAAGCCGCTTTATTTATTACTCGGCTAATTTCGCAACGATGAATGCACTATTGCACTACCTGACCGAAAATTGCTGTGCCGGTACACTTTGCAGCTCGAATGAAGTTTGTTGTGCTGAGAGCAGCGATGCAGTGTCCCCCGCTATTCATTCAACCAAGGAGACAACACAATGATTCCGGCGCAAACCGAATCCTGCTACGCAGCCTAATTATGAGCATGACGCTTTTTTTATCGTAAAGTAAATTATTTTATTTCACTGAACAACGTTGTAACTTTATTAACTCAACCACAAAAGGAAAATCTTCATGACAACTATCCAAGTTTTTGACCCTGCCTTATGCTGTAGCTCCGGTGTATGCGGCGCCGACGTTGACCGTGCGCTGCTCAGTTTTGCTGCCGATATCGATTGGCTCAAGCAGCACGACGTTGCCATCGAGCGCTTCAACCTGGCGCAGCAGCCGATGGCTTTCGTCGATAATCCAACCGCTAAAGCGTTTTTGGAACGTTCCGGCGCAGATGCGTTGCCTCTAATTATGGTCAACGGCGAAATCGCCTTGGCCGGTCGCTATCCGCAGCGCAGCGAACTGGCGCGCTGGGCCGGAATTCCTTTGCAAGAAAAAGCTGAAGAATCGAGTTGTTGCGGTGGTTGTTGTTAACCTAAACCCCAGCCAATCTCATGGCGCATCTTAAATTTCTCGATCAACCGCCGCGTTTCCTGTTTTTTACCGGCAAAGGCGGCGTTGGTAAAACTTCGCTGGCCTGTGCTTCGGCCATTACATTGGCCGATGCCGGTCGGCGAGTTTTGTTGGTCAGCACCGATCCGGCTTCCAACGTCGGCCAAGTGTTCGGCATGACGATCGGCAACCAAATTACTGCGATCAGCGCAGTACCCGGATTGGCCGCGCTGGAAATCGACCCGCAAGCAGCGGCGCAAATTTATCGTGACCGCATCGTTAATCCGGTGCGCGGCGTCCTGCCGGATACGGTGATTAAAGGGATCGAGGAACAATTGTCCGGGGCCTGCACGACCGAAATCGCCGCTTTCGACGAGTTTACCGCTCTGCTGGTCGACTCGACACTGACATCGGATTTTGATCATATTATTTTCGACACCGCACCGACCGGACATACCATCCGGCTGCTGCAATTACCCGGCGCATGGAGTGATTTTCTTGAAGAAGGCAAAGGCGATGCGTCATGCCTTGGCCCATTGGCGGGTCTGGAGAAACAACGCGTGCAATACAAGGCAGCCGTGGATGCACTCGCCGATTCGCAACGCACCCGGTTGGTATTGGTAGCCCGCGCGCAGCAAACCACATTACGTGAAGTGGCACGTACACACGAAGAACTCACGCTCATTGGTTTGATCAACCAATATCTCGTCGTCAATGGCGTATTGCCGCTGTCGGAAGCAACGCAGGATGATTTGGCAGCCGCCATTTTTCAACGCGAGCAGAAAACTTTGGCGACCATGCCGGACATTCTCAAATCCTTACCTTGCGATCGTATCGCACTGAAACCTTTCAATCTGGTTGGATTGGCCGCTTTACGACAATTGCTGTCGGATGAATTACCTGCCGCTGGTGGCAGCAATTTGACGCATCAAGCCATACCGTTTCCCGACTTATCCGACTTGATCGACGATATTGCCAAGGATGGTTGCGGCTTAATCATGCTGATGGGTAAAGGCGGTGTCGGCAAAACCACGCTGGCAGCGGCGATTGCCGTGAATCTGGCACATCGCGGCCTGCCGGTGCATCTCACCACTTCCGATCCGGCCGCGCATTTAAGCGAAACACTCAGCGGTGCGATGGACAATCTCCAAGTCGATCGAATCGATCCGCAGGTAGAAACCGAACGTTATCGTCAGCGTATTCTGCAAACCAAGGGAGCGCATCTGGATGCGCAAGGCAAAGCATTACTGGAAGAAGATTTGCGCTCGCCCTGCACTGAAGAAATTGCAGTGTTTCAGGCATTCTCACGCATTATCCGCGAAGCGGGAAAGAAATTTGTGGTGATGGATACCGCACCGACCGGCCATACATTGCTATTGCTTGATGCCACCGGCGCTTATCATCGCGAAGTAATCAAACAAATGGACAGCCAATCCATTGTGCGCTTCACCACGCCGATGATGCAACTGCAAAATCCCAAGCAAACCAAAATGCTGCTGGTGACTTTAGCGGAAACGACACCCGTGCTGGAAGCCGCCGGCCTGCAACACGACCTGCGCCGTGCCGGTATCGAACCATGGGCCTGGATCGTCAATAACAGCATCGCCGCGACGACCGTCCAGTCACCGCTGCTGTGTCAGCGCGCCCGTAACGAACTGGCTGACATCAAGACGGTATCAACTCTACACGCAAAGCGCTATGCTGTGGTTCCGTTACTCAAAGAAGAGCCGGTCGGCATTGAAAAGTTATTGGCGTTGTCAGTAGATAATCGATCTGCGAACGCGCATTGAGAAATCCAAGCAAAAAAACAGCGATCAGGCAATCGAATGATCTCATTAAAGAGTCAATCTATCAGACACTTTCGCTGCACCGCAATCATTTTGCATTTGATTACGCTCACCGGTTTAGTGCGCAACAAAAAATATAATTTGCAGAATCTTGCGCCTTGAAGACAAAACTTCATACAATTCCAATCGATACTATCGACGCAACCGATTGTAACGAAGTATTGTTTGTATCAATACAATCTGTTTTGAGCTTAGTAGATTACCAATATTTTTTTCGACCTGAGACGAGGAGATTGTATGTCCGGTGCGCTTGATCTGATTATTTACAGCATGGCCACGATACTGGGCATCGTGGCCGTCGGTACGGTTGTGGTCTGGTTCATCCAGGACGTCACGCAAAAAAAACACTCCATCCTACGCAATTACCCGGTGATCGGACGTTTGCGTTATTTTTTCGAGATCCAGGGCAAGTATTTCCGCCAGTATTTTTTTGCCAGTGATCGCGACGAGATGCCGTTCAATCGCGCCACACGCGGCTGGATTTACAAGAACGCGAAGAATAAGGGCAGTCTGGTCGGGTTCGGTTCCACCAACGATTTGCGCCAACCGGGTTCGATTATTTTCGTCAACGCGGCCTTTCCGATTCAGGAGGAGGATCAGTTGCCTACGCCTTCGCTGCTTATCGGCGAGGGTTATTGCGCGCATCCGTTCGAAGCCAAATCGATCATCAATATCAGCGGCATGAGTTACGGTGCGATTTCCAAACCGGCGATACGTGCACTGTCGCTCGGTGCGGCACAGGCAGGTTGCTGGTTGAATACCGGCGAAGGCGGCCTGGCGCCGTATCATCTGGAAGGCGATTGCGATGTGATCATGCAGATCGGCACNNCCGGTGCATCAGGACTCGATCAGCCCGAATCGTCACAAGGACATCAACAACATCGACGATCTGCTCGACAAAATCCATTACATCCGCGAATTGACCGGGCGTCCGGTCGGCGTTAAAACCGCGATCGGCGGCTGGAATTTCATCAACGAATTGTGCGACAGCATCAACAGCCGCGGCTTGGAATATGCGCCGGATTTCCTCACCATCGACGGCGGCGAAGGCGGCAGCGGTGCGGCACCGCAAACGTTAATGGATCACGTCAGTTTGCCGATCATGGAAGCGTTGCCGCGTGTAGTTGATGCATTGTTGCAATCCGGTTTGAAAAAACGCATTGCTGTCATCGCAGCCGGAAAACTGGTGACGTCCGCAGAAGGCGCGTGGGCGTTGTGCGCCGGTGCCGATTTCGTCAACACCGCGCGCGGCTTTATGTTTTCGCTCGGCTGTATCCAAGCGATGCGCTGTCATCTGAATACCTGCCCTACCGGCATCACCACGCACGACGAACGGCTGCAAAACGGCTTGGTGGTGGAAGAAAAATATTTACGTGTCGCCAATTATGCCCGCAACGTTAACAAAGAAATCAACATGATCGCACATTCGTGCGGCTTGCAGCATGCTCGGCAATTCCGGCGTGAGCATTTGCGCATCGTGGAAACAGCCGGTAAAAGTGTGGCATTGAATATGCTTTATCCGTATCCACTTGCTAAGTAGTCGGTTTATTACCAAAACGCATTAATTCACGAATCATTGATCCAAATCAAGAATAAAGAGGATAATACCCTTGTATTCCGAAAGGTTTATGAATGAGATTTGCCGATAATATGCAATTGAATTCCTTGAAATACCCCCCAATCTAATAAAAGGCGATGCCGAATTTCTTTCACATTTGGAACAGATCCAAGACGGTCATGGTGAGCGCAGGTTTATTTGCGCTGCTTATCTTGTCGGCGGGCTATACGGTTTATAGCATTATGCGTCCGCAATTGGAAGAAATGGCCGTATCTGGCTTGGAGGTAGCGCTGAATAACAAAATAAGATTGATCGATGCGTATATCGCCGATTCTTTGGCGAATACACATGCTTTGACGACCCGTACCTACTTGGCGCAGAGCATGGAGCGTTATCTGTCCGAAAAAACCAGAGATGAAGGATACGAAGGCATTGCTAAGACTGCGGAAAAAATTTTAACCACGCATTTTTCAGCGATCAGGATATATGGTCGAGACGGCTTATTGATATTGAGTGCAGGACATCATGCAAATGACGACGCATCGAAAATCATGCTTGATACGCCGTCGGAAGTCGATACATTTTTGTTATGGGACGATCAATTTATCCTGCGCAATACCATTCAATTGCAGAGTGAGTCAGGAGCATTTTTAGCTCGCATTACAACCGAAGAGCCTGTGGCAGGATTAACCGAAATTTACCGAGATGCCAACTTTGTCGGTAAATCCGGAGAGTTCATGTTATGTACATCTGATGCCGATGCTTCGCTGGAAGCGCAATGTTTTTTGCAAGACGGCACTAAAGGCGTTCGATTTAAACAAATCCAACGAATTCCGAATAATCAACCGTTACCGATGCATTATGCCCTGCAAGGGCAAAAAGGAATCAAGTTCACCAAGGATTACCGGGGAATCGATGTAGTTGCTGCGCATGCGCCGGCAAGCTATGGTCTAGGTACCGTGCTTAAACTGGATGAAGCAGAATTGAGCCAGCAATTCATCAGTGAAATCCACAAAATCGGGCTTTCTTTGTTGCTGTATGTTTTGATCGCGATGGCTATTTTGTACTGGCTGACATTGCCTTATCTGCGCAGAATGAACAAATCCATCGATTTTTCGCTGAAAACCCATAAGCATTTGGTGCAAGCAAAACAAGATGCGGAGAAAACTTCTACGGAATTGTCCGCGTACATCAATGCAATCGGTAAGTTGGCGCTGATTTCGATAACCGATCGCAAGGGAAAAATCATTCACGCCAATGAGATATTTTGCAAAGTGAGCGGATACAGCGAACTAGAATTGATCGGAAAAGATCATCGCATCCTCAACTCTCAGGTACATCCTAAATCGTTTTGGGTCAATCTGTGGGCAACCATTACAAAAGGGAATATTTGGCATCAGGAGATATGCAATCGCAGCAAAACCGGCGAACTGTATTGGGTCGATTCCACGATCGTGCCTTTGACCGGAGCGGATGGAAAAATTGAACGATACCTTTCCGTACGAATCGATATTACAGCCCGGAAACAACGGGATTCGGAAATGCTGGAGCGGCTTAAGGAAAGTGTCTGTCGTTATCAAATTCGCGGCGTACTGGAACAGAATTCCGATGTTGTGATGATAAGCAAGGCCTTGCTGGAGGCTTTGACGGCGGCGCTGCAATATCCGGAATACGCCGCCGGGCAAATTAAACTGATGGATTTCACTTTCGCTACCGAAAATTATCAGGAAAATCTAACCAACGGAATCCGTGTAGGTATCGAAG
Organism: Nitrosomonas sp. UBA6494; assembly: GCA_002435335.1. Classification (GTDB taxonomy): domain Bacteria; phylum Pseudomonadota; class Gammaproteobacteria; order Burkholderiales; family Nitrosomonadaceae; genus Nitrosomonas. Next base: position 27,186 of record DJMI01000022.1, read on the forward strand.
CCAATAACCGCCATTATGGACAATTGCAGGTGGCTTATACGAAGAATTTGCCGTTCATCATGCCGCACGAATACGATTTGGTGGAAAATATTGCCCATGACATTGGGCGCTGGTATGAGCGTAAAGAAACGGAACAACGTATCGTTACTATGGCGACACACGATGCGTTGACCGGCCTACCGAATCGTCATTTGCTGCGCGATCGCATCGAACAAGCACTCGCGCGGGAAGTACGACATCACCAAAGCACGGCGGTTTTATTCATTGACTTGGATCGTTTCAAAATCATCAATGATTCGCTTGGTCACGATATCGGCGATTTATTGTTAAAAGCGGTGGCCGAGCGATTGAAGCTTTGTATTCGCGGCGAAGATACCGTGGCGCGCCAAGGCGGCGATGAGTTCATCATCGTGCTCGAATCGATTGCCAATCCGCTGGATGCCGGCAGTGTAGCGCAAAAAATACTGGATCAACTGACGCTATCGTTTCAAATCCACAATCACAGCTTGCATATCGGCGCCAGTATCGGTATCGCATTATTCCCCCAAGATGGCGAAACCGCGGAGGCATTACTTAAAAATAGCGACGTGGCGATGTATCATGCCAAAGAAAATGGCCGCAACAATTATCAGTTCTTTACCACTGAACTTAATCAATCGGCACACGAAAGACATACGCTGGGACTGGATTTGCATCATGCCATTGAACGCAACGAATTGGTTTTGCATTATCAACCGGTCATGGATATGCCTAACCATAGCCTGCATAGCATCGAGGTGTTGCTACGCTGGCAGCACCCGCAAAAGAAACTGATTTCTCCCGATAAATTCATTGCTTTGGCTGAGGAAAGCGGGTTAATCATACCGATCGGCGAATGGGTGTTGAGAACGGTATGCCAACAAATTAAGCTCTGGCAAACGATGGGATACGAAATACCGCGAATAGCGATCAATCTTTCGGTACGGCAGTTTCGTGACAAAAATCTAATTACCAATATGATCAATACGCTGGCAGAAATGGGCGTGGCCGCAAGCTATATTTCCTTGGAATTGACGGAAAGCATGTTAATCGATAACGTCGATAAGGTGGTTAATATTCTCGACTAACTCAAAGAAGCGGGAATTCATGTTTCCATTGACGATTTTGGAACAGGTTATTCAAGCCTCAGCTATCTGAAACGTTTCTCGATTCATACGCTAAAGATCGATCGTACGTTTGTGCGCGATATTGCGCACGATAAAAATGACCGTTCTATCGTAACTGCCATCATTGCAATGGGGCATAGCATGGATATCGAGGTCATCGCCGAAGGTATCGAAACTGAAGAGCAATTGAATTTCCTGATTGCACAAGGGTGTGATCACTTTCAAGGTTACTATTTCAGCAGACCGGTTCCTGTCGCTGAAATTGAGCTGCTGCTGAAAAAGAATGCACTGAAAAAGGGGAAATTGCGTCTGATTCAATAGTCTAGTCGGAAAAAGTTTCCCAGGAAGTTCGTTTAACATCGAGCGGCAACACAGGTGGATTTTCAGCTGCCTGTCTTGAAATTTGTCATCTCCCCCCCACGTTGGTTTCAATGACCAACTTCGGGAGAATTTCATGCGTTTTGACAAATTAACCACCAAATTCCAACAAGCTTTTGCAGATGCACAAAGCATCGCCGTCGGCCAAGACAATCCTGCGATCGAACCGCAGCATTTGCTGCAGGCATTATTACAGCAAGATGACGGCAGTACGCGTTCTTTATTGCAGCGTGCCGGGGTCAATACTGGGCCATTGACCGAAAGTATCAAACAAAGCATCCAGCGACTGCCTAAGGTCGAAAATTCGGGCGGTGAAGTTACCCTTTCGCGCAATTTGAATAATCTACTCAATATCGCGGACAAGGAAGCTCAAAAACGCAACGATCAATTCATTGCTTCCGAAATGTTTCTGTTGGCGGCACTGCAAGACAAAGGCGACATCGGCGCATTGTTCAAGCAGCATGGCGGCAATCTTGCTGCACTGGAAAGTGCGATCAAGACTGTTCGCGGCGGCGAACAGGTCGGTAGCGCGGAAGCGGAAAGCAGCCGAGAAGCATTGAAAAAGTACACATTAGATTTAACCGAACGTGCACGTCAAGGCAAATTGGATCCGGTGATCGGTCGTGACGACGAAATTCGCCGCGCCATTCAAGTATTGCAACGTCGAACCAAAAACAATCCGGTATTGATCGGCGAACCCGGCGTCGGCAAAACCGCGATCGTCGAGGGTCTGGCGCAGCGCATCGTCAATGAAGAAGTGCCGGAGACGCTGAAGAACAAGAAAGTACTGTCATTGGATATGGCGGCGCTGCTGGCCGGGGCGAAATACCGCGGCGAATTCGAAGAACGCCTGAAAGCGGTGCTTAAGGAAATCGCGCAAGACGAAGGCAAAACCATCGTGTTCATCGATGAATTGCACACCATGGTCGGCGCAGGTAAGGCGGAAGGTGCGATGGATGCGGGCAATATGCTCAAACCGGCGTTGGCGCGTGGCGAATTGCACTGCGTCGGCGCAACCACATTAGACGAATACCGCAAGTACATCGAAAAGGATGCCGCGCTGGAACGCCGCTTCCAAAAGGTGTTGGTGGAAGAACCGAGCGTCGAGGCGACCATCGCCATTCTGCGTGGCTTGCAGGAAAAATACGAATTGCATCATGGTGTCGAAATTACCGATCCAGCCATTGTTGCCGCTGCAGAGTTATCTAATCGTTACATTACCGACCGTTTTCTGCCGGACAAAGCGATTGATCTGATCGACGAAGCAGCAGCACGCATCAAAATGGAAATCGATTCCAAACCCGAGGCGATGGATAAGCTTGATCGCCGTCTGATTCAGCTGAAGATCGAACGCGAGGCGGTAAAGAAGGAAAAAGACGAAGCGTCACAAAAGCGCCTGATGTTGATTGAAGAGGAGATTCAGAAACTGGAACGCGAATATGCCGATCTCGAAGAAGTGTGGAAAATCGAGAAAGGTGCCGCACAGGGTGCAGCCAGTATCAAGGAGGAGATCGATCGCGTCAAGGCGGAAGTAATGAAATTTCAGCGTGAAGGTAAACTGGACAAAGTAGCCGAACTACAATATGGAAAACTGCCGCAGCTTGAGGCCAAATTGAAGGAAGCCGCGCAGTTTGAAACAGAGGGCGGGCAAAAGCACAAGCTGTTGCGCACCCAAGTCGGCGCCGAAGAAATCGCCGAAGTGGTGTCGCGTGCCACCGGCATTCCAGTATCCAAAATGATGCAAGGCGAACGGGAAAAACTGCTGCTGATGGAGCAGAAACTGCATGAGCGTGTTGTCGGTCAAGACGAAGCGGTAAGGTTGGTATCGGATGCGATTCGCCGTTCGCGTGCCGGATTGTCCGATCCAAATCGTCCGTATGGTTCTTTTCTGTTTCTGGGGCCTACCGGTGTCGGTAAAACCGAGTTGTGCAAAGCATTAGCCGGATTTTTATTCGATTCAGAAGAGCATTTGATTCGCATCGATATGTCCGAATTCATGGAAAAACAT
>DJMI01000135.1 GCA_002435335.1 Nitrosomonas sp. UBA6494
CACTTCAATGTTGAATCCGCCAACGCTAGAAATTCTTACAAATGATGTTTACAAAAACTGCCAGCAAGCGACAGTGTTTCGGATCAATTCTGATAACCTTTAGGATTGGTGCTTTGCCAATGCCAACTGCTCTTGCACATATCTTGCAATCCGAGCGTTGCTTTCCACCCCAACAGTTGCAAAGCGCGATTCGGATCTGCGTAACAAGCCGCAATATCGCCTGCGCGCCGCGCTGCGATTCGGTACGGTATTTCACGTCCGCTGGCTTGTTCGTAAGCGCGCACGACATCGAGCACACTGTAGCCCTGACCGGTCCCCAGATTAACGGTCAGGCATTCGAAAAATTGATTGTTCTGACGATTTTGCAAGGCCTCCAACGCTTTGAGATGCCCAATCGCCAAATCAACCACATGGATATAATCACGCACACCGGTACCATCGGCGGTAGGATAATCATTTCCCCAAACATTCAAGAATTCTCTACGTCCAATCGCAACTTGCGCGACAAAAGGCATTAAATTATTCGGCATCCCTTGCGGATCTTCGCCGATCAAGCCACTGGCATGTGCGCCTACCGGATTAAAATAACGCAGAATACCGATCTGGAATGCAGGATCACTGCGGTGAAGATCGCGTAAAATGTCTTCGATCATCAGCTTGCTGCGTCCGTAAGGATTGGTTGCCGACAAAGGATGATCTTCGGTCAGCGGCAGCTTGACCGGATCGCCGTATACGGTTGCGGAAGAACTGAATACCAAAATTTTGACATCACATTCCCGCATTGCCTCCAGCAAACGTAAGGTACCGACAACGTTATTATCGTAGTAGGAAAGCGGCTGCTCCACCGACTCGCCGACTGCTTTGAGTCCGGCAAAGTGAATCACTGCCTTGGCTTTACTTTGCTGCAAAGCGGTAACCAGTGAGGCACGATCGCGGCAATCTCCTGTAATGAGGTGCGGCTTTTTACCGGTAATCTTTTCCACTCGCACCAGTGCTTCAGGATTACTGTTACAGAAATTATCAAAAACCGTAACATCCAAACCGGCATTGAGCAATTCAACGCATGTATGCGATCCGATATAGCCGGCACCGCCTGTCACAAGAATCATGGGGTTTACTCCCAATCAAATACGATTAACCGATAATCACGATAATGCAAATAGACTCTCTGCTTTAATTTCAACATCATGGTGAATGGTGGATTGCGTATCACACTTAAACAAAGATGTGAATATAAGCGATCCCGATTTGCTTGATCGCGCAATCAAACAGGTAATCCCGGCTTATTTCAATACACCGATGCCGGATAAATGGTCGACAATCTTCTCAACGATCTGCTCCGGAGTCTGCTGATCGGTTTCAATACGAATACCGGAAGGTTGTGGTTCACCTTGCGATGCTCCCAACAAAACCTCAACAAACTCAGTCTGCTCAATCAATGACTGCATCTGCCCAATGTCGACACGACATTGAAAATCCGGTACCACCAATACGACCTGTCCGGAATTGAGCATCAATTTGGCTATTTCAATAAGTCGCCGCACATTTTCCCTTTGATCGGCATCGCTGATACTCAAATCCTTATTGAGTCCGGCACGAACGGCGGCACCATCGAGCAAGCTGGTGTGTTTACCCAGCGCATACAGTCTTTTCTCCAGTAATTTGGCAATAGCCGAATCGCCGTTCAGCCACAGAATAAACGGTTTTTGCCCTTTGATTGCGGCCAGTGCCTGTTTATCGATGTGAATCGATTGCCATTGATCGTCTTTGCCTTGCTCGAGCGAACCGAGCAGCATTCCGGCACCGACGGTATTGTTGGTCAAGCGGTCGATCAGGATAAAACCGCCGGTATCGTGGTCTTCTTTGTAAGGATCGAATGCAATGACTTGATCGGTATTGATGTGGCACACGCCGATTTCGTTCAGGTCTAGTTTGTTGACTGCGATACGCTCGAGCGTATTGACGTTTACTTTGTGCCGGATCGTTGATACATGGGCGGTTACGGTCTTGGTGCCGATTTTTAGTAAATACGGCCGATTGGTTAACATCGGGTCTTCCGTCATCCACACCACGGTGGCTTCGAACCGGTTGGCAACCGTGGGTGGCGCCTCAGATCTTGCCAGAATATCGCCGCGGCTAATGTCGATTTCATCGGTCAACGTCAATGTGATCGCTTGCCCGGAAATGGCCTGCTCCAAATCACCATCGCCGGTAACGATGCGTGCCACGCGGCTTTCTTTTCCAGACGGCAACACTTTTACCGCATCGCCCGGTTTGATACTGCCGCGCACCACCAAACCCGAATAACCGCGAAAATCCAGATTGGGACGATTGACCCATTGCACCGGCATGCGAAAAATACCCGGTTCCGCCACATCATTCTCTACCTGTACATTTTCCAGGTAACCCATCAGTGTTTCTCCTTGATACCACGGCGTATTTTCACTCAATGACGTAATGTTATCGCCTTTTAAGGCAGACATCGGGATCGTCACGATATTCTGTAAACCGATTTCCTTGGCGAAATTACGATAATCGGCATCGATTCGGCGGCAAACATCTTCCGAATATCCCTCCATGTCTAGCTTGTTGATCGCCAGAACCACATGGCGGATGCCGATCAACGAAACCAAATAGCTGTGGCGACGCGTTTGCGTCAACACGCCCTTGCGCGCGTCGATCAGAATGATCGCAACATCGGCGGTCGATGCACCGGTAATCATGTTGCGCGTATATTGCTCATGCCCCGGCGTATCCGCGACGATGAACTTGCGCTTGTCGGTGGAAAAAAAACGGTAAGCAACATCGATGGTTATGCCCTGTTCGCGTTCCGCCGTCAAACCGTCTACCAATAGTGCAAAATCCAAATCACCCGCTTGGGTGCCGACTTTTTTGGAATCGACTTCCAATTGCATCAATTGATCTTCGAACAACATCTTGGATTCGTACAACATGCGTCCGATCAGCGTACTTTTGCCGTCGTCTACGCTGCCGCAGGTAATAAAACGTAACAGGCTTTTCTTTTCGTGCGTTTTTAAATAGAGCTCGATATCTTCGGCGATCAAGTCCGATATATGCGCCATTAGAAGTACCCCTCTTGTTTCTTTTTCTCCATCGAACCGGTGGAATCGTGATCGATCAACCGGCCTTGCCGTTCAGATGTCTTGGTCAGCAACATCTCCTGAATAATGTCGGTCAATGAGCCTGCTTCGCTTTCGATTGCGCCGGTCAGCGGATAGCAACCCAGCGTACGAAAACGTACTTTCTTCATCATCGGTTTCTCGCCTTCCTTCAGTGGCATACGCTCATCGTCGACCATGATCAAGGTACCGTCACGCTCAACCACCGGACGTTCCTTGGCAAAATACAACGGCACGATCGGAATATCTTGCAAATAGATGTATTGCCAAATATCGAGTTCGGTCCAGTTGGATAGCGGAAACACCCGGATGCTCTCGCCGATGTTTTTGCGCGCGTTATATAACCGCCACAACTCCGGGCGCTGCAGTTTTGGGTCCCAACGGTGTTGCGCCGAACGGATGGAAAAAATACGCTCTTTCGCGCGCGATTTTTCTTCGTCGCGACGCGCCCCGCCGAACGCCACGTCGAAATTATATTTATCCAGCGCTTGTTTCAAGCCTTCGGTTTTCCAAATGTCGGTATGCACCGCGGATCCATGCGTAAACGGATTGATATTTTTCGCGACAGCTTCCGGGTTGATATGCACAATCAGGTCTAATCCAAGCTTTTTCGCCATCACATCGCGAAACTGGATCATTTCTCTGAATTTCCATGTGGTATCGACGTGTAGCAAGGGAAACGGCGGTTTCGACGGATAAAAGGCTTTGACAGCAAGGTGCAGCATCACTGCGCTATCCTTGCCGATGGAATAGAGCATCACCGGCCGCTCGCACTCCGCCACAACCTCGCGCATGATATGGATGCTCTCCGCTTCGAGGCGTTGTAGGTGTGTCAACATTTCACTAATTTTCCTTCAAAAGGTAGTCAACAGAAAAATAATTATCTTCACATTCATGATGCTATTTATTGCCACAGCCCCTCGTTACAAGGGAAATATCTGATCGATTTTGAATGTATTGGCAGGAAATTGATAACAAATCCATGCGCTCGCAAAAAAGCCTTTCGGCGACTACCGCACGTAAAGTTGTTATTTTATCCGATAGCTGAATTATTGTCAGAGAATAGCCTAAAAGACTATGTGATTAAAATCACTCCACCGTCACGGCTTTTGCCAAATTCCTAGGTTTATCGACATCAGTGTTCTTTTCTAAAGCCACGTGATACGCCAATAATTGCAGTGGAATCGTATGCAGAATCGGGCTTAGCAAACCTTCATGCTCCGACAAACGGATCACGTGCAGATTCTCGCTGGGTACGATATGCGAATCCGCATCGGCAAACACATACAATTCGCCACCGCGCGCATGCACCTCCTGTAAGTTGGATTTCAATTTACTGAGTAATTGATCGTTTGGTGCAATCGCCACTACCGGCATTTCACTATCAACAAGAGCCAATGGACCGTGCTTCAATTCTCCCGCCGCATATGCTTCCGCATGAATATACGAAATTTCTTTGAGTTTCAATGCGCCTTCCATCGCAATCGGATAATGCACACCGCGTCCCAAAAATAACGCATGGCGCTTCTGCGCAAAACGCTTCGCCCAGGCTTTCACCTGCGGTTCCACTTGCAATGTATGTTGAATCGCAACCGGTAAATGACGCAGGTCGGCAATCAAGCAAGATTCCGCTTCCGGCGGCAGTTTGCGACGCAGCTTGGCCAGTGTAGCCGTCAGCAGCAGCAGCGATGCCAATTGCGTCGTGAATGCTTTGGTTGAGGCGACGCCGATCTCCGGCCCAGCACGCGTCAGAAAACGTAAATCGGATTGGCGTATCAAAGCGCTTTCCGGCACATTACAAATCGCCAGACTATGAGCATGCCCCAGCTTTTTGGCGTATTTCATTGCCGCCAACGTATCCGCCGTTTCACCGGATTGAGAAATACCCACCACCAGCGTATTCGGACTCACAATCGGATCGCGATAGCGATACTCACTGGCAATTTCAACATTACACGGCAATCCGGCAACGGTTTCCAACCAATACCGCGCCACTAGCCCAGCATGGTAGCTGGTACCGCAAGCCAGTATCAAAATACTGCTCGTTTGCGAAAAAATGCTTTCCGCTGCACTACCGAACAAATTCGGCGAAATCGATTGTGCATTGAAAACCATTTCCAACGTATTGGCCACCGCACTGGATTGCTCGAAAATTTCTTTCTGCATGTAATGCGTGTAAGGGCCTAATTCGATAGCATCGCTGGTCAGTTCGGTTTCGTGGACGGCACGCTCGACTTTCTGCACGACCTTGCCATTATGGCAATTGACGATGCGATAGCCGCTACTGGTCAGCTCGGCAACATCGCCTTCCTCCAAATAAACCATATTTTTGGTGGCTTTTAACAATGCAGAAACATCCGAAGCAGCATAGTTGCCGCTCTCGCCCAAACCAAGCAACAGCGGTGCACCGTTCCGAGCAACAACAATTTTGTCAGGACGTGCTTCCTCCATGACCGCAATGGCAAAAGCGCCTTGTAATTCCGCTATTGATGCACAAACCGCTTCGAGCAGACCTTCGCTTCGTTTGAGATTCAGTGCAACCAAATGTGCAATGACCTCGGTGTCTGTATCCGATACAAATCGATAGCCCTCGGATTGCAAGCGTTCCCGCATACTTTCGTAATTTTCGACAATACCGTTATGAACTACTGCGATACGAGGATTATTCTCTTCCAATCCGGAAAAATGCGGATGCGCATTGCGTACTGACGGCGCACCATGAGTCGCCCAGCGGGTATGCGCAATGCCTGCAAATCCTTGCATCTTTTGTTCATCGGCAAGCTTTTGCAGTTCATGCACCCGACCGGTAGTACGCAGCCGCTGCAGGCCGCCGCAAGTTACCACCAGCCCGGCTGAATCGTAACCTCGGTATTCCAAACGTTGCAATCCCTCCAACAACACTGGAACCACGTTGTTTACCGACACTGCACCGACTATTCCGCACATTGGATTTTCTCCGGACAATTCGATTGATTAAATAAATTCATTGTAACCATTACTTGTTTGATTTCTGCAGGCGCTTCCATGCAGCAATACTGATTTGCTTCGAGCGGGACAACGTAAGTTGATTTTCAGGGGTTGTCTTAGTAATCGTCGATCCCGCGCCGATGACGGATCCTTTAGAAATCTTGACTGGCGCCACCAGTTGCGTATCCGAACCGATAAATACATCGTCTTCGATGATGGTTTGGTATTTATTGGCGCCGTCGTAATTGCACGTGATGGTGCCCGCACCGACATTCACGTTTTCACCGACGATCGAATCGCCGATATAGCTCAAATGATTGGCCTTGCTGCCTGCGGCGATGCTGCTGTTTTTGACTTCGACGAAGTTGCCGATATGCACTTTGTTCGCCAGCCGAGTACCCGGTCGAATGCGTGCATAAGGACCAATTCTGCCATGCTCACCGATTACCGTGTCCTCTATCAAACTGTACGGTAAAACAACCGTTCCGGCTGCGACGGAAACATGCTTCAAAATGCAATGGGCATTTATTTTGACACCGTCTCCCAAGCTCACATTGCCTTCAAAAATACAATTGATGTCGATTTCAACATCCACTCCACACGTCAATTGCCCTCGGATGTCTATCCGCATCGGATCGGCAAGCTGCACGCCTTGATCCAGCAGTTTCTCGGCATTTTGTTTTTGATAAATCCGCTCAAGTTCGGCCAGTTGAGATTTGCTGTTGATTCCCATCACCTCGGAAAACTGCGACACTTGCGACGAAGCAACCGGGATTCCTTGTTTGACCGCCATCGCCACAATATCAGTCAAATAGTATTCTTTCTGTGCGTTGTTGTTTTCAAGTTTGGATAACCATGAATGCAGATATTCATTCGGAATCGCCATGATGCCGGTGTTAATCTCACCAATCAATTGCTGCTCGGCGGAGGCATCCTTTTGTTCGACGATGGCTTGCACAGCAAGTGTTCCCGAATCGCGCACGATTCTGCCGTAACCGGAAGGATCGGATGTCATGGCTGTCAGCAATGCACAATTTTTTGGCTGCGCTTGCGCAATCAAAGACTGCAATGTCTGCACTTGAATCAACGGTACATCACCGTACAGCATCAGTGTCGTGCCGTCTTGATCCAAAAACGGCAACGCTTGCATTGCCGCATGCCCGGTGCCCAGTTGCTGCGACTGTGTCACCCAAACCAAATCATCGCCTGCGATGGATTGTTTGATCAAATCGCCACCATGTCCGATGACGATGCAAATTTTATCAGGCGACAATAATCGCGCCGTATCGAGCACATGC
>DJMI01000151.1 GCA_002435335.1 Nitrosomonas sp. UBA6494
GGGAACCCCTCCGAACGAAACCGATGATTATGAATACATTGTTTGCATAAGTCAATCTCGATTTAAGTGAATGGTCACACAACTCATGCTATGCTGCTAATACAAAGCAAGGTTTTTGCATACAATTGATACCCAAATTTGACACCCGAATTCATCAAAGACCGGGGTTCAATATACTTAACAAACGCGGCGCCACCTTAGCTTAATCGCACGCGCGGATCAAATAACGTATATGATATATCAGTCAAAATTAGCCCCATGATATAGAGCACCGAACCGAGAAAAACCATCGCTCGAACAATTGCGAAATCCTGTGAATTTATTGCGTCGATGGTATAACTTCCAAGTCCTGGAATACCAAAGAACGATTCAATCAGCAAACTACCTAAAAACAACATTGGCACGACGACAACCGCACCCGTCAATATCGGAATCATTGCGTTTCTGAGTACATGCCTAAATAACACCAGACGTTCTGGCAACCCCTTTGCCCTTGCTGTTCGCACATAATCTTTATTCATTTCCTCCAGAAAAATAGTACGATACCAACGGGTACTGGTTCCGATATTACCGACAATACCGATAAGAACCGGTAAGATCAAAAACTTGACAGCATCCGATCCGGTTGCAAATCCGGATATAGGCACCCAATGCCACATCTTGCTAATCAAAAATTGCCCCACGATAATATAGAACAATGTGGAAATTGACATCAGCCCCACACAAACGATTACTCCCAAAAAATCGATATAAGTCGCTCGAAAAAATACCATCACCAACGCCAAAGTAATGTATACAATCAAACCCAAAACAAAAACTGGCAATGCGATTGCTAAGCTAGGCATCATGCGCGATTTAATTTCATGCGCTATATTACGTCCGTCATCAGCACGCCCAAAATCAAAAGCAAACATGGCAATCGATTTTTCAAAAAAGATAGTACTGGTTAGTTTATCCAGCTTTTCGGCTTCCGCATTGAACAACAAAGGCTTGTCATAACCGCGTTCGGCTTTCCATTTCTCTATTGCTTCCGGCGTAACATACTTAATTCCAAGCTGCATTCGCGCCATGTCATCCGGTGTATTGACGATAAAAAATAAAGCGAATGTCAACAGATTGACCCCGATCAAAATCGGTAACGCATAAAAAATTCGCCTTATGATATAATTCAGCATTTACAATTTTTTTTGTTTTTAAGCAGCAGCATTTTTACTAGCCACTCTGTACTCGTAACGCAAATACGCCACAATTGCAGGAATAAAACCGGCTAGCAATACCAATAATATTAGTAGCGCCGGCCACACTATCGGCTCATTCCATTCCCGTTGCTTCTGTGCTCGCAAGCCGGCATCAATTTTAAAATATTTCAAACTATTATTTGAAATCCTGTTCGGCTTCACATTCTGATACCAAGCATGATATAGCGCATAATCTTTTGGATGATAACCCCATAGCCATGGTGCGTCGTATTGCAAAATCGACACCATCTCATCTATGATCGATTGGCGCTCTTCTCCGTTTTCCATATTTTTCATCCGATCAAACAACAGATTATAGGATTCGTTATCATAATTAACCGCATTCTCGCCACTACTACCAACTTTACGTTGCGGTCCGTACAACAAAAACAAGAAATTCTCGGGATCTGGGTAATCAGCATTCCATCCCCATTCAAAAATTTGCGCATTTCCTTTACGGATTTTATCTTGAAAACGATTGTAATCCGTACTTCTGACCACCAATTGAATATTCAATTTTTGAAATTGCTTGCGCATCCAATCAAGCTTGGATCTGTCATCCGCGCTCCGTGCAGTCACATCAAAATACAGGATCAATGGCATCCCGGTGCGCTGGTCGATACCATTCGGATAGCCGGCTTGCTTGAGCAAATCTTTGGCTTTTTGCAATGACTTGCGCTGCGGTTGCTCGTTGACCCATTCATACACCACTGAATTCATCCCTTCCTTACCGTCTCGATAACCGGCTATACCGGGTGAGATCGGACTATGCGCCGGTATGCCTCGTCCATTGGCAAAAATGGAAATATATTCTTCATAATCGACTGCTATCGATATCGCTTGCCGCAATTTTCTGGCCGATTCCTGCGTGCGTGGATCATTTCCACCACCAACAACCGGATCCAGCATATTAAATCCCATATAGTAAGTCGATGCCGCCACGGTGGTCTCCAGGCGAATTCCTTGCGCAGCCATTTCGTCCGTAATCGCTGCCTCTCCCTGACCAACCATTTGAACCGCCTGATCGAAACTATCCGAACCTATACCACTGGCATCATAATAACCTTGCAGAAATTTGTTCCAACGTGGAATACTTTCCTTTTCCCGCGAAAACACCACCTTATCGATAAATGGCAATTTTTTTCCCGCATCGATCAACAGTCTTCTCTCCGTATCATCTGGCATACCTTCATGCGGATAAAATTCATCGCGAAAATTCGGATTCCTCTCCAACACCATGCGAAGATTTGGATTATTTTCAATCAACATATAGGGGCCGGTCCCAACTGGATACCAATCCAAGGTGATATTTTTTTCAATTAGGCCTTTTTGCGAATAAAAACGATCCGCTTCCCACGGAATCGGTGCAAAAAAAGGCATAGCCAGCCAATATAGAAACTGCGGATATTTTCCTTTTATTCTAATGCGATAGGTGTATTTATCGATAACCTCGACTCCGTCAAGTGCATATTTCCTTAAATCCAAAAATATTTCATCTTTCGGTAATTGCTGCTCTGCGACCTTCAACGTTTCGGCATATGCCTTCAAGCCAACGATATAATCCGCCATCAATCCATAAATCGGGGAATGCAACTTCGGATGAGCCAGTCGCTTGATTTGATATACATAATCGTCCGCTAACAATTCTCGCGTACCGGTTTGTTCGAAATCCGACAGAACGAAAATTTTTTTTAATTGCTCACGGCTTAATCGGTGATATAACCAATCGCCATTCATATCATGCGCAAATGCAGGATGCGGTTGAAAAAGCACCCCTGGCTCGATGGAAATTTCATATACGCTATATGCAATCCGATCCACATTCGCATTATTTGGTAACAACTGATCGTTCTCGTCAAAATATTGTGCAACCGGAACTGCTCTAGCGATAGCCGGGATTAACGTAAAAGGACGCTTTAAATAATGATACTGCAATGGCGGCTCATAGATTTGCGCGGTAAATTGAATCTCATTTGAGCTGTATGACTGCACCGGATCCAAATGCTTGGGACGCTCTGAAAAAACACTATACAGTACATTTTTCTCCGCATCCGCAGTTGTATAAGGACTATTCCATTGCTGCCGCCCGCACGCGGTTAACAACAAAATTATCAACATCCATCTGATCAAAATCACCCCAGTTTTCAACAACTCAATCGACTCCTTATCATCTATTATTCATGCATTTACACAACTCTTGAATGACGCAATCCCACCACATCGCGACAATCGGCTATAATTCGCCAATTTGCTCCATTTTACAAGGAAAATTATGGGATTTCTTGCCAACAAACGCATACTGATCACCGGACTGCTAAGCAATCGATCAATCGCTTACGGCATTGCCAAAGCAATGAATCGCGAAGGAGCATCATTAGCCTTTACTTATCAAAGCGAAGAATTGCGTGGACGGGTCGAGAAACTTGCCAGCGAATTCGACAGCAATCTATTGTTTCCTTGCGATGTCGCCAGCGACGATCAAATAGACCTATGCTTTGCGCAATTGCAAAAGCAATGGGATAGTTTGGATGGCATCGTTCACTCCATAGCTTTTGCGCCACGCGAATCATTGACTGGGGATTATCTGGAAAGCGTTAGTCGCGAAGCTTTTCGTATCGCACACGATGTGAGTGCCTATAGTTTTGCCGCTCTCGCGAAAGCTGCGCTACCGTTAATGGAAAACAGAAATGGCGCTCTGCTGACACTGAGTTATTTAGGTGCTGTCCGGGTAATGCCTAATTACAACGTCATGGGATTGGCCAAAGCCAGCCTGGAAGCCAATGTGCGCTTTATGGCATCAAGCCTGGGCCCAAAAGGTATTCGCGTCAATGCAATTTCTGCCGGACCAATCAAAACCCTAGCCGCTGCAGGCATTGGAAACTTCAGTAAACTACTGGGTTACGCTGAACATGTCGCACCACTTCGCCGCAACGTCACAACTGATGAAGTAGGTAATGTCGCCGCTTTCCTATGTAGCGACTTGGCAAGCGGCATTACCGGTGAAATTACCTATGTTGATGCGGGGTTTAATACTGTCGCGTTTAACTTAAACGACCAGAACTCATAAAAGAAACGGAGCAGGAAGCCATTCTCAAAAGCTATCCTGCCTTACTTTTACATCATAGCGATGTCGAATGGCTGTAAGGTATGCAGACATTTCCTCTTGAGTGATCATTTGCTGCAACTGTTTGGCAAAATTACCAAACATGGTATTGTCCAGCGATTCAGGCTCTACGATCTTATTGATCCTTACCAACTCAAATCCGCCTTTCCGATCGGCAGCCCCAGCATAAGCTGGAAGATTATCAGTTTCGGTTGTAAATACTGTACGCAAGATTTCATGATCAAGACCTTGCGTTTTCATGTAAGAAATCTGCTTCGTTTCTCCCCAAACGATATCGTCAACGTCCTCACCCGCTTGCAAACGTGCTAATAATGCATTTCCTTCTTCGATTGCTTTTGTATTCGCCATTTGTTGCTTCAGTTTTTCCGCTATCTGATCTCTAACAACATTTAACGATTGCGACGTTGCAGGTTTATGCTCAATAATTCGTGCCGACACAAACGTATCCGGCGCTACCTCAACAGCTTCCGTATTACGTTTACCACTCACCGTATCATCGGAAAAAATGGCAGACAGCAATGTTTCATTAGCCAGAATTGCTGGTTCAGCAGCATTTCTGGTTATCCAATCACTTGTTTCAATGATCAATTCAAATTTCTCAGCCGCCGGTTTTAAGCTGTCATTTTGCTCGTAAACTGTGTTGCCAAAATCTTCGGCAATTTCCCCAAACACATTGGCTACCATTTCGCGTTTCAGTATTTTCTCAATCTGTTCTCGTACCTGCTCCAATGACGCCTGTTTTTCTTCTTTAATATCGGTCAGTTTTATTATATGAAAACCAAAATCCGTAGTTACAATATCACTAATCTCATCGCGCCGCATCGAAAAGATCTTATCTTCGAATGATTTAACCATTACGCCACGACCAAAAAAACCCAGATCGCCGCCGCGCATTGCCGATCCAGGATCATCCGAATGCTGCTTGGCGATTTCAGCAAATCGATCAGGATCTTGTTTTACTTGTTGCAAAATTTCTTCAGCTTTTTCATGTGCCGCTTGCTTTTCTTTATCGGATGCATCGGGCATAGCACTGATCAGAATATGACTTGCCTTACGCTCCTCTTCCTGACCGAAGCCTTGTTGATGTTCATCAAAATAGGCTTTAACAGCATCTTCACTGACTGCTTCACTTTCCGCAGCAGCATCAATTGTCAATACCAAATATTCAACGCGTGCGCGTTCGGGTAAATCAAAATCGTTTTTATGTTCTTCATAATACGCCGCGATTTCCGTTTCTTCCGGGGTCACCTGCGATAAAAATCGATCAGATGTGATTTGAGCCAAGTTTACTTCACGCTGCACCTCGCTCAAGTGATGAACTTTCTCAGCAACCGCTTTCGGTACAAATGCATATTCTCCATAACCATCCAGCAACTGCTGTAATAACAGCTCTTGTCTCACTCGAGATTCAAATAACGCAGCAGTTAAACCTCGCGCCTTTAACAAATCGTCGTATTGTTTCTTTGAGAACTTTCCGTCTTTCTGGAATGCTTGTTGTTCCTGCAGCGTTTTAATCAAATGAGAATCCAGCACAGCGAATCCATTTGCCGATGCTTCACGCTGCAATAATCGCTGCTGTATCAATTGCTCCAGTACTGAATTTTTTATTTCAAAACTATCCAGCATCGCGCTGTTGAAATTAGCACCCAACATCGCACGTAGTCTTTCATGGTGATCTCGTAATGCTTGCTCGTATTCTCGCCTGGAAATTTCTTCACCATCGACGATGGCCACATAGCCGTCGCTGCCCATGCTGCGATACGATTCCACACCCCAAAACATAAACGGCAATACTGCCAATCCCAAAATAATCTGAACGATACGTTTTTTACGGTTGACTAAATCAAACACAATGAGACCTGCGATACTAAATGGAGAAAAAAAGAGAAATCAGCGAATTCGCTAATTTAATACTACTACTTCTTTGGCGGAGTGGACGGGACTCGAACCCGCGACCCCCGGCGTGACAGGCCGGTATTCTAACCAACTGAACTACCACTCCTAGATCCAGCAACAAAATTCACTGGTGGGTGCTGACGGGATCGAACCGCCGACATTCGCCTTGTAAGGGCGACGCTCTACCAGCTGAGCTAAGCACCCGATCAGAAAGTCCGCTAGTTTACTGCATCTTTGAGTGCTTTACCAGCACTGAATTTAGGAACCTTCGCCGCTTTGATTTTGATTGCAGCGCCGGTGCGCGGATTACGGCCTGTCCGCGCAGCTCTTGTACCAACTTTAAAAGTTCCAAATCCGACCAAAGTTACACTTTCATTCTTTTTAAGCGCACCTTTAATTGCAGTCAATGCTCCATCCAATGCGCTTCCTGCTGAGGCTTTTGAAATTTTAGCCGATTTTGCGATTGCTTCAACGAGTTCGGATTTGTTCATATAATTCCCCTTCTATGTTAATGGTAATTAAATCACAAGCAAATACTGCAGTCGCTCTTATATCAAGCCGTTAACGCCTGGTCAAGCAAATTAAGGGGTCTGCGCAAAGGCATTCCGAAGTACATTTAATCATCACTCTTGAAAAGCATGAATTACAGGGAATAAAATGCAATAATAATCAGATTATTATAAGCCATATCTTGAAACCACATAAACTTATCTGAAATAATTAAGGATCAATAAATTTCTGATTTTTGTTCGCGATTTAACAACACCTCAACCGCCGTTCTTGCCGATACACTTCCGTCCAGAATGCCGCATACCGCTTGCGTGATCGGCATTTCAATATTTAATTTCACACCCAGGCGCAAAACCGACTGCGCGGTATGCACGCCTTCAGCAACATGTCCTAGCGCACTCAGAATTTCCTGCAGTGACCTACCCTGAGCAAGCATAAGCCCGACTTGCCTATTCCGAGAAAGATCGCCCGTACTTGTCAGAATCAAATCCCCAACTCCCGCAAGCCCCATGAAAGTTTTGGCATCTCCTCCCAAGCCGATACCAAGACGAGTAATTTCCATCAACCCCCTTGTAATCAAGGCTGCACGAGCATTATGACCAAACCCCAAACCATCGGAAATACCAGCCGCTATCGTAATCACATTTTTCACCGCCCCACCTGTTTCCACACCGATGACATCTTGGCTGGTATAAATCCGCAACCGTGAACTATGCAATTCGGAAGCAACCATGGAAGCAAAAGCAATGTCTTTAGATGCTAACGTCAGTGCAGTAGGTAATCCTTTAGCCACTTCCTCGGCAAAACTCGGCCCAGACAATGCGCCACAGCAAATCGATTGAGTCGCATAAACTTCCTCGACAACCTGGTGCGGCAAATAGCAAGTATGCGCTTCGAACCCTTTACATCCCAAAACAATTGGGACTTGAATTTTACGCTGCGCCAGCGCCTCCAAAGTCTCCCGTAGTCCCGCAATTGGCACAACGATCAAAACGAGATCAGATTCATAAAGCGCTTCTGTAAGATTGGAAGTAATTTTAATTGCTTGCGACAGCGTATGACCCGGAAGAAAATGATGATTAATACGTCGCCGCTGCAAATCGGCTGCGTGATCAGGATCCTTACTCCACAAATTGATCGCATGGCGGTTCGATAAATTGATAGCCAGCGCGGAACCCCAGGCTCCGGCGCCTAGTACAGCAATTTTCATGAACCCCAGACCTGATTGACTCTCACATAACCAGTCTGGCCGTCCGCATGACGCACCTTTACCCAACCCGTTACCTCGGCATCCAGCCATTCCATCACAATATCCTGCTCTGCATGGAAAACCAATTCGGAATTCGCATCGGCGGCTTTATGAATACTTGCCAGGGGTACAATCACCACAACATACCGCTGCTTGCTAAGCGCTTTCTTCTCTATCCACGCAAGACTTCCGCTACTGTCACGAACTTTCACCCACTCATCCACATCCACCACTACTTCGACAGGAAGAAATCGACTGGCTATAAATAGCTTATCCGCTTTGAGCGAAGGCGCATCGTACATGATGACCGAATCCCCCGATATCGAATAAAACTCCATTTCCGCAACAGCGCAAACTGGCAGCAAAGCAAGCAAGCATATCCACATTTCTGCACTTTTCAGTAGATTTTGCTTGGCCCATTGTTTCTTATTCATAGCGCACCCATCTCTAATATAGGCAGACTTTGATTAATTTTTACTCTTCTTCTGCTGATAAATAGCTTCAAAATTAACCGGATTCAAAATGACGGGCGGAAAGCCAGCCCGAATTACCACATCGGATACGACCTCCCGCAGATAAGGAAATAAAATGTTCGGACACCCGATACCCAAAACCGGATCGATTTCGTTATCAGGTATATGACGAATCCGAAAAATACCAGACTGTTGCGCCTCTATCAGAAACATGATCTTGTCTTTTATTTTTGCAGTAACGGTTACAGTCAATACAACTTCGTACAGTCCTTCATCGCTGTTGATACTTTGGTTCTTGGAATCAAGCTGCAAATTAATTTCCGGCGTATCTCTTTCCAAAAAAATAGTCGGCGCATGCGGAATTTCCAGTGACAAATCCTTGACGTATATCTTTTCTATTGCAAAAACAGGTTGCTGTGGCTGATTCATAGATCCCTTTTATATTCGATTGACTTAATTAAAAACTCTCATTTGCAACAAACAATCAAGATGCCAATAATGCCGCTAACTCACCTTGACGATCCAACATGGACAAATCATCAAATCCACCCACGTACCTTTCACCGATATAAATCTGTGGAACCGTGCGGCGACCAGTCTTTTTCATCATTTCGGCTCGACGCTCAGGCTCAAGATCCACTCGTATTTTTTCGATATGCTGCACTCCTCTCGCCTGCAATAGACTCTCCGCCATTTTGCAATAAGGACAAAATCCGGTTGTATACATCGTGATCTTTGGCATGAGCTCCTCTTACCGCTTAACCAAAGGTAATCCAGCACGTTTCCAAGAATCAATACCGCCCATCAAATTTACTACCTGCACAAAGCCATTTTTCTTCAAAAACAAACTCGCGCTATTGGAATGCACCCCTCCGCGATAAATCATTACGACAGGCTTTTGTTTAAATTTCTCCAACTCCCCCCACCGTTCCTCAATCTTTTCCGACGGCACATGCTTTGCATTGGGCAAATGTCCAGATGCAAATTCGCTATCATCACGAACATCCAGAACTAATGCATCCTGATAATTGATTAACTGCACCGCCTGTCGCGTATCAACCTCTTTGATACCCCCTCCCGATAACAACGGCCACAGCAGCATTAAGCCGCTGACTATCGCTGCAAATAGAAAAAGCAGATTTTCCAATCTACTAAAAATAAAATGATCTTGAAATATTGATAATTCCATACAAATTTTTTATGCCGTTAATAAACCGCCTATTTTATCAGAAACATAAAATTTACGTGATTTCACTGCACAAGCTGCCGCACCTTGGAATCTATTGCGTTTTTGACAAAAAAACAAACAAAAAACACTTTTTTCGCATAAAAAAACAGCCAGATTCTGTGTTTGCTATCAAAAATATAATAAAATAACGGATGTCTTATTCTGTTTGATGTCACTCACACCTTTTTTAAAATTCAACATGAAAAAAATTGTTCTCCTGCGGCATGGAGAAAGCACCTGGAATAAAGAAAATCGATTTACCGGTTGGACAGATGTTGATTTAACACCCCAAGGTATACTGGAAGCGCAAAAAGCTGGTCAATTATTACGTGACCAAGGTTTTTCTTTTGACATCGCGTACACCTCCGTCCTCAAACGCGCTATTCGCACACTATGGATCGTACTCGACGAAATGAATCAAATGTGGATTCCGATCGAGCATAGTTGGCGTTTGAATGAACGCCACTATGGCGCATTACAAGGATTAAATAAAGCAGAGACAGCTGCTCAGTACGGTGATGAGCAAGTGTTGATTTGGCGGAGAAGCTACGATATCAGCCCTCCAGCCTTATGTATCGATGATGAGCGTTTTGCCGGCAACGACCCGCGTTACAAACACATGAAACCAAACGACATTCCATTGACTGAGTGTCTCAAAGATACCGTTGCTAGGTTTTTACCTTATTGGAATACCACTATCGCACCACAAATCGAATCCGGCAAAAACATCATTATTGCCGCGCATGGAAATTCACTCCGCGCGTTGGTTAAATATTTGGATAACATTTCAGATGAAGCCATACTCAATTGCAATATTCCAACCGGGATACCGCTGATTTATGAATTGGATGACAACTTAAAACCCATTCAAAGCTATTATCTGGGAAATCAAGCACAAATACAGGAAGCCATGCAATTAGTAGTCAGTCAGGGAAAATCATCAGGCTAAAAACTGCTCTTCGCGATATGAGTACGCATAGCGAACTTATTCAGCCACAGCAACCTTTTTTGATCGCAAAGACCATCGTACCCGCTTACCAGGCTTATCTTCAATGGACGGTTTTACTTTGCGTGCTTTTCTTTTGCTATCCACTCACTGTCCACGCAAATAACCAAGAAAATCTCAAATCGCTTCGGAATAAAATTCATGTTTTGCAACAAGATCTGACCAGCAACGAAGGAATCAAGCAAGAAATTTCTGTTATATTAAACAAAATATCACAAAATATCAGCACCATAACAGCCAGACTGGCCAAGCTTAAAGAAGAAGATCAAAAAGCAATAGCAGAATATCGTCAATTTCAAAATCAATACCGACAAACCAAAACAGCAATCGAACTGGAGCGCGATCAATTGAGTCAATTGCTTTATCAGCAATATATCGAGGGAAAACAAGATTACTTGCGGCTAGTTCTTAATCAGCACAACCCCTATCAAATCGCTCGCGCAACATACTATTATCAACAGTTTTCCTTGGCACGATTCGACAGTATCGAAAAACTGCAATCGCATCAAGACAAACTTAAAGCCTTAATCCAAGACAGTCTTCAGAAAAAAGCAGAAATTGTTGCGATACAAACGGAATACAACAATCAACGCAAAAAGCTGGAACAAGAAAAAGCCGAACAAAGAAATTTACTCGCACAAATTTCAGGAAAAATCTCAAAACAACAACAAGAAATCGATCAATTAAAGAAAGACGAAAAACGCCTGAGTGATTTGATCATCGAAATCAACAAAGCCGCAAAGCAAAAAATCCCAACAAATAACGGTCAAGCACTGGTCAACAATAAACTTCCCGATGTCACTTCAACGACCGCACCATTCCCGACACTGAAAGGAAAGTTAAATTTACCGGTTCGCGGGAAACTTGTGAGCACTTTTGGTGGTCAACGCACTGGTATGCAATTAACGTGGAAAGGCCTGTTTATTCAATCAATCGAAGGCAGTGAAGTTAAGGCAATATCGGCAGGCAAAGTAGTTTTCGCCGATTGGCTCAGAGGCTTTGGAAATTTAATAATCTTGGATCATGGCAATAACTACATGAGCCTATATGGCAATAATGCAACACTGAAAAAGCGAACCGGCGATTCGATACGCAGCGGTGAAACCATCGCAACCGTCGGAAATAGCAGTGGTAATTTAGATTCAGGGCTATACTTCGAACTTCGTCATCAAGGGAAGCCGTTTGACCCTTTGACATGGATAAAAATAGAATGAGCAACACAACCATCTACATCAATTTGACCCGACCGGAGAAGAAAACAAATGAGTAATATCGTCAAAAAAACAAGTTTGATTCTAATTGGCGCCATTGCAGGAATTTTACTCAGCTTAAACTTCTCTGCGATTGCAAAAAAAGATCAAATCGAAGCGGTGCACCCGCTGCCAATTGAAGAATTGCGGACTTTTGCACAGGTTTTTGGTCGCATCAAAAGTGACTACGTCGAGTCTGTCGAAGATAAAAAACTGATTACCGAAGCGATCAACGGCATGCTGGTCGGATTGGATCCGCATTCTTCTTATCTCGACAAAGATGAATACAAAGAACTGCAAATCGGAACACAAGGAGAGTTCGGCGGTCTCGGTATCCAGGTTACGATGGAAGATGGCGTCGTTAAAGTCATATCCCCGATCGAAGATACTCCGGCATTTCGTGCCGGTATCAAAACCGGCGATTTGATCGTCAAATTGGACGACACGGTAGTTAAAGGCATGTCGTTGAATGAAGCCATCAAACTGATGCGCGGCAAACCCAATACCTCAATAAAAATCACTATTGTACGAGAAGGTGAGAGAGAACCTTTGGTATTTAACTTAGTACGCGATATCATCAAAATCCAAAGCGTAAAATCCAAAATGATTGAACCTGGTTATGCGTACATCCGCATAACGCAATTCCAAGAACAAACTGGAGAAAATCTGGCACAAGCCATAAAAACCCTATTTGCTGAGAATAAGGGAGAAATGAAGGGATTGATTCTAGATTTACGCAATGATCCAGGTGGCTTACTTAACGGTGCAGTTGCAGTTTCGGCTGCTTTCTTACCGGAAAATGCATTAGTCGTATATACCGAAGGACGCAGCCCGGATGCAAAAATGAAGTTGCACGCCAATCCGGAATTTTATTTGCGCGGCACCGACGAAGATTATTTACAAGGTTTACCGGCTGAAGCCAAAACCGTACCGATGATCACGCTAGTTAACGGTGGTTCCGCATCCGCCTCGGAAATTGTCGCTGGCGCACTGCAAGACCACAAACGTTCCATCGTGATGGGATCGCAAACATTTGGTAAAGGATCAGTGCAGACTATTTTGCCATTGGGTAACAATACGGCAATTAAACTCACAACTGCTCGCTACTACACACCCAATGGTCAGTCGATTCAGGCGCAGGGTATCACACCGGACATTCTTGATGAAGCCGATAACGGCGATGAGCAGCGTTTGCGCGAAGCTGATTTAAATCGCCATTTATCCAATGGCAAGAAAAAAGAAAAACAGCAATCTACCGCTGAAACCGATAAAGCGGAAGTGAAGCCTGAAAGTAAGAAAAAAGAAAAGAAAGAAAAAAATAAAGCACCGATCGAATTCGGTTCCGAAGATGACTTGCTGCTAAAGCAAGCCATGAATTACTTCAAAGGCATCACAACGCCACCTGAAAAAAAGAGCGATGATCAATCCGAAAGCTAGCAGCAAGGAATTGTGAATGATCATCAGCTTCTGCGCTACAGCCGACACATCTTGCTCCCGCAAATCGATATTGCGGGACAAGAAAAACTCAATCAGTCACATGTAGTCATCATCGGTGCCGGTGGATTAGGATCCCCGGCAGCGATGTATCTTACCGCCAGCGGCATTGGACAAATCACCGTTTGCGATGGTGATCATGTCGATCTTACCAATCTGCAGCGGCAAATTGTTCATGACAACGATGCGATCGGTTTAGCTAAAGCCGCATCCGCCAAACGATCGCTGACACGCATCAACCCTGAAGTCAATATCGTCGCTGTCGAGGAACATGTTGCGGAGGATACGCTTAATCGATTGATTGCCGAAGCGGATGCCGTCGTTGATGCTTGCGATAACTTCAGCACACGTCACCTCATCAATCGAATCAGTCTAGTGCACAAGAAGCCTCTCATTTCCGGCGCTGCGGTCCGCTTTGACGGGCAAATCAGCGTATTCGATTTACGCTATGAAAGTAGTCCTTGCTATCACTGCTTATATCCGGAAGAGGGTAATCAAGAAGACATGCCATGCGCCATCATGGGCGTATTCTCACCACTGGTAGGTATTATCGGCTGCATGCAAGCAGCGGAAACCCTAAAAACCCTACTGAACATCGGAGAAAGCTTAAATGGCCGCTTATTGCTGCTAGATGGTCTTACCATGAATTGGCGTTCTGTCAAACTACACAAAGATCCTGCCTGTTCCATCTGCAACGGATCAAACCAATTCACGCGGTAACAAAACCAACCGCTGCACGTCCCAATTTGCCAAAGGCTCTCGTTTAAATTCACTTTTAACAAACTGATACCAGCGGCCAATGACAAAACACATCAGCAAATTAGCTTGAGCGGACACATCCCAATCACTTTTCAAGTGACGCTCATTCATCGCAAAGCGCAACGCCTGCTTCAGCGTAGCTTCAAGCCGGTTATGCAATTGATAAATGCGCGATTGCAAATGCGCATTCTCATTAATCAACACATCACCAACCAGAATACGTGTCATGCCAGGGTTTTTTTGTGAAAAGCCGAGCAGCAGCAATAACAAATTTTCAACCTGCTTGCCGCCACACAGTTCGTCTTGCAAGATCTTATTAATCAAACTGAACAATGTTCGCTCAATAAATTCGATTAAAGCTTCGAACATTTGCGATTTATTGGTAAAGCATCGATATACCGATGATTCGGAAATATTTAATCGCGCAGCCAAGGCAGCCGTTGTTACCTTGTTATTTTGCGACAGCTCCAGCATTTGTGCCAACGCTTGCAAAAGCTGATCTTTTCTTTCGTCTAATTGTATTGATTGATTCGAACGCTTCAATTGATTAACCAGAAAAAAGGCACATGAAATACTATCTTAAAAACGCAGTCGATTGCCCAGGAAAGCAATCAATTCCACAATCTTAGAAACTATAGCATAAATACAACTCTTTGAAATGTATTAACAACATCAATCATAGCTTTGCACCCATGAAATTATCTACTACTTCTCGCAACACAAAGCTTTTGGAATAACAAATTGACGCAGCAATTTTCTCGAGGGAAAAATCTTACCAGCATCGTTTTGCGGGATTACCAATTCTCATTCGAAATCAATTAATAAAATCCTCTGCAGGCTAGACCTGCCAATCCCAAACAAGCTAAAATCGCTTATTTTTTCAGGCACTCGTACATGCACACTTGGCGAAAAGCGTCGATACCCGCTAAAACCCCGATTGCATTGACCATCGGTAATTTCGACGGCGTCCACCTGGGACATCAAGCAATGCTGGCGCATTTGCGAAAAACCGCTACCGCACAGGAATTACCCGCTTGCGTGATGACTTTCGAACCACACCCACAGGAATTTTTCGCACCGGATCGTGCGCCTGCGCGGCTAACCAATCTGCGTGAGAAACTACATTACCTAATCCAATCCGGTGTCGATTGCGTTCACATTGGCCGCTTCAATTTCGATTTCGCCAGAATCACTGCCGAGGATTTCATTGAAAATATCTTATGCCGACAACTATCGGTACGCTGGTTGCTGGTCGGTGACGATTTTCGTTTCGGCGCACGTCGTGCCGGCGATTTTTCCTTATTGCAAGCCTATTCTACGACTCACAATTTCACCGTGGAAGCGATGTCGAGCGTCACGCTCGATAATGTGCGAATTTCCAGCACATCCGTCCGCCACGCACTGGGCAACGGCGATCTGAAAACCGCGCAACGTTTATTAGGAAGACCTTATTGCATCAGCGGGCGCGTCATTGACGGCGATAAACTGGGCAAACAAATCGGTTTTCCGACCGCAAATATCCAGTTGCAGCACAGCAACCCGCCATTGACCGGTATTTTTGTGGTATCGGTGCGCGGCGCGCTTGCCGAATCACCCGAAACATCGTTGCCTGGTGTCGCCAGCTTGGGTGTACGCCCCACCACGCACGCAAACGGCAAACCGGTGCTGGAAGTATATTTGTTCGATTTCAACCGCAATATTTACGGTCGCAAGTTGCAAGTGGATTTTCTGCATAAATTGCGGGATGAAGTAAAATTCCCGGATTTGCAAGCATTGATCCGACAAATCGAGCAAGACGTCCTGCTCGCAAAGGATTTTTTCCGCACAATGAAACCACAGCCGAATATGCTGTGCAATATTGTTTAATTTTTGATTGACGATTTTCATGACTGATTATAAGCAAACCCTGAATCTACCCGACACCCCGTTTCCGATGCGCGGCAATCTGGCCAATCGCGAACCCGGCATGCTGAAAGCGTGGCAGGAAAAGCAGTTGTACCAAAAAATCCGTACCACCAGTAAAGGCCGCCCTAAATTCGTTTTGCACGACGGCCCACCATACGCCAATGGCGATATTCATATCGGTCACGCCGTCAATAAAATTCTCAAGGACATCATTATCAAGAGCAAAACCTTGGCCGGTTTTGATGCACCTTATGTGCCGGGATGGGATTGTCACGGTTTGCCTATCGAGCATCAAATCGAGAAAAAACACGGCAAACACCTACCCGCCGACAAAGTGCGCGAACTGTGTCGTGCTTTCGCCAAAGAACAAGTGGAGCGGCAAAAAGCAGATTTCATCCGATTGGGCGTGCTGGGTGATTGGGATCATCCTTATTTGACGATGAACTTTAAAACCGAGGCGGACATCATCCGTGCACTCGGCAAGATTTATCAAAACGGCTATCTGTATCAAGGACAAAAACCGGTCAATTGGTGCATCGATTGCGGTTCGGCGCTGGCGGAGGCAGAAGTCGAGTACGAAGACAAAACTTCCCCCGCCATCGATGTCGGCTTTGCATTGCAATCGTCCGCACGGCAATCGCTACTCAATGCCTTCGGTATCAGTATTGCGGAAGGAACAACCGTCTATGCCGTCATCTGGACAACTACACCGTGGACTCTGCCCGCCAATCAAGCTGTCAGCGTACATCCGGATTTCGATTATGAATTGCTCCAAACATCGCGCGGCCTGCTGATCCTCGCTGCCGAATTAAAGCAAACCTGCCTGGAACGCTACGGGTTATCCGGCGAAGTACTCGCCACTTGCAAAGGCCAAGCGCTGGAGCATTTGCCATTGCAGCATCCGTTCGAATCACGCACCGTCAAGATCATTTGCGGCAAACATGTTACGCTGGAAGCCGGTACCGGTTTGGTGCATACCGCACCCGCGCACGGTTTGGACGATTATTTCGTCGGTCAGCAATACGGACTACCAAACGAAAGTCCGGTCGACGGTAACGGCAAATTTGTCGCCGCAGCGCCGCTTGTCGGCGGATTGTCAGTATGGAAAGCCAACGATGTTGTCATTGAAACGCTCAATGCCAGCAATAATTTATTTTGTTTCAAAAAGATCGAACACAGTTACCCGCACTGTTGGCGTCATAAAACACCAATCATTTTCCGCGCCACACCGCAATGGTTCATCGGTATGAATCTGCAAAGTAGCGCCGCATCGGCACCAAAAAACACATTGCGTGAATTGGCGATGCAGGCGGTCGATATCACCGCATTCTATCCGACCTGGGGACGTGCACGGCTGGAAGCGATGATCAAGAATCGCCCGGATTGGTGCGTATCGCGCCAGCGTAACTGGGGCGTACCAATGACGTTCTTTGTTCACAAAGAAAACCACAAACCGCACCCACGTTCGCTCGAATTGCTGGAACAGGTGGCGCAGAAAGTGGAACAACAAGGCATCGAAGCTTGGTTCGCCTTAGACGCTGCCGAATTGCTTGGTGACGATGCCAACGAGTATCAAAAACTCACCGATACACTTGATGTCTGGTTTGATTCCGGGACTACGCACGCCACCGTGGTCAAGGCCGATACCCAACTGAAATTCCCGGCTGATTTATATCTGGAAGGTTCTGATCAACATCGCGGTTGGTTTCAATCGTCGTTGCTGACCGGTTGCGCCATCGATGCCCGTGCGCCATACGACGCACTGCTGACGCACGGCTTCGTCGTCGACGGTCATGGCCATAAAATGAGCAAATCGAAGGGTAATGTCATTGCGCCGCAAAAAGTGATGGACACATACGGCGCTGACATTCTGCGGCTGTGGGTTGCCTCTACGGATTATTCCGGTGAGCTATCGATTTCTGAAGAAATCTTAAAACGCGTCGTCGAAAGCTACCGCCGCATCCGCAATACGCTGCGCTTCTTGCTTGCCAATTTGGCGGATTTCGACGCTCAAACCGATTCAATTTCAATCGATCAGTGCCTGGAACTCGACCGCTATATGCTGGCATACACCGCCGCTTTCCAACAGGAATTGCTGCAAAATTACCAGCGTTACGAATTTCATCAAGTAGTGCATCAATTGCACAATTTCTGCTCGGAAGACTTGGGCGGTTTCTACCTGGACATTCTCAAAGATCGCCTGTACACCGCAGCTGCCAAAGGCTTGCCGCGCCGTTCCGCGCAAACCGTATTGCATCACATCACTCACAGCTTGGTGCGTCTGTTCGCACCGATCCTGAGCTTTACCGCAGATGAAGTATGGGAACATTTGACGGGAGATCGTGATGGTAGCGTG
Source organism: Nitrosomonas sp. UBA6494 (assembly GCA_002435335.1). GTDB lineage: Bacteria > Pseudomonadota > Gammaproteobacteria > Burkholderiales > Nitrosomonadaceae > Nitrosomonas. Next base: position 18,489 of record DJMI01000151.1, read on the forward strand.
TTATTGCAGCAATGGCATACCTTCCCCTCGCAATCTGATGCGGGATCATTGCAACACCGTTGGGCGAATATCCGCGAACTGCGTGCTCAAGTACTGAAAAAACTGGAAACATCTCGCGCACAAGGCGACATCGGCTCATCGCTAGCAGCCACAGTCGAAATTCGCGCGGGCGGTGAGGATTTTGCATTACTGCAAACTTTAGAGGATGATTTGCGTTTTGTGCTCATCGTCTCCGAAGCCAGTTTGATTCATGACCCGTCCGTACAGCACCCGGAAATCACCGTCAAACCAAGTTCTCACGCCAAATGCGAGCGTTGCTGGCATTACCGTGAAGATGTCGGCAGTCATGCAGCGCATCCGACCTTGTGCCAACGCTGCATTACCAATTTATACGGCGACGGCGAACAGCGCCAATTCGCGTAATTTATACTGACCTTGATATGAAATTACACATCAGCCTCGGTATCGCACTGATCGTATTGATCCTCGATCTCGCCAGCAAATTTTGGGTGGAATCTGTACTGCAATTTGGAGAAGTTATTCCAATCACCAGCTTCTTTAATTTGGTACTCACATACAACCCCGGTGCCGCGTTCAGTTTCTTAAGCGACCAACCCGGCTGGCAGCGCTGGTTCCTTAGCGGCATCGCTGCAATTGCATCGCTGGTGATCGCTTACATGCTGTACAAATACCGGCATGAGCGATTGTTTTGCTGGTCGCTGAGCTTGGTTCTAGGCGGAGCATTGGGCAATCTTTACGACCGTATCACACTGGGCCATGTCGTCGACTTTCTTGATTTCTATATCGGCAACTACCACTGGCCTGCTTTCAACATCGCCGACTCAGCCATTTGTATTGGCGCCGTGCTGCTGGTCTACGAAAGCTTTCGCGGCAAACCAAATCCCGAAAACGCCGGTAGTAAAGATAAGTAACTCCCTTTGACCGCAAAAACCAAACTTACTTACTCGTCGATTTCTTTTCCTTGGTAATCGGGTTTTGCAGCGTATAGCCATTCTCTTTCATTTTGTACCCGCCATAAGCACCGGCACCGGCAGCCACCAAGGTCCAGCAGCCGCTCAGGAAAGGAATTGCTATCAATACAGCGATGATGTTTATCAATTGTTTTCTTTTCATCTTATTTCCTTGTTACACATAATTAAAAAGATTTTTCTACGGCAATTATTTCTTAAAGTAAATGCATCATAATACTAAAATCACAAATATACTTGNNTAATGGTGTCATAGCCGCTGCTTTTCGGATTGGTTTGTGTGCGCGATAAAATCTGGAATTGCTGTCCATGAATGTGAATCGGATGCGGCTGGGACATCATCATACCCATACCACCACGCATACCTCCGCCCATTCTTCCCATGCCCATACCGGTTTCGTGAAATATCTTGATTCTTTGCAGGGTATTGACCGGAATTTTCTCGATATCTTGATAATCGTGCATATCGAAAGTCCGTCCGTTCAGCCGGAACGACATATGTCGCATGCCTATTGCGATCGGAATGGTTTTGCCCGGATCGGTGGCATTGTTTGCCGTCCAGCGTTGCAGCGGCAGCAATTGCTGCGGCAATGCGGGTGAATCGCTAGCGTGCTCAGCGATTCGGAAAGTAGCGATGGTAAGCGCAGCGGACTGCCCTGCTCCATGCCCCATCATCCCCATTCGACCCATGCCGCCCCTTCCCTCCATGTGTGATGCGGGAATTTGATACGGCAAACTCTGCAATACCAGCTCGGAACCCACTTTTCGGTCGCTGAAATCCGCCCACAATTCGATGCGCTCGGCAGGTGCCAACATGATATAAGGGAATGTTTCCGGTTTCGGCAGCAAGCCGCCGTCGGTACCGATCGCTGTCAACGGTGTGCCGTCGCTCCAGCCCAATTTGTAAATCCTGGCATTTGATCCATTCAAAATGCGCAGGCGGTAAGCTCTGGTTTTGACCGGAATGACGGCATCTTTCTGCCCGTTCACCAGGATAGTATCGCCGTGAAAACCTTGCATGCGCTGATGCATGCCCATTAAGTAACGCAATTGATTGCCGCCGGAAAAGCTGCGGTCCTGAATGACCAACGGCAAATCGTATTCGCCGTTAGGCAATTGCAATTTCTTCTCCGCCTCATCAGTAACGGTAATTAACCCCGCCAAACCTTGATAAACCTGCGTAGCGGTCATTTCGTGCGTATGCGCATGATACCAATTGGTCCCCGCCCGATTGGCCACCTCGAATTCATAAACGTATTGCTCACCCTGATCAATGGCATACATCGGGTGACCATCCATCACCTGCGGTACGTGCATGCCGTGCCAATGGGTCACGCAAGGCTCCGGCAATTGATTACGAAAATAAATCCTAACTTTCTGCCCTTGCTCGAAATTCAGCATCGGTCCCAAGTAACCGGGCAATTCTTGCAGCGCAGTCTGCGGACCTTTCAACAATTTTCCACGATATTGAAAAACATGCGTCAATGCGCCCGGCAGTATCGGCACATCGGCAGCTTGCGCGGTCAGTTCGATTTCGACATCGGCGGCAAAGGATTTGTTAGCGGTTCTGCCGACTTTCTGAGCATCGGCAAGCGAGAAACCGGGCAATACAGCGCTTAAAGCGCCCCACGCAGAGTATTGCAGGAATTGACGTCTATCAACGGCCATGATGAACCTCTCAGGTGAATGCAATGGAAACGATTAATATTTTGCGGCAAATGAACCGGATTCAAGTCATCAGTCCGAACTAAAGCAAAATGATCAACTAGCAGGCCGTTGAAAAACGTTTTCGAGGCAGCCGATGCAAGGCAAAAACAGGCGAAAAAACGCAGTTTATGCCTAATAAATGAGCATTTTGAGCCTGTTTTTAACGCCGCAGCGGCAACGCAGATAGTTTTTCAACGACCTGCTAGCGATTTCGTTCAAACCGGTATATCGCCAATGTCCCCATCAGATTCGGCAAAAAATGTACCGGCCGATTGTTATTCATCACCCGGCGTTCAAGGATACGCGCATCGCATTGACGGCAGAGCGCTTCGAAATCACCCAGCGTGCATAAATGAATGTTCGGCGTATCGTACCAACGGTAAGGCAGCGATTGCGATACCGGCATACGCCCGCCAATCACCTGCATACGGTTTTTCCAATAACCGAAATTAGGGAACGAAACAATGCCTTGCTTGCCGACGCGCAACATCTCCTGAACGATGCCTTCGGTATGCCGCATGGCTTGCAGNNCGCAGATAACGCAACAGCGAACCGTCGCCGCAACCGAGATCGAGGATTTTCGCTCCCGGTTTAATCCATGTCGCAATAGCATCGAAATCGGGACGCGATGTACTCAGTGCCAAAGAAAATGAGTTATTCATAATATTCAGAGCGCAATATTTTCCATGTAAGCACGCACCAATTGGTGATAATGCGGCGTTTCCATCAAAAAAGAATCGTGCCCATGGCTAGAAGTGATTTCCGCATAACTGACGTTCAATTCGTTATCCAGCAATGCCTTGACGATTTCGCGCGAACGTCCGGGTGAGAAACGCCAATCGGATGTAAACGAAATCACCAGAAAATTGGCCTTAGCGGCGCGGAAAGCCGCACTCAAATCGCCATCGTAAGCGGCAGCGGGATCGAAATAATCGAGCGCCTTGGTCATGCGTAAATAACTGTTGGCGTCGAACAAATCGGCAAACTTGTCGCCTTGGTAGCGTAAGTAGGACTCGATTTCGAATTCCACGTCAAAACCGAATGAAAGCTCACCTTTGCGCAAACTACGCCCAAACTTCGCCGCCATCGAATCATCGGACAGATACGTGATATGCCCCAACATGCGCGCCAATCGCAAACCCCGTCGCGGCAAGGTATCGTAGGCGTAGAAATTACCGCCGTAAAATTCCTGGTCGGTCATGATCGCTTGGCGCGCCACGTCGTTAAACGCGATGTTTTGCGCGGTCAATTTGGGCGCCGCGGCAATCACCAGCGCATAACGCACTCTGTCAGGATAATCGAGCGTCCATTGCATCGCCTGCATACCACCCAAACTGCCGCCAACCACCGCGGCGAATTGCTCGATACCCAGATGCTCTGCCAATTGCGCCTGCGCATCGACCCAATCCTCGACGGTGACAATCGGAAAATTCGCACCGTAATGCTTGCCGGTTTTCGGATCGATACTGGCCGGGCCGGTCGAGCCGTGACAACCGCCCGGATTGTTCACGCCGATGACAAAAAAACGATTGGTATCGATCGGCTTTCCCGGTCCGATCATATTGTCCCACCAGCCGATACTTTTCTCGTTATCGGCATAATAACCGGCAATATGGTGATTGCCCGACAACGCATGACAAATCAACACCGCATTCGACCGCGCAGCGTTCAACTGCCCGTAGGTTTCATACACCAAATGATAACTGTCGAGCGCTGCGCCGCTTTTCAACTGCAACGGCTTGTCGATTTGCACATACTGCGGGGTAACGATGCCCACCGATGTTGAATCTTGCATGGATAATAAAAATCGAGAAATTGATTGCCAAATAATTAATCACATTATATCGCCAAAAGAATTCGCGCACACTAACAGACCGCTGAAAAACTATTTACTTACCACCACAGCATCAAAAACAAGCCTGATCGTCCCCATGCTCCTGCACCACGGATCGATATCGCGCAATCTTCCAGAAAAATGTCTAATTTTTTTCGGCAAACCAAACGCAACACACGAGAAAAGCGGGATAAATGTACTATACTATTGTAAAAAAATTAATTAATAGAATGGCATTACTGAAAAAGTTTAGGTGAAGCAGAGCAATTAGATAGAAAGTGCGGCCATATACACATCTCATTCAATGGAAATGAACATGCAAGCATTAAAAAAAATAAGTTGCGCAGTTGCAGGTTTGCTAGTCGCTGGATCGGCAAACGCGGCCATATTGGATTTAACGACATGGAGCATAACCCCTAGTTCGGATGGATGGGTTAATGTATCTCCAAATTGGGCGGAACTGGGCGGCACCGCTTACATATCAAGCAATGTAGTCGGTGTTACCTCTTTCGATTGGTTTTTTTCAGCAGGCGATGAACTTCCATATGACGACACCAGCTATTATATAGCCGGTGGTTTCGACGTCGTATTAGCCAGTGTTGCTACCGTTGGAGATTACAACGACTCCGGTTGGAATACGTTTACATTCGGATCACCCTACACGGGTTACTTTGAAATCGGCATTTACAATGTACAAGACAATGAATTTCCAAGCCAATTGTTCATAAAAAATGTAACTACCGATAACGTATCTGCTGTTCCTGAACCTGAAGCCTACGCCATGCTGCTTGCTGGATTAGGATTACTGGGTTTTTCCGTGCGCAGAAAACAGTCAGTTTAATCACATCAGCACTTTAGTTAATCAAAAAACTCCCCCTAGGGAGTTTTTTGCTCTTTGTGCGATCATCGCGCATCAAGAATCATCATCGGTCCTGTACTTACTGACACTAAACTCCATCATTCAATTTAACCAACAAAGCAGCCATTTTTTCCGGATGATCGGCTTTGAGAATTTTTTGCGACAGCGGAACGATGTCAGGCAAATGGCTTTTCAGAATCTGGTTTTTCACCGTCAGCAACTGTGCCGGGTACATGGAAAATTGCTGTAATCCGAATCCCAGCAGCAATCGGGTGAATTGTTTGTCACCGGCCATTTCGCCGCAAATCGATACCGGCACTTCGGCGCGTTTGGCGCTTTGAATGATATGCGACACCAGCCAAAGCACTGCCGGATGCAGCGGATCGTATAAATGTGCGACGGTATCGTCGATGCGATCGACTGCCAGCGTGTATTGAATCAAATCGTTGGTGCCGATCGATAAGAAATCCAGCTTGCGCATGAATACGTCCAGGCACAATGCCGCAGCGGGGATTTCGATCATGCCGCCGATTTTGATCTGTTCGTCGAACTGGATTTTGTCATCGCGCAAAGTTTGCTTGGCGTATTCGATCAGGTGCAACGTCTGGTCGATCTCAGTCACGTTGGACAGCATCGGAATCAAAATGCGCACATCGCCGTACTTCGATGCCCGCAAAATGGCACGCAATTGGGTATGAAACATTTTCGGTTCCGCCAGGCTCAGGCGAATGGCACGCAAACCCAGCGCCGGATTGGCCGCGACTTGCACCGATCCTTTCAGATTCTTATCCGCACCCAGATCGAATGTGCGAATGGTAACCGGCTGCTTGTGCATTTTGACCGCCACCGTGCGATAAGCTTCGAATTGTTCGTCTTCTCCCGGCAAATCATCTCGGTTCAAAAATAAAAACTCGCTGCGAAACAAGCCGATGCCGGTTGCACCATTTTCTTTGACTTGCACAATATCCTCTGGTAATTCGATATTGGCGTGCAATTCAACCGGCGTGCCGTCCAATGTGACGGCGGCGATGCTTTTGATGCGCTGTAGCTTCTTGCGCTCCAATTCGAGCTGGCCTTTGCGCAGGCGATATTCATCCAGGACATATTTGTCCGGATTGACGATGATGATGCCTTGCGTGCCATCGACGATCAGGCAATCGTCTTCCAGTATCAACTGATGCGCATGGTGCAATGCCACGATGGAGGGAATATTGAGACTGCGCGCCACAATCGCAGTGTGCGACGTTTGGCTGCCTAAATCGGTCAAGAAAGCGACAAATTGATGTTGCTTGTATTGCATCACATCGGCGGGACTCAAATCATGTGCCACCAATATGCTGTCGCCGGCATGCTTGGATGCGATCGGCAAATAACCTGGATGCCCCATCATTGCCTTGAGTACGCGCTCAACCACTTGCATCACGTCGGCTTTGCGTTCGCGCAAGTACGCGTCTTCGATTTCTTCAAACTGCGCCAACAGCACATGCATTTGCTGCGACAAAGCCCATTCAGCGTTGCAATGCGTTTGCGCGATCATGTCGCGCGTTGCATCGGAAAGCGTCGGGTCATCCAGAATCATCAAGTGTAATTCCAGAAAAGCGCTAAATTCGGCACGTGCATGACCGTCGGCCACAGATTGCTGCAAGGCTTCGAATTCGGCGCGAACTACAGCAAAAGCATTATCCAGGCGCGCAATTTCCTTGTCGGTTTGATTGCGCGGAATCACATAGTGCATCACCTCCAGTGCGGCGGGCGCAGCCAAATGCGCGTGCCCGATGGCAATGCCTTCCGATACGCCGATACCTTGTAGAATAAAGCTCATTCGCCCTCGCCGAAATAATCTGCAACCAACGCAACCAGAGCGGTCATCGCTTCGACTTCGTCGTCGCCGCTGGTTTCGATTTGTATATGCGATCCTTTGTTGGCCGCCAATGTCATCACACCCATGATGCTTTTCGCATTCACGCGCCGATTATTACGCGTTACCCAGACCTCACAATTGAATTGACTGGCCAGTTTGGTCAATTTGGCCGATGCTCGTGCGTGCAAACCGAGCTTGTTGACGATTTCCACTTCTTTAATCTGCATGACAAGATTCCACATTAACGGCAATCACACCGCATTGACCACCGCCGATACCCTTCTCGACGACCACGGGCAACGATTCGTTGCGGTAGGTTAAAACGCGCACCAGCATCGGCAAATTGACACCTGCAATACACGCCACTTTTCCCGGTTGCAACAATCGCGTGGCGACGTTGCATGGCGTTGCCCCGAGCATATCGCACAATATCACAACACCGTCGCCACTATTCAGTTGACCGACCATTTCGCGCGCCTTGACGACAACCTCATCGGGATCGTCTTGCGGAAACACGCTTAAATAGGCTAATTGCTGCGGCTTCGTTGCCGTCACATGGCAAGCGCAGCGAATCAAGCATTCAGCCAAATCCTCATGTGTAAGAACCAATACGCCTATCATCCTAAAAACCAATTAAACGTTAAAAAATTATATCGCGCCCAAAAACCAAGCGATCAACTGCGATTTTCAGGATCGCCTCATTTCTCGATTCGTTATAAACAATAACGGAATTTTAGCATCGACACCCTTTCAATGATTTGTAATATCACATTTTTGACATACCGTTTTTTGCACGATTATTTGGCTTAAATCAATTTTCCCGATAAAGCGGTATGCTATTTTTTTGCAGCTAAAATCCGTTAATCACATACAACGAGTAGGCTTATTAATGTAGTATGGGTATTGATCATTAACCAGACTGTTGAAAAATTTCTTGTTCTTGTATTGGCAACCTTGAAAACATTTTTCAACAATCCGTTAATTCATTGCTCTCGGATGGCAAAAAATGAAGAAAAACGATCGAATCCAAGCATTGCGCAAAGCGGCCGAGGCCATGACTCGCGGCAATTTTACCCCTGACATTCCCACCGGTGATGATGAAATCGGGCACCTGGGCAAGTCACTTAAAAAGTTATCCGATTACTTAAAAAAACAATCCGAAAGAAGCCAGTCGTTATATCGCATTATGGTCGAGTGCAATCTGAATTTGCATTTGATCGATGTACTCAATCACATTTACGAGTCGTTCCAAGAACATTTGCCGTATGACCGGATCAGTTTGGCGCTCATTGAAAGTGGCGGCACCAAACTCAAATTGCATTGGGTACGCGCTGCCTACGATCCTTTGGAATTGAATGCCGGTCACTCAATTTCCATTGTCGACGAGGGTTTGCAGGCACTGCTAAGTAGCGACGAAATCCGAATCTTCGACGATTTGAGCGATTATCTAAAAAAATTCCCCAACTCCGTACTTGCTCAAGCGATTACAAAAGAAGGTATTCGCGCATGCCTCGTTTGTCCTTTGGTCGCAGACGGCAAATTAATCGGCTTTGTATTTTTCTCCAATCGCAAGAAGAATAGTTATAACGATACACACAAGGATTTACCGCTGCAAATCGCCAGTCAATTATCGGTCATTATTGAGAAAACCCAATTGTATCGCGGCATAAAACTCAACAAACAACTGATTGCACAAAAGAAATCATTGGAGCAGCGCGTTACGCACGACGCACTGACCGGCCTGTACAATCGCCCCGCCATTTTCGATATTCTGCACAAACAAATTCAACGCGCAAAACGCGGGGGGTTCGGTATCTCGGTCATCATGATCGATATTGATCATTTTAAAGCCATCAACGATACCTACGGCCATCTTGCAGGGGATGCCGTACTCAGCGAAATTGCCGACCGGCTTACCCAATCCGCGAGATCTCACGAATACATCGGACGCTACGGCGGCGAAGAGTTTTTGGCCATTATTTCGCCTTATGATAAAACCGGTGCGGCAAAAGCAGCGGAACGATTTCGCCAAGCCGTTGCGTGCAAGCCGATACAAACCGATCAATCGAATATTCCGGTAACCATCAGTCTTGGTGTTGCCGCCAGCTCGGAACAAAAAACAACACTGGATGCTGATTTGCTGTTACGTCATGCCGATGAGGCACTTTATTCAGCCAAACATAAGGGTAGAAACCGAGTTGAGATTGCCGATGGCATTGGTTAACAACCCCCTTGTTTTGCAGCCTCCCATAGCCAGGGATATCTCCGTATCTTGCAACAATCATCGTAATTCATCACACAAACAAGACATTAAGCTGTAGTTTTAGATTCTGTCCGGGCAAGCTATAATGCTTATTATTTTGGCTGACTCCTATGAAGCGTTTATTCCTCATAATATTGCTATTGTGTCTTGCAGTTTCGTCGGTTTCTGCTCAGCAACAAGGTATCTCCATAGCTGCCAAAGCTTATTTACTTTCCGATTTTCAAAGCGGTCAGGTATTGGCCGGTGAAAACGCACACGAACGCATAGAACCAGCCTCTCTGACCAAATTGATGACGGCTTACGTGGTTTTCTCCGCCATTAAACAAAATCAGTTGGCCTTGGATCAGGTCGTTCCTGTATCTAACACCGCTTGGCGCATGATCGGTTCACGCATGTTTATCGAACCGAAGAAACCGGTTACCGTCGATGAACTGATTCGCGGTATGATCGTTCAGTCCGGCAATGATGCGTGCATCGCATTGGCGGAAGCGGTCGCAGGCTCGGAAGCAGCCTTTACAAAACTGATGAATGAGCAAGCACAGCGGTTGGGGATGCAAAACACCCACTTCACCAACACAACCGGATTACCCGACCCTGAGCACTATACCACCGCGCATGATTTAACCCTGCTTGCAACGGCAATCATCCGCGAGTTTCCACAATTTTATCCGCTCTATTCGTTGAAGGAATATACCTATAACAATATTACGCAGCCCAACCGCAATCGCTTATTATGGATCGATCCGCATGTCGACGGCATGAAAACCGGATGGACAAAAACTGCGGGGTATTGCTTGATCACTTCGGCAACCCGGGATAAACGACGCTTGATTTCGGTGGTAATCGGCGCCAAATCAGCCAATGCACGTAGCGTGGAAAGTCAGCGCTTGCTAAACTACGGTTTCCAATTTTACGATACGCTGCATTTATACAAAAAGAACGATGCGCTCACTTCCATTCCGTTATGGAAGGGCTCGCAAAGCGAATTTAAAGCAGGTTTCGACCGCGATGTCTATTTCACACTACCCAAAGGTCAAGCGGACAAACTGAAGGCAACCATGGAATACAAACAGCCGTTGATCGCTCCGATCGAATTGGGGCAAGAAGTTGGCACCGTCCGATTTACGCTGGAAGATAAAACGGTAGAAACCTATCCGCTGGTTGCTTTGGAAAAAGTCGAAACAGCCAACTTCCTTGGACGTGCCTGGGATAGTGTAAAATTGCTGTTTAACTGATTTTTTCAATAAACCAAAAAGTTTGCATGATCTATTTGAACGGTAAGTTTATGCCTATCGAGGAAGCCTGTATTCCGGTACTCGATCGCGGTTTTATTTTCGGTGACGGCGTATATGAAGTGATTCCGGTTTACTCGCGTAAACCATTCCGGCTAGACGAACATCTTAAACGATTGCAGTATAGTTTGGACGGCATCCGGTTAAAGAATCCTTTCGACAACGATGAATGGCGACACCTGCTGGAGCAAGTCGTTGCGCAAAACGACGGCGAAGATCAATATATCTATCTGCACATCACACGCGGCGTTGCCAAGCGCGACCATGCTTTCCCCGTCAATGTGGCACCGACCGTTTTCATCATGAGCAATCCGCTGCTGCCGCCGCCTGCTGAAATGCTGATCAGCGGTGCAGCCGCTATTACCGCCGTCGATAACCGTTGGGCACGCTGCGATGTGAAAGCAATATCGCTACTGCCCAATGTACTGTTACGGCAATTGGCCGTCGACGCGCAAGCCACGGAAACCATCCTGATTCGCGATGGTTTCTTGACCGAAGGCGCAGCCAGCAACATTTTCATCGTCAAGAACAACATCTTGCTGGCGCCACCGAAAAGTAATCTGATGTTACCCGGCATCACGTACGATGTCGTACTCGAATTAGCAGCCGCCGATCAAATGGCCCATGAAGTGCGGCCAATTAGCGAAACGGAAGTCCGTTTGGCCGATGAAATTTTATTGACATCGTCAACCAAAGAAATCATGCCGATCACATCGTTGGACAAAAAACCGGTTGGCGACGGCAAACCAGGCAAATTGTTTACTCGCTTGCATGCGCTGTATCAAAACTATAAAGCCACGCGTATGCGTGGACTGACTTCCGGCACAGCCGGTTGATTTTAGCGAAACTTTGCTATTGCACCGATGGCTGATCAACCTTCGCTGATTGAATATCCCTGTGATTTTCCAATCAAGATTATGGGAAAAGCTGCACAGGATTTCACGCAAACTGCACTTTCCATTGTCCAGTATCATGCACCTGATTTCGATGCCGCCACCATGTCGGTTAGAGCCAGCAAAAACGGTACTTACTTGAGTATTACCTGCACCATTCGCGCCACATCCCGGGCGCAATTGGATGCTTTGTATCAAGAACTTTCCGATCACCCGGCTGTTGCCGTGGTACTGTAATTTTCCATGTCGCAATCGCAGTGCCTTATCGTTAGAACTATGGAATTATCGGATTACCGGACAACCTGGCAGGCGATGAAAGATTTCACTGATTCAAGAACCGAACAAACCGCCGACGAAATCTGGCTATTGCAGCATCCCCCAGTATTTACCCAAGGCATCGCAGGTAAAGCGGAGCATTTGCTGTGCAGTCACGATATTGATGTCATCAAAACCGACCGCGGCGGACAAATCACCTATCACGGCCCGGGGCAAATCATCGCTTATCTGCTGCTCGACCTGCGCCGGTTGAAGCTCGGCGTGCGCGAGCTGGTCAGCCACATGGAAAATGCGGTAATCGGCTTATTGCATAACTACCGTGTTGAAGCCGAAGCACGCCACGACGCTCCCGGTGTTTATGTCAATGGCGCCAAAATTGCTTCTTTGGGTATTAAAATCAAGCGACAGTGCTGCTATCACGGCATAGCGCTCAATGTCGACATGGATTTAACGCCATTCTCGTATATCAATCCCTGCGGCTACAGAGGACTGCAAGTCACGCAAACCAAAGACTTGGGTATTGCCGACGACTTGGATACACTGGCTTCCAAATTGGCCGATCATTTGCAACAACAACTTCTTAACCGATCAACGACTCAAACATCATGACCACCGATACCCGTCAGAAAGGCGCCGACAAAACCGCGCGCAATCCCGTCAAAATCGCACCGCAATCACGTAACGACCTGCTGCGCAAACCGTCGTGGATACGCGTTCGCTCACCAAACAGTGAAAATTATTACGAAGTCAAACGCTTGCTGCGTGAACACAAACTGCATACCGTCTGCGAAGAAGCGTCCTGCCCGAATATCGGCGAATGCTTCGGCAAAGGCACCGCCACGTTCATGATCCTCGGCGA
>DJMI01000015.1 GCA_002435335.1 Nitrosomonas sp. UBA6494
ACACCAGATCTGATCATAGCTCGCTTCATTGATTGATCTGTCATTGAAAATTTTTCCCTGGTCACATTACGCATTGGGAAAAGGTGCGATGAAGCTTCAAGTTGGGCTTGATTTAAGAGGTTATCTTCCTGCGTTTGCGACTATAACAGAAAGTAAAAAAGCCGATAGTGAGTGCGCCAAACTGCTCACGCTGCCAAAAGGCAGTATCGTTGTATGCGATCGTGGCTACAATGATTACTCCTGGTATAAGTCGTTAACAGGAGAAGGTATTTTCTACGTTACTCGGCAACGCAGTAATGCCACCTATGAGATTATTAAGCGCAAACCGGTTCCTGCTGATTCAGCAGTTATCTGCGATTCGATCATTCGTTTCAATTCTTTGCGATCCAGAAAAAAACAACTGCCCGATATTCGTCAGGTTATCTATCGGGATGAAGAAACAAAGCGGGAATATATCTTTCTCACCAATCATTTTCACCTGTCTGCACAAACTATTGCGGATATCTACAAGCAACGTTGGCAGGTCGAATTGTTTTTCAAATGGATTAAGCAAAACCTTAAAATTAAATCGTTTCTGGGCAATAGCAAAAATGCCGTGATGACCCAGATTTGGATTGCCATGTGCGTTTATTTACTTCTGGCATTCATTAAATTTAGCAACAAAGTACATGCATCTTTACAGCAAATTTTGAGGTTATTGTCACTTAATTTATTCACTAAACGTGATCTGATTACGCTGATTAAAAACGAACCGCCGCCTGAAAATTTTAATTACGTGCAAGGAACTTTGTGGTGATAAATAATTGTGGGACAGCAGTGGGTCGAAATTGATTGATGTATGTAATTTCTATTAAACACAATTCGTTTGAACTGATTGTTTTATCAAAGACTCAGCAGGAATACCCAATTCTTGATGTAGTTTCCTAATCATATTAAGTGTCAGTGATCGTTTACGGTTTAATACTTCATAAACGCGGTTACTTTTTCCGATCATCGGTTCAAGGTCTTTGATTGTTAGACCTTTCTGTTCCATTTTAAATTTGATAGCTTCAACGGGATCGGGAAGATCAAGCGGAAAATGTGTGCGTTCATAGGCTTCTATCAGTGTTGCCAGAATATCCAGTTTTTCACCTTCCGGCGTATTGGGTTCGGCTGACATCAATGATTCCACTTCTTTTAACGCTGCGCGGTAGTCGGCGTCAGTTTTGATCGGTTTGATTTCCATGATTAGTTCTTGTATTAAATAGTTTGTGCGTCAATTTGGTCATACTGGGCATGTGTGCCTATGAAACAGATATACACAACACCATAGGCATAGTTTATCCATACGATAATCCGGTATTTATTGCCTGCTATATTAAAAACGGCTCTGCCATCTTTGAGAATACTGGCATTTCTGAAATCTGCTTTAACTTCTACGGGTGATTTCCATAAAGGCTGCCGCGCTTTTCCGCTCCGCCGCCTCCTCCTTTGTCGTCGTTGTTGTCGCTAATCGCGCGCGACGCTTCTAAATTAGGTTTTTGATCTTCCATCCGCCATTCAATCAATTAGCAGTGAATAACGAATAGAGTCAGAATGAATAGGGTGAGTTATTACAAGTAATTATTTGTTGTAAAATACCAATAAATATTATAACCAAATATTGGCAGATCTTGCATGGAGGCTTTTATGCCCGTTCAAAAAAATACCAGTGTGACACTGGGCGAACATTTTGAGAAATTTCTGGCGCAACAGATTGAAACCGGCCGTTATGGCTCGGCCAGCGAAGCCATACGGGCGGGATTGCGTTTGCTCGAGGAACGAGAAGCCAAGTTGGAAGCCTTACGCCATGCTTTGATTGAAGGTGAGCAAAGCGGCACGTCTGATTATTCTTTGCAAAACATTCTGGATGAATTGGAACGTGAAGGTTAGATGGGATCATTCACCCTCACCCAAAAGGCAAGATCCGACATGCTCTCAATTGGCCGTTACACACGGAAGCAATGGGGAAAGTCGCAACAAACACGCTATCTGACTCAACTTGATACCGCCTTTCATGATCTTGCTGACAAACCGGAAATAGGACGCGCATGCAATGATATTCAGGAAGGTTATTATAAGTTTGGTGTTGGTAAGCATTTGATCTTTTATCGACTTAAAGGCAAAGATCAAATTGAAATTGTCCGTATCCTGCACGGCCGCATGGATATTGATCAGCATTTATAAAATCATTTTTTTGATTGCGGAATCAATCGCCCATAAACCTTAATAATCATGCTCCAATCTTCATGCCCCATTTGCTGAGCAACCCACAGCGGGTTTTCACCTCGCGAAAGCAGCATGGATGCGAAGGAATCGAACCAAACAGCCGAATTCATGAGCACTGCCCTTTGTTTATCACAACTTCATCATTTCCGACCGATTAACCGCTGCACTGCAAAGATGGATAAAAAACTAAAATGACCCGGCAAGATTTGCAATTATTCGGCATGGCGACGGAAAAAGGCCGGTGGGTATTTGTAGCGGTCGGATTATCGATCAATATTTGCCTCGGCTCCATTTACGCCTTCAGTATTTTCAGAAAACCTCTGGAAGCGCTGTGGGATATCACATCCGGCCAAAGCGGTTATCCTTTCATGGTTTTCCTGGTGGTATTTGCGCTGACGATGCCGCTTGCCGGGAGTTTGATGGCGCAATGGGGCCCAAGAAAAACAGCCACGCTGGGCGGTTTTTTAGTGGCTGCGGGATGGATTGCCGCCAGTTTTTCTACCGACATCGCAATTCTGTCTTTGTTATACGGCGTCATCGGCGGTGCCGGTGTGGGCATCGTTTACGGCTGCCCGATTGCCGTGGTCGCAAAGTGGTTTCCGCAGAAAAGCGGTTTGGCGATCGGTCTGACGGTATTGGGATTCGGCGTATCGCCGCTGGTAACCGCGCCGCTGATGAAAGCGATGNNCCGGATATCGACAGGCGCGGCATGCTGAAAACCCGCAGCTTTCTTGCCTTATGGGCTACGTATACTATCGGCTGCCTCGCCGGATTGATGGCTATCGGCATTGCCTCCCCGGTCGGCAGCGAAGTCGCGCAATTGGATGCGGCGACAGCGGCGCTGGCCGTCTCTCTGTTCGCGGTATTCAACGGACTGGGACGCCCGCTATTCGGTATAGTCACTGACAAACTCGGCCCGAAGCATACCGCCATGCTCTCGTTCGCCATCATTCTCGCCGCGTCTCTGTTGCTGTATTTTTTCGGCGAAAACAATGCGGCGGTGTACTTGCTCGCATTCAGCGCGTTGTGGCTATGCCTGGGCGGCTGGCTCACCATCGCCCCCACCACGACCGGCATATTCTTCGGCAAACTACATTACGCGCAAAATTACGGCTTGGTTTACACCGCCTACGGCGCCGGCGCTTTCCTGGGTATGCTGCTATCCGGCAATATCAAGGATGTCACCGGCAGCTATTTGAACGCATTCCCCATCGTCGCCGGCTTGGCGCTGCTGGGCATGCTGATCGCCGCGTTGGGATTGAATCCGGTTGCAAAAAAACAGGACAATCCATAAATCCTTGCTTACTCAATCACAAATACCCTACAGGAATCGCATCGACTTGCTCGGCAAGCGGAAGCAGCGTAT